>JAHEJB010000103.1 GCA_024639085.1 Rubricoccaceae bacterium | reverse complement strand
TGAGAAGTAGGAAGTGAGAAAGTAAATGTTGGTCAGGTGTGAGGGTACGGACATTCGCAATCCAGCCACTAAGCACTAAACACTAAATCTTTCTTCCTTCACCCCTCCAGTCTCTTCCAAGTTGTCCAGGAAGCCGGCGGAGGTGCTGTATTTGGGCTCATCGGAGGCTATCTCGCCTACCAGATGCTCAAGCGGGTGGACAACTACCAGGTCGAAGTGCTTATCACGCTGGCGCTCGTTACCGGTGGCTACGCGCTGGCGATGGCGTGGCATCTTTCGGCTCCGATTGCTGTCGTCGTTGCTGGTTTGTTAATTGGCAACCAGGGTCGCGCTCTTGCCATGAGCGAGACGACGCGCGAGCACCTCGATGCGTTCTGGGAGCTGATTGATGAAGTCCTGAACGCGGTGCTTCTTCTCCTAATCGGCTTGGAGGTGCTCGTTGTTGCGTTTTATGGGCCGATTTTGCTGATGGCTATCTTTTCGCCATCCCGATTGCCCTGGCTGCGCGCTCAGCCGCCGTCGTTGTCCCGCTGACGCTCATACTCTCTTTCAAGGGGAAGACCGAGAAGCGAGCGATTCCCATGTTGATCTGGGCGGGATTGCGCGGCGGAATCTCCGTGGCGCTGGCGCTCTCATTGCCGCCGGGCGAGATCCGCGATGTCCTCCTCACGGCCACCTACGCCGTCGTTATCTGGACGATTGTAGTGCAGGGGCTGACCGTGCCGAGGCTCGTCAGGAAGGTTGTGCCTGGGGTGACCGCGGACGGCTGACCGTGGACGGCAGTGTGGGGCATTCTAGCGGCTCACCACCTTTTTCCTCGGCTTGGCCTCAAAAACTGTCCCCTTTCAAGGGGGACAAATAGAGAGAGCGCAGCGAACGAGATTAGGCGGTGACCGGGCGTGCAGATTCGTCTGGCATCGACCCCACACTATCTGCTAACCAGCGGAGTGGATCCCCTCCGATGTTTGTCCCCGCGGAGGCGGGGGTTTCCCTCTTCGACACAAACCCTCCGCCTCGCAAGCTCGGCACCTCCCTTAAAAAGGGAGGAGTTCTCATAGAAAACCCGGCCCAAAACGAAGAACTAACCCCCACTTTGTCATCCTGAGTAAGCGAGTTCGCGAGCGCATCGAAGGATCTGTGCTGCTGCCGTTCGTTCAACTCTATCAGGTAAAACAAGGCATTGCTCTCGCACAGATCCTTCGACTCCACTTCGTTTCGCTCAAGATGACTCGTAAGAAAGGTCAAGCTAGTCCGAATCCAAAAAAACCGCCCCCAGCATGGCCAAAGGCGGGTTCTTGCTAACGCGCACTAGTGCAGCTTACTCGCTGACGCCTACTTCAAATCCAACCATCGTGTCGGCCCAACCGAGGACGACCCTACCTGACGTGTCGGTCACCTCGTCGAACCAGAAACCCATCTGCTCCATCTGGAACTCGTGAGTTGGCTCAGCCGTGACGCGAAGGGCGTCTTCGCCAGAGTCGTAGTTGAACGCCCCCCATTGCTCTGCTGTGTTGTTGAAGATGAACGTCCAAGAACCTGCTGTCGGAATTGTAAACAACGCGTATGAACCTGCGGCAAGCGGTTCTCCATTGATGGTCACATCGTTGTCGAACGTGATCGTCGTGGCTTCGTTGGCACCGGTACGCCAGACTTCATCGAAGGGCACGAGGCCGCCGAAGATCTCGCGACCTTTGGCACTCGGGCGGCCATAGATGACGTGAATAACCGTCGTGCCGATGGTTTGCATGACGCCTGCATTTGGGCTCGCACGAACCTCGTCGTTGGCGCGCATCGGATGGTGGTCGCCATCGTGGTGACCAGATTCTTCGTGATTCTCGGCCACATCATGATCGTGGCCAGTCATGTCGTTCTGTGCCTCACCCTCACACGCGGTGAAAACGAAGAGGCTGAAAACGGACAGAATTAGGAAAGGGCGGATTTTCATGGGGAATGGATGGTGATGAGAGTCGCGTAGAATAACGCCGCTAAGACGGCTGGAGATCACGCATTCCTATCAAATCCTGGCGAGGAATTTCTAGCCGTTCCCGAGGGCGCAGTACGCAGGCGCTGCTGTAGAAATCGTAGAGGGCGCGACGCCTTGCCCGGCCAAAGTGGTTCGATACTCGGGCCAATCCACATCATCTGGAATGCCATTCTGCATTTCTTCGGGCACGATCCGGGGCAGCCCGTTGGCTCGGTCCCGCTGGTTCGATAGCCACGCATCCTCTCCAAATCGCTCTAGCGCTTCGTAGATGGCAATTCGCGTAATTCGTTCAACGCCCAACTCCTCCATGGCCAACACCAAAATCTGATCCGATTGGGCGCGCGTACATGGCTGCATCCAGTACAGCCAATCGTGGATGATGGCGGCTCTCTGATAACGGCCCGTAGGAGGGATCAACGTCCAAACTGCACGGGGCGTACTAACTAGATCGGTTACAAAACCTGTGGGTACCGTGATGCTGATATTGGAATCCTTGATGGTGTAGGTAAGCGGCTGCCAGAGCATCCAATACTTCCCAAACGCAAAATCTACCAGGAAGGCGCGACCGGGGATGTCCTCTGCCGCGTCTTCGTCCAGGAACGCGGTTCCGAAGAGATCGGCCTCTTCGTCCATTAAATCAACGGCCCCGAGTTCGACACTGTATTCGTAGGTCTCCGTCGAATCGATCTCGGAAGTTTCTTGTCCACATGCTGTCTGGGGTAAACAACAAGCAAAGATCAGGCACGTTTGCAGCCACTTCACGGCTATGTGGTATCGTCCAACCGCATTCAACTTAGCGCGCTTATCCTAACCATTCAACCCCGCGATTCGAAGATTGCATACCCTGAATTGGTTGTCTCTACCAGATAGAGGGCAGAAAGCTGCTTCGTCATCGCCGCTACCTCCCCGCTGCCAATTGTGCGCCCGTCCAGTTTTACGACGCCTGCTAGTTCGCCCATCGTACCAGTACAGAACATTTCGTCGGCACGGTAGGCATCTGTGAGCGAAATCTTGCGCACCTCATGCGGAATCTTGTTGGCATGGCAAAGATCCAGAACAGTTTGCCGCGTGATGCCCTCGGGGCAGGCGTCCGTGTGGGATGTCACGACTTCTCCGTCGATCACCAGAAAGACGTGCGTGCCGTTGCATTCTGCGATGAATCCGTCCTTGTCGAGAAGAAGCGCAGCATCCGCGCCTGCGTTGTTCGATTCAATGTTGGCCAGAATCGACTGGATCAGGTTGTTGGAGTGGATTTTTGGATCGAGGCAATCCGGCGGAAAACGTCGGACGGACGAAGTAATGAGCGTAAGACCGCCTTTGTCGTAGACCGGCGCTTTGAACTCGGCCAGAACAATGAGCGTCGGCCCAGACTGATTGAGACGTGGGTCCATGCCGCTCGTGATTTTCTTTCCGCGCGTTAACGTCAGTCGGATGTGAGCTCCATCCTGCATAGAATTGGCTTCCAGCGTCTTTCGGATCTCGGTGATGATCTGCTCGTGACTAGGGATCTCAGAGAACGCCAGCGCCTTTGCAGAGCCACGAAGGCGGTCAAGATGCTCGATGAGGCGGAAAATCTTCCCGTCGTACAGTCGAAGGCCCTCCCACACGGCATCACCCCCCTGTACAGCGGAATCGAAGGGTGAGATTCCCGCCTGATCGCGGTGGATCAGCGCGCCGTTGATATTGACGAGGAGGTTTCGATTGCGTTCGTCGAATTGCTGGAGCATGCGTGTGCAGATACGGAAAAGACGGTCGATTGTAGAATACCGACGATCCGTTGCCTACTCAATCTGCCGTGCGATACAAGTAGATTCCGGCGACAACGTTAAAGCACGTCAAAATCCACGAATGCCCTCCATTCGATCACTTTCGAATACGCTTCTCTACCACTGGAAGAGGAGCAATTGGATGCTGGACCCTCGTCGGTTTGTTCTGGATTACGCCGACGTGCCTATCCGCAAACCGATTTTCTTTCTTGGGAATCAGGGCGGCGGTCTTACGCTTATCGGCCGGATGATTCGTCGCAACCCGTCGGTGGTTTCCATTGCTGGAGATCACACGTACTGGTCGGGCCCCGATGAAATGCAGCGCGTGATGGAACTGCGCTTGCCCAAGAGCCTCAAGCTTGCGCGACTCAACTACAAGGTCGAAGTAGAACACGACACGCTGACCGCACCCCGGAGCTGGTCGTATGCAGCGGATGGGCTTATTGATTCGTACAGGAAAACAAAAGATGACCTAACGCTCGAAGACACGGCCAAATTCCGCTATCTGATTCGTGAGGCACTCCATCGCTACGGCAAAGGGCGTGACGGCGCTCGGTTCTTCGACAAGAGCCAGGTCTACACCGTGAAGCTCGGACTCCTGAATGCCATTATTGAGGATACAGATCCGCACTTCGTGCTTGTTACGCGAAATCCGTACGTAGCCTGCTATCGTGCCGCGCAAGGAAAAGCTATCGACATGGAGCGCTACGCGTCGTTTATGAGCCTCGAGGAACGTGTAGATCTGTGTGCGCAGCATTGGACCAATGCCGTTCGCTGTGCAGTCGAAGATGGTAAATCTGTAAAACACTTCACGACAATTAGGTTTGAGGACATCTTGGAAGACCCCGAAGGCGAGGTCCGGAGCTTGTGTGATTTCCTTGACCTCGAATTCAGCCAGGAAATGCTCCCGCAGGCACACCATACAATTCCGCTGGGCAGTCGATTCCCTGATAGATGGTATCCGCTGGTAACGGACGTCAACGCTCGCTACCTCGACAAAATTCCTTCGAACATGTTGGAGATCATTGACGAGCGATGCGGTGAGCTTGCCCGAAATTTTGATTACCGCATGCCGCAGACGCTAACGCATGCTTGACCTACCGCAGCGACTGGATTCCCGCAAGCCGTGCCTCGTGCTCGCGCCGCACCTCGTGTTCCCAACGCGAACGGGGTCGAACATCGCCATCTACCAACGCTGGTCAGCGTTCAGCCGGTTCGTGCCCTATGTGGACATTATCGGTCAGAACACGATCAGCCGCTACGAGGACGGAGAGGCAACACAAACGACGCCGTACACAAATCCCGTACGAACAAAGAAGCAGGCCGCGCTGCGCACAGTACTGAAGAGAAGCCAATACCAGCTTGAGAAGTTCGTTACGCCTGAGTTCAGCACCGAAGCAGAAAAGCGAATTGCAGACCCTGATTATGGGCTAATCGTTGGCAGCTACCTCTATTCCGTCCCCATGCTGCAGAAGGACCCGCTTTCTGGAACTCGACTGCATCTTGTAGAGACTCACAACGACGACTTCAAGTGGTATCGAACACTTCGCAAAGCAGCAACGAACCCACTCGCCAAGCTCATCGCGCGCATGTCTGAGCAATGGACGGCGGGGATTGTGCAGGAGTGTGGGGATGAGATTCTGCTCAGCCACGTCACGGAAACGGACTGCGAGGGCTATGCGGCTGTAGCGCCAAACCACCAGTCTATCATAACGCCGATTGGTGTAGCTATTCCCGATCGACTACCACTAGCTCAGCCACCTCAGGGGGACATCCGCCTCCTATTCGTCGGATCGCTCGGCGTGATGATGAACGCGGATGCGCTGGCGTTCTTTGGGAAAACGTACTATCCCGTCCTAAGAGATCACTTTGGCGACAAACTCTCGATGGATGTTGTGGGCAACTCGCCAAGCGAGACCGTCAAACGAATGTGTGAGACGCATGGCTGGAACCTGCATCCTAACGCTCCCGATGAACAGCTTCACGAGTTACTCCGCATTGCAAGTTTCACGCTTTTGCCTTTCGAGTACGCCACCGGGGCCAAGCTGAAACTGCTCGAATCGATTGCGCATGGCGTGCCTTTTCTGGCTACGTCGCACGTGTTGGCTCAGCTCGATGCGATCCCACCTTCGTGCCTCTTGACCAATGATCCAAAGGACTGGTCGGCTCACGTCCAAACGATTCACGAGAAAGGCCAGAGTATCAAGGATCGCCTTGAACTCGTTGAGATTGCAAAACAGCACTCCTGGGAAGCATCCGCGCGGGGAGTCTTCGAGCATCTGACCCAGGGCTAGGCAGGCTGCAATCGGTGGGCATGTAATTGGCTGTAATAGGTATCGCAGCGTTCGAGGACTGGTTCCAGACGAATAGGAAGGTCAGTCCTTTCAACTCGAGGTGGCCCGAAGCCCGTGGACTTCTCCACGCTTGCGTACCAGTGCTTCGACCACACGCCATCCGTCGATCTCGGACCCGCGGGCCAAGCGAGCATCGCCGGGTCAAACGATAGATCGAGTGCGTCACAAAGTGCCCGCAGCATTCCTCTCGGATTCTCTAAAACGTCGCGCGAGTCGATTACGGGCGGTGCACTTCCTCGCTTCTCTTGGAGCATTTTGAACAATTCAACCTGCTGAGGGAGACCCGTGTCTTCTACGCATGGGTTAGGAATGACCTTCGCCAACGATGCCAACATGGCTCTCGGGTTGCGAATCAGGAAGGCGTGGCGAAACGTCCCATCCATCAACCAGTCACGTTTTACCATGGGCAGCAGGTGGTGCGCCATCTGCTTCTGGTAGTATACCGTGGCTCCATCTGGAATCGGCCCCGAAAGCTGTTCAGCGACCGCTACCCAATCGATTGGCTGGGATTTCAGGATGTCGTCTCGCCCCGGATGGGGCAATCCCGTTTCGTTCAGATAAAAAGCGTAGAGTGGTTCATCCGCCACCGTCGTATCCACCCGGCTTCCCCACGAGCGCATTAGCGCCGTAGAAATATTGCGGGGACCACTCCACATCGCTAGGCGAATAGACATGCCGAACTAGATCCGATGAATGCTACGTGGACAAACTACTTTCAGAAATCAAAGGCGACTGTACCGCCTAGCTTCCCACCAGACGCGTAGGTCCGCTCGACGAAACGACCTCTGCTTTCGTTCAGAAGAATGACTGAACTGGCCCGCGTCCCATATCGGTCAGAGGCGATGAATAGTGGAGAAAGCCTGCGCTCCGTTTCCAGGCCCACGCCCGTTTCGGGGAGATCATCGTCCGAGGCACGATGATCGTCGTGAAGGAAGTCGAGACATGCTTCCGGGTCGGGTTCGTCCCCTTTCAGCACATCCGCAAACGCGGCCTTACCTCGCACAACTTTAGGCCAGGGGTCATCCAGCGTAGCGTTTGAAAGGCCATAGACGCCAGAGGCAAGTTCCAAGGGCGCATTTGTATGTGTCGAAACGATCCAGACAGCACGTTCATCGCCGACGATCAAGTTAAATGGATTGAATTCGTTGCGCTCTGAGAAGACGCGACGGGCGTACTTTTCGGGCGGCTCTTCTCCCAAGAGAAACGTGGTCGTTAGCTCCCCCCTAGACCGATTTCGGGGCCGATGTGCCGGAAGGTCTCGGACATTCGTTACGACAGACCACCTCCTGTAGCGCGTAACTCCTAACCACGTACCACCTGCATCAAGGTCTCTGCCCGCCAGCACATCGGCGTGCTCGTTCCACCAACCTGCCGGGGTCGCAGGGCGCGCATAGGCTTCGTCCCGGTTACCAGCGAAAACGAGTCGATAACTGGGGTGCGTTTGGTGAGCAAAGAAAAGGACGCACATGATCCAGTTTAAGTTGTAGCCGTGGGTAACGACCCAGGCTTCTCAGGGTTCTAAGAGCTTCCCCCAAATCCTCGCAGCCTGTCGAGGGGAGAACGCTGGTTTCAATGAAGTCGGCGCTCTGTACATTCAGGCACCTACCAAAATTAGCCTACTGTCATGCGATTCGTTCTCTGTGCTTTCGTTGCCTTTCTGAGCATTTTCGATCTCGTCCATGCTCAAACCGAGAACATGGACCTCGGCATCGGCATGGCGATCCCCCAAATGCTGGGCGAGCAACCGCTGTACTTCTACGGAAGCCCAAATCCCGGCGCGCATCCTTCCGCAATGGCGCCTGCAGATAGCCTCACCTTCCGCACTGGAGCGAACAGCATTGAACTCGGCTACGGCCCACCCTGGCTGGACGGGGAAGCCATAAGGCTAGACTACGACATGGTTTACTTCCGCGCCATTACGGTTTCCGACTATTGGGTAGAAGTAATCGTTAATAGCATGGACCCGCTTCCACGGACCTTTCCGCGAACCATGTGGGTGAACCGGGACGCCGTTGAACTCAGGCTCTGGCCCCAGTTCTTCCTGGACATCCACAGCGTGGAACCCATCGACTTCGCCGCCAACCCACTGCGATCGGGTCCTGGAGAGGAGACCGCCGACATGGGTACCAACGAGGGAGACATCTATCACGTCATCGCCGTGCAGGGCAGCTGGATGCTCGTTGCAAGCGCCGATTTCCGCGAGTCTGGTACGCCACGCGGCTGGATCCGCTGGAACGACGGCGAAAGGCTGCTCGTGCGGTTCAATCTGCTGAGCTAGCTGTAGTTCGGATCGTCCACTGAAACACGTGTAGCTGCGTAGAGGTACTGATTCAGCTCCGACGCCACGTCAAACTGCGCGCCGGGCCGGTCGAACGACATGATGACGTTGATACGATCCTCGTCACCCTCCACAGGGCGTACGCTGTGAAGACATCGGTTCCCACGCATGGCGACGAGCAGCCCGGCTTCCGGAGCCACCTGAACGAGCTTCCCAAACACGGTGCGGATTGGCGGCATTCCCATTACGCGATCCGCGAATCGCTGAAGAGCTGTGTATCGAGCACCTTCCATAAACAACCTGTAGTTCGGATAGATCTCGGTTTCCCCACCTGGAACTGCGTTCAAATACAGGATCGCGGTCACTTCGTTGCGGTCGTAGTGCCATCGATACGCGCCACCAGCCGGGGTCACGTTCACATTCAGCCCCACTTTTCGATCTTCGAGGGGCTCCAGAGTCTCGCCCATCGCCTCGTTGACAAGATCGTTAACGCACGCGTACAGACTAATGAGATCCGGGAAGTGCGCAGCAATTCTCTCGCCCTCAATCACGCGATAATGAAGGGGCCGACTTCCAGATTCACGGTAGACTTCGGGCAGTTCATGTTTGACTCGATACGCTGCAATCTGCCTCAGTAGGTCATCACACGCTTCGTTGGACAAAAACGCGTCCTGCATTGCGAAGCCATCCGTCTTCAATTCCGTGAGTGGTAGCGTGTTGTCTGGCATGCGCCTCGAGGATTTCGCCTAACATAGCATCCTTCGGGGTGACCGGAGAAGACCATCCAACCTCGCCGGATACTTGCGCTCCTCAAATCCCTGTTTCGACAGCTTCTGGCGCTCCATGGGCGTGTCCCTTCCGGGCATTCTGGTGATGATACTCGTCGCTGCGTTGCCAGCGATGAAGGGAGTCCATGCACAGCCCGGACCCTTTATACACAGGTCGTGGACCACGTAGAACGGACTGCC
>JAHEJB010000234.1 GCA_024639085.1 Rubricoccaceae bacterium | reverse complement strand
CGCGAAGATCAGACGGCGATCGATCTGATCCAAGCCGCGTTTCCAGGCGGCTCGATCACAGGCGCTCCGAAACACCGCGCCATGGAGATTATCACGGAACTCGAACAGGTGGCCCGCGGCGCCTATTGTGGAGCGCTCGGGTATCTGGGGTGGGACGGAACGATGGATCTCAACATCCTGATCCGCACGATTACAGCCAGTCGTGGATGGTGGCATTTGCCCGTGGGCGGGGGAGTGACAGCCAATAGTAGCCCCAGCGCCGAGTTGGCGGAAACGTGGGACAAGGCGGCTGGGATGTTACGGGCCTTCGTTGAGCAGCGATGATCGACCCCACCTATTGTCGTCGTTTGACCGCAAGCCAAAGAAGCATGCCCCGGAAATCGTGGTCTTTCTGCTTCACGTGCCGGCATTCTTCGGCGGCGTGCGCGTGTATCAGACCGCGCCGAAAAACAACGCGCACGCCGCCAGAAATCGCCGACATTTATCGCTGAAACTCAACGCAATCACGGGAGGCAAAGAACCAGATTCAGGGATGTCGGACTGAAGCGCGCGAAGCAGGTCACGGGGCAAGCAGCTCGGCTGAAGGAGGCACTGAGGCTTGAAACTGGCAATTCAACAACCTCAAGCTCTCACGGCTTTCGGGCGCTTAGATTTACGAGCTGGCAATTTAGATCGAGCCGTACTTAACTTAAGTAGCGACAGGGTGTTACGCGTCATTGGCGAGCAAAACGAACGTATTCCGAGACGCCTCGCGCTGTCCAACCAGTCAGTCGTCAACTTTTACCCCGTAGCTGTTTCGGGACGGCGGGCGATTTCCCCGCAGGTCATACAGGTAAGGATTTGTGGCATCCTCCTGCGCGCGGGCGGTGTTCGGTACATTTGCCCTTGGGTTTTTTTGTTATCAGGGGCAAGGCCCCGGTCGTTTGCCTAGCCCAGCCCAACGGGCTGGGAAATGGATATTATTGGAACCTTAGGGCCAACGGCCCGGCCATTTGCTTGGAGTACATCATGCCCCAATCACACGCTCAGATTTGGCTACACATTATTTTCTCCACCAAAGACCGGCGACCGTTTCTCGAGCATACGTCGTTTCGGGAAGAAATGTTCCGTATGTTGTCGCATCATGTGAAGGAATGTAAATGCATCAGCGCGTCGGTTGGTGGGCATATTGACCATGCTCATCTGTTGGTTGGATTATCGCGCACGATTACGATCGCTCAGTTGGTCGAGAACGTGAAAACCGAGACATCCAAGTGGGGCAAGAAAGCGGAACGCGGCAATCCGAAGTTTACCTGGCAATCTGGCTACGGCGCTTTCTCGGTTAGCCATTCTTTGCGTGAGAACTTGGACCAGTACATTCGCAACCAAGCTGAGCATCATGCACGCATTTCGTATCAGGACGAGTATCGTCGAATCTGCGAGAAGCATGAGATCGAAATTGACGAGCGATACGTTTGGGATTGAGGTTCGTCAAATGGCCGGGCCGTTGGCCCTAAAACTTGTTGTTTGCTGTCCACCCAGCCCGTTGGGCTGGGCTAGGTAAACTGCTGGGCCTTTGGCCCGGATTGTTCTCTTCCATTGCGTGCATCACAAACTTCTCTGGAACGCCCGGCTCCCCTTGCTCACCGTGCGGCGCCTGTTCACGCCCGCTGGCAGAAACGGCCGCTCGCAGAATCCCAAAAACTCGTCGGAAGGCCGTTTTGATTCTTGGATCTATCCATCAATGGACCGTTTGTTACTCGTCGACTAGGCACGCAGCGAATGCGATCACTTGCCTCGGACCCAGTGAACGTATATTGAGAAACTTTCGAGCGCTCGCTGCGCTGGATTATTGTCACCCCAGACATGCATCGAGCTCACTATTCCGGATTCTCGTGACCAGGGGGAACACTGCATGGCTGCAGAACCATTTCGACTTCGCTGGCCACCATTTTGGTCACAGGCAATGTTGGATGTCGATCTATTCAACACCCCGAAATCCCGAAGCACACGCGCGGCGCAGAACCGTAGACCGTTGCCCAGGAGAATGACGGGAGAATTCAATCATGCCCGATTATCGGTTCAGCGTAATCGTCCCCACGCCTGAAATGACAGATGACGAGACGCTCGACGCCACGGACGTCCTTGGCAATGCGGGATGTACAGATGCGTCAATTCGTGGCCACGTAGAAGGAATGGAGCTGCTGTTTGAACGTGCCGCCGATTCATTGCAGGCGGCCATATCATCGGCGATCGCCGACGTCGAGCGAGCGGGCTATAAAGTTTCCAAGGTCGAGTTGGAACGCGAAGCCATTCCGGGGTAGTGGTTGCGAGTCAGCTTTGAGCAGAAGACAGGAAGACAGACCGCTCTTCATTCGTGCGCAAAGTATTGTTGCAGGAACTTGGTAACTCGTATTGGTCCGACAATTCCAACGATCCGATCGTCGGCGTCCAGAACTGGCACGTGACGATGGCCACCGCTAGCCATCACGCACAGGGCCGCAGCCACAGGTTCGGTGTCGTAGACGAACTCTGGCTTGGGCGTCATCACTTGGCTCAC
>JAHEJB010000233.1 GCA_024639085.1 Rubricoccaceae bacterium | reverse complement strand
CGTTCGGCGGGCAGCGGCTCGAGATGCAACTGGAAGACGGCGAACTCCATCGGCGCAACCAGAATCCCCGTGGAGGTGACGACCGCTACGAGCGCCTCGCGTTTGATCGCCATCGCCTTGCCTTCGACATCTCCGATCTGACGTTTGCCCGGTCCGACTCGCTCTCCGGCGGAAGGTCTGACCGCACCATGCGCACGAGCGATATGATCGCCGTGGTTGACTCGCTGGAGCAAGGCGTTAACGTTCGTCGCGACGATTTACGAGATACGATGGAAAGACTCAGGCCGTTGGCGGCTGCTCCATATCGAAAACCACGAGCGACGGAACTCTCAGTTGTGCTGGACGACTCTACGCAGATTGGCGCCCATCGGAGCATTCTGGAAGGCCTGAGCGACTCGACAAGAGAAGCCGTTTACGACCTGGCGACCCAGCGTGCGCGCTCACTTCGCTCCGAAGCAGATGGCGCCGCAAACGCCATCCGCTGGGAAACGCAGCGAGCAGACCGCTACCGCGTGGAGATCTACAAAAAGAACTCTATTGCGCTCGCCTGCCTCATTTTCGTGCTCATCGGCGTGCCGCTTGGCCTTGCCGTTGCGCGAGGTGGCGTTGGCCTTATCGCCACGCTGGCCGTCGCTGTCTTCTTGTTCTACTGGATCACGCTCGTACAAGGCGAGAAGCTGGCCGACCGTGGCATGCTGGCACCCTGGCTGGGTATGTGGGCCGCGAACGTAGTATTTGGGGTTCTTGGCATTTACCTCACAATCCGCGAGAACCTCGATCCGGCTGGCCGCGACCCTATCCGTAGACTCGCAGGCGTATTCGCCCGAAAAAAATAGGAGACTTCTCGTTTCCTACTTCCCACTTCCTACTTCTTACTTCCTAAAGAGTGCTCTACCTCGTACCTACGCCCATCGGTAACCTTGAGGACGTGACGCTTCGCGCGCTTCGCATCCTAGCTGAGGTGGACTTGATCGCCTGCGAGGACACACGAACAAGCGGCGTCTTTCTGAACCACTACAACATCGAAACACAGCGGACCAGCTTCCACATCCACAACGAACATGCAAAAGCAAAGCGACTGGTGGAGCGCATGCAGGCTGGAGAATCCATCGCACTCGTGACCGATGCAGGAACTCCGGGCATCTCCGATCCAGGGTTCTTGCTTGTTCGAGAAGCGATCGCCGCAGGGATCCGGGTTGAAGCCCTCCCGGGCGCAACAGCCTTTGTCCCGGCGCTCGTGGCAAGCGGTTTGCCGACGGACCGGTTCGTATTTGAGGGCTTCCTCCCCCAGAAAAAGGGCCGCCAGACGCGAATCAAAGCACTGATTGACGAATCCAGGACAATTGTGCTCTACGAGAGTCCGCACCGTTTGATGAAGCTCCTGACACAACTTATCGAACACCTCGGCGAGACTCGCCAAGCCGCGGTTGGCCGCGAACTGACCAAGAAGTTCGAAGAAGTGCGGCGTGGAACGCTGGGCGAATTGCTTGCGTGGTATGCCGAACAGCCCAAAGTCAAAGGCGAGATTGTCGTGGTTATCGACGGTGCTCCCTAACCCAACCCACCTTGTCACTTATGCTGCGAGCTCTATTCGTTCTCACGCTCATTTTGTCGCTAACGTCGGCTCTTGCCCAAACCAACGCGACGGCGAACACAGACGAACTCACTGCTGCAGAGCGCACCGTCCAGCAAATCATCGAAGGCGACGGCATCCATGTTGTCCGGTTCTGGAATCCGCGTTGCGGTAATTCGCTGAGTGAACTCCAGCAAGGTCTGTTCGAGGTCGTTGAAAACAACCCGGATGTCACGTTCACGTTCGTCACGATCTGGAATGACGAAGTGGTGGGGCAGGACATCCTTGACCGCTACCTCATCCCCGAACGCGTCGCCGTGCTTGTCCAACCCGACAATGGTCCAAGCGAAAACCGAGACAACCGGCGCTACGAATTCCTCGGCGTCCCCGTAACGTGGACGCCTACAACGCGCATCTACCACCGAAACGGCGTGCTAGCCTACGCCTTCAACTACGGCGAGCTATTGCCTGAAGCCTTCCAGCAGGCCATCGACAATACCCGTAATACATGGGAGCACGACTGACAGACTCGCCGTTAGCATTTGATTGCTAACCTCTGTTTCCTAACCTTTCACGTGCGCTCGTCAGCATGAGAAGCTCCCTGAAACAAGAAACCAGAAGGCAAGACCATGGCAACCTACTATCCCCTGGCCGTTGGCAATTCGTGGACGTATGGCATGGCCGACGGCTCTACGTTCACGAACAGCGTTACAGCCAACGAAGGTGACGCGTTCACGATGACGAATTCGCTGCAACCTGACCCCCAGAACGTTCGTCGGGATGGCCCGGCTGTTCTTTCAGATCATTTTGAGGCGGGAAATTTCC
Source organism: Rubricoccaceae bacterium (assembly GCA_024639085.1). Taxonomy (GTDB): domain Bacteria; phylum Bacteroidota; class Rhodothermia; order Rhodothermales; family Rubricoccaceae; genus JAHEJB01. Next base: position 146 of record JAHEJB010000233.1, on the reverse strand, counting down.
AAATTTTGGTGCGCGATGATTTGTCCTCAGGCGATACGTGGGACATCGCGTACACGGCCAACACCATCGACAAGGTTTTGACGATGACGGTCAAGGGAAAGGGTGGCTCGAAGGATGTAAATGGCACGACCTATAACAATGTGATG
>JAHEJB010000232.1 GCA_024639085.1 Rubricoccaceae bacterium | reverse complement strand
TTCGTCGTCCACAGCGTCCAATTGTCTGTGTCGGCCGCTAGGTTCCGCTCAGCTTCCTTCAGGCCAACCAACACAGCCTCGCGGGCGAAACGGTCGACTTGGTATTCACTCAGCTCTTCGTTCGCATCCTCCGCCGAAATCTGGGCGTTGAAGAGAAGGACGGCGCCAAGCAGGATGGCAATGACGGCGATGATTACGGCGTACTGTCCCATGACAGAACCTCCATAGGAGTGAGATTGGGGAAGGCTAGTTTGCTACGCGGGCTAGGTTTACAGGTCGAAAGGCGCGGCTCCAACGGGTCTGGTCGATCTCGTACCGGAGCGCAGAGTCGGTGTTGTCCCGATAGCCGGTTCCCCCGCCCAACGGCGAGACGGCGCGTAACGAGACACGCACTTCGTACACTTGATTGAGAAGAAGGGCATTGCTACCAATCATGGCCGGTGTAAGTTCGGTGCCCGCGCGATTGTATAAGTTAAACTCAACGGAGGTAAGGGTTTCTATGCTACTCCCGTTGGCAGTTCCGTTCACAAACCGCTCGATCCCATACGTGGTAACCGTTTCGTAATCGCCTGTTGGCGGGTTGAACACCTGAGCTGTGCCCGTAGAGTCCCACCGGTATTCGACTCGGTTCGTGTAGTTGACGGTTTCATCAATGGAAGCTGAACGGTCCGTCCAAGAATAGAATTCGATCGATCGAGGCCAGGTGGCCATGTTGTAGCCTCCAGAGCCGACGAAGGCGCCATAGCCAGACGGATCGACGAGCGAGTTGTTGGTTCGGCCTGCGCCCATATTGGAAAGGTCCTCTTCCATCACCTCCGCGAAGTCCAGCATGCCTTCTTTGGCGGCAGAGAATTGTTCCGTGCTCACGGAATGGTGCTGCCCGCGCCAGGCAATCACCGCCAGGATCAGGAGGATGGTTGCCCCGATCACAAATGCTCCAATATGTCCGATGAGCTCTTGCATAGATGGTTACGGCAGGATGGAGCACGCGGGCTGTGGCGGACACGAATCCGTCGGCCGAACGAATGGAATCATGTTGGGATCGGTGACGCACCCGTAAGTGAACACGCGGTCGAGCGTGAGAGAAAATGTGTTGGTTGTGTCATCGCCGACGTAGAGGAATGGATTCTCCACTGTAATCTGCACGCGCTTGGCAAAGGTCTGCGTAGCCGAAGCCGTGGCAAAGTCGTTCGGATCGACGTAGAAGACTGTATCTACGGTGACTTCGTAGTCTAGTTCGCCACGCGTTACCGTCGTGGACAAGCCCTCAAAACCCTCGATATACCGGCACCCGCCGAACGTGGCGCAGTCGCCCATTGTGGATGTAGGTGCAGACGGATCTGGGTCAGAAAGTTCGAACATGCGGTCGCTTGCGACGCGGCCACAGTAGGGTCTCGTAGGCGTGGATTCGCCGAACTGCCAGTTATGGGCGTCGAAGTGGGTGCGGCCGATTTGCTCAAGAATCTCCGTGCCGACGCCCGTCAACTGCGTGCCTACCTCGTTGAGAGCCTGGCCGCTCGTGGTCTTCGAGATCCCCCTCGCCATGTTCAGCGAAAGGATGAGCACCAAAGCCATCGCAAGAATCGCGTAGATAAGTTGTGACATAGAGCCCCCTATTCGTCGGTGCTGGTTACGCGGAGAACTTCGTCAGTCGACGTCTGGCCACGCTTTACAATCTCGCGACCTGATGCCAGAAGCGTGAGCATTCCTTCCTCGACGGCCTGTTTCCGGATCGCTTCTTCATCGATCTCCGAGCGTGCCGCCACGATCATGTGGCGAATGGCGCGTGAGAAGTACAGAGCTTCGGCAATGGCTTGCCGGCCTTTATAACCGACGCCATTGCATGTCCCGCAATTTGGCTTATCGCCAGCCTGGTAGAATGTCGTCGACGCGATCTCGTTCGGTGTGAAACCGATCTCCCGAAGAAGAACCTGATCCGGGTCGTTGTCAATGGTTTTGCAAGCAGGGCAGAGCGTTCGCAGGAGACGTTGCGCAACAATCAGATTGATGGCGTACGCGAGAAGGAAGGGCTCAATGCCCATCTTGTATAGCCTGCTCACCGCGCTCGGTGCATCATTCGTATGCAGTGTCGAAAATGTGATGTGACCCGTATTGGCAAGCTTTACGGCAAGCTCTGCAGTCTGTCGGTCGCGCATCTCACCCACCATTACTACGTCCGGGTCGTGGCGAAGGACCGAGCGAAGCGCGCCCTCCATGTTGAGCCTCGGACCAAGTTTAATCTGGCGAACGCCCCGGATAACGTACTCCACGGGGTCCTCAATGGAGAGGACGTTTACTTGTGGACGGATAATGTGGTGAAGCGCAGCAACCAGCGTCGTGCTCTTGCCGGAACCAGTCGGGCCTGTCATGATCACCATGCCGTGTGGCTGCTTGATTGCCTTCTGGAATCGTTCCGTCGCGCCAGGGAGTAGCCCAATGGCGCTCAGGTCGCCAAATACCTTACGGTCGTCGAGCACGCGGATGACAATACTCTCCGCCCGCACTTTGTTCGATGCGCTGGCGATGGGTAGGACCGAGACGCGGTAACGGATCAGCGCGCCATC
>JAHEJB010000102.1 GCA_024639085.1 Rubricoccaceae bacterium | reverse complement strand
CGCTGCACGCTGGGTGGGATGGTCGGCACGAACGCGACAGGCACACACTCGATCCTCTACGGCTCGGTCGTGGATCATCTCGAGCAGGCAAAAGCGATTCTCCCCGATGGATCGCTCGTCATGTTTGAGGCGCTGGACGATGACGCCTGGTTGTCGAAAACGACATTGAATGGATCAGAAGGAGACGTTTATAGACGAATCGACGCGCTTCTCAAGGTCTACGGTCCGGCCATCCGAAAGGACACGCCAAAGCATTGGCGAAGGGCCGGAGGCTATCGACTGGAGCGGCTTCTGGAAGCTCCTGAAGTTGACCGTGGGCCGGGAAGCCCATGGGACGGCTCCCGAAATCTTGCCCACCTTCTGTGCGGCTCTGAAGGCACGCTTGCGTTCACAACGGAGATCGCGATCGGACTCGTGGATCGTCCGAACCACACGGTGTTGGGCATCGTGCATTTCGACGACCGTAGACAGGCGCTGGAGCACATCGCCCCCATTCTGGAGACAGACCCTTCCGCGGTTGAGCTGTTGGATCGCGTCGTCCTGAACCGCGCACGAGAAGTACAGGGATATTCTGCAAAGCTGCATTTCGTCGAAGGAAATCCGGCCTCGCTGCTCATCGTTGAGTACTCGGGTCAAACGAAAAGCGAAGTGCGCGATGGACTGAAACGTTTGCGCCAAAGGGTTGGCTCGTCGCTGGTTATCACGGAAGCAGGCGAGGCTCGTCAGATAGCGGACGTGTGGGCTGTTCGGAAGGTGGGATTAGGCCTGGCAATGAGTGCCAAACTGCCCGTGCAGGCTCTGTCAATTGTGGAGGATGCGGCGGTGCCAGTACAGCAACTCCCGCATTACATCGAACGACTTGTGAATGTGGCGGACGGCCTGAGTGTTGAGTTGGTCATCCATGCCCATGCTTCTGCGGGTTGCCTGCACGTTCGTCCATTTCTGGACACGAAGCGTGAGCAGGACGTCAAAGCACTTGCTCGAATTGCCGAGGCCTCTACTGAGCTTGTCAAGGAGTATGGCGGACTGATCGCCAGCGAGCACGGCGACGGACTGGCGCGGAGCCAATTCAACGAGCAGTTCTACGGGCCAGCGCTGTACGCCGCCTACAAGGGTGTAAAACAGGCCTTCGATCCTGAGTGTCGATTCAATCCGGGCAAAATCACGGACGCGCCGACGGTTACGGAAAACCTTCGTTATCTGCCTGGTTATGAAACCCAAGCCATTGTTTCGAAACTAACGTTTCCAAGCGGAGCCGGATCCGCTACAGACTTTGCCGCCGCTGTGGAAGTATGCAACGGCATGGCCGTGTGTCGCAAGCGCGACCTAGGCACAATGTGCCCACCATTCATGGTGACGCGCGAGGAAAAGGACTCGACGCGCGGGCGAGCTAACGCACTAAGAGAAGCGCTGAGTGGTCAACTCGGCAGCCTCACTGGACCTGAGGTTACCGAGGTGATGGACCTTTGTATCGGCTGCAAGGCCTGCCTGTCGGAATGTCCAGCAGGCGTGGACATGGCCGCGCTCAAAACCGTGTGGTTGGAGCAGAAATGGAATACGGAGAAGCCGCCGGTCCGTGAGCGGCTGTTTGCAAACCATCCCAAAATGGCGCAACGGTTTTCGGGCAGGATGGCTCCAATCGTCAATCGAATGAATCGGTCAGACAGGGTCAAAAGGCAGCTTGAAAGGATTGGAATCACAAAAGAGCGAACCCTGCCGCCATTCACTTCAGAGCCTTTCGGACGAGCAGATTCGACAACAATTGCCGTCGGCAGTTCACAGTCTGTCGTCCTATTTGCGGACACGTTCGCTCGCTTCCATGATCCTCAAATTCCACAAGCAGCGATTCGTGTGATGGAGGTGATGGGCTTCGAGGTCATCGTGCCACCTTATCGTTGTTGCGGTCGGACGTACCTCTCTGGCGGGTTTGTTGACGAAGCGCATCAGCTGGCTCGAAAGCTTATCAAGACGTACGCGCCGTTCGCTGAGGTGGGGCTTTCCATTGTCGGGTTAGAGCCGAGCTGCATCCTGACGCTGCGCGATGAACTGCCGCGGCTTCTTCCAGACGACCCACAAGCAAAGGCGATTGCCGAGCATGCAATGACGTTTGAGGAATGGGCTGCTGAGAATTCAGACACTTTCCCTACCACGTTGCCAATATCCTGCGGCCGGGAGGTTCTTGTCCACGGGCACTGCCATCAAAAGGCACTTTCATCAATGACTCCGACACGGGCCGTGCTCGAAGCTGCCGGATTCTCTGTACGCTTCACGGAAGCCGGTTGCTGCGGCATGGCTGGCTCGTTTGGCTATGAGACCGAGCACTATCAGCTATCCAAAGCGATTGCGGAGGATCGGCTGCTTCCTGCTATCCGCGAAACCTCGACCGAAACGATACTAGTTGCCGCCGGGGCATCCTGCCGGCATCAGATCCTTGAACTGGTCGACAGAGAGGCTATGCATCCCGCGGAGGCGCTTTTGAGCGTGCTAGCGTAACCCACCAGACCCACGCGATGAACACTAGTTGCAGTGGAAGCCGCACATAAAGCGCCCACGCAGGAATGGTCTGGAACATATCCGGATTGAGCGCCATGTGCAGGTTAGCCGGGAAGACAGCGATGAGCAGAGCGATCAATCCCCAGCCAGCAAGTCTTCGCGAGCGATGGAACAGCGCCCCAACGCCGCCCAGAATCTCAAACAGCCCGCTGATGTAAACCAGCGCCAGATGTGCGGGTAGATAAGGCGGCAAAATGTCGACGAAAACATCCGGATTGGTAAAGTGTGCAATTCCGGCATTGATAATCAGGCCCGCCATCAAAAGTAAGCCGACGCGTTTTGGGAGGGATTTGGGAAAGCCGAAAATGGTCGGTATCACTGCGCTCGCCATCCCTAATTAAACCCTACGGCATCTTCAGGATGCACCGGCCTTGCGAGGGCGAGAATAGCGCTGTGGGGGACGATCAGATAGGCATCTTCCTTCCATTCCAGCTCGATTGCTTCCTTACGGAGGAACAGCGCAAAGTCACCTACACGGGCCTGAAGCGGGAGATATCGTACCGCAGCCCGGTTCATGTCCCACGATTCGCTTTCAGAATACTCTGGATTTGGGATTAGATGGCCGGGGCCCGTTTGCACCACGCGGCCTCCATGGATTTTGTCTTTCTCTCTAACGCTGGGAGGTAGGTACAGACCGGATGATGTGCGGTCCGCGGGATCTTCCGGGCGAATCAGCACCCGGTCTCCGACCATCACAAGAGATTCAGTTGTAGACATGATTGATTTTTTGATGCGTGGCAGAAATCTACTTCCTGAACCTAAGAAGCCGCCAGCGACGTATTATCGGCCAATCCCTCTCACTTAGCCTTTGCCGTCATGCGCAGCACCGGAGCCATTGTTCTGCTCATCATTTTTCTCCTTGTCGGTTTTGCCGGATGTACCGGTTGCGGTACGTACAATTCCCTCGTTCAGCAGGATGAAGCCGTTGAAGCAGCCTGGGCGAATGTTGAAACAACGTATCAGCGCCGTGCAGACCTGATTCCCAATCTGGTTTCGACGGTTCAAGGGGCGGCCAATTTCGAATCGGAGACGCTGCAGGCGGTCGTTGAAGCGCGTGCTCGAGCGACGTCAATTAACGTGTCAGTCGATGATCTCAACAACCCTGCAGCTGTACAGCAGTTCATGGAAGCACAGCAAGAACTTGGCGGCGCACTCGGTCGCCTGCTAGCTGTGGCGGAGAATTATCCTGACCTTAGCGCGACGGAGGCCTTCCGTGATCTCCAAACGCAGCTTGAGGGCACGGAAAACCGAATCAACGTAGCCCGGCGGGACTACAACGGTGCCGTTCAGGGTTACAACACATCCGTGCGGAGTTTCCCGGCGAACATCGTTGCTGGCTTGTTCGGATTCGATCGTAGGACGCCATTCGAAGCCGACGAAGGTGCAGAAACGGTACCCGACGTCAGTTTCGATTGACCTGCACTCGTTCTTCTGACGTGTCGTCCTGAATCCAGTTCAGGATGACAACATGGTGGCGATGACGTCTATACAAATGTTCAAATGGATCTGCGCGTTTTTACTAATGTTCGCTGCAATGAGCAGCGCCGTCGCTCAGACGTTCTATATCCCACCAACACCCGGCACGCTTGTAAGTGATTTCGCCGAGTTGCTCTCTCCAGCCGAGCGACAGGCTCTCGAAACCAAGCTGGTTGCCTACGACGACTCGACATCAACGCAAATCACAGTTGTCATCTTTCAGGAGTTGCACGGCGCAGATCCCGGCACCATCGCTACAACGATCGGGCGTTTGTGGGGTGTTGGGCAGGAAGGCGCTGACAATGGCGTTGTCCTCCTGGTTTCTGTAGATGATCGCAAGTTGTTTATTGCCACCGGCTACGGGATGGAAGCAGTTCTGACCGACGCGCAGGCTGGTCGAATCATCCGCAACGTCATTGCGCCCCGCTTCCGCGAAGGGCAATATTATGCGGGCATCGACGAAGCCACCGATGCCATCATAGCTGCCGCAGAGGGGGAGTTCTCGGTTGCGGATCGTGCGTCCGACAATCCACTGCAATCGGACATCGTCATTGTGTTTGTGGTGTTGCTGTTCGTCGTGATCGTCTTTTTGATTATTGCTTCGAAGGCGAACGGTGGTGGAGGATCTGGTTGGGTGATTACGACGGGAGGGAGCAGCGGATGGTCCAGCGGCGGAGGAGGTGGATTCAGCGGCGGTGGCGGAGGTGGATTTGGTGGCTTCGGTGGAGGCAGTTTTGGTGGCGGAGGAGCTGGTGGTGGATGGTGAATCCACTCATTGAGTGACTTGAATAGCGCCTATCTTTCTCTCCGCCTGATTGCCTATGGATCGCCTCGACGCCTTGCTTGAGTTTCATCGCCTGGATCCGGAGGACGCATTCACGCGATTCGCCATCGCACAGGAGCATTTGAAGCGCGATGATTCGCCTGAAGCACTAAGGTTTTTTGAAGACCTCGTATCGGACCATCCTGATTACGTTGGCACATATTTCCACCTGGGAAGATTGTACCAGGCACTAGACAGAGTTGATGCTGCGGTAGCGACGTATCGCAAAGGAATCGACGTGGCGACCAAAATTGGCGATCTTCATGCACGAGCCGAACTCCAAAGCGCGTTGTTAGAGGCCGAAGGCGTCGGTTTCGACGATTAACTCACTTCTTATGCACTCCCGATCCCTACTTCTGCTGATTGTTCTGCTGGCTACAGCGCTTACGGCTGGTGCGCAGTCGCGTCCGAACGAGCATGTTGTTCAATCTGGGGATACGCTTTTCCGCATTGCAAGCGAGCACGGAATATCGGTCGCTGAACTACGCCAGTTGAACAATTTGAATGGCGACCTCATCATGGTCGGGCAAAGGCTCCGGTTATCGTCTCTCGTTCCTTTGCCGCCTCGTCCGGTCGTTGGCGCGGATGGCCAATTGATTCCGCAGATTCCCCCCCAAAACAACACCCGACCGGTTGTAGATGAGCCTACACCACCTCCACCGGGCGATATCACGCGGACTGACATCCCTTCCAGTGGAACTCCGCCGCCACAACCCACGGTGAATCCGTCGGCTGGTGATACGCAGCGTGTACACGTAGTGCAGTCTGGAGAAACCCTTTTTGCCATTGCACTTCAATACAACACGACCGTTCAGGCCCTCCGCGATCTCAACAGAATCGATGGCGATTTTATTGAGGTTGGCCAGCGGCTTGTGGTTTCTGGATCTCGGACGACGCAGACGACGAACCTTGTTCGACGTCTGCCACCATTCAGCATAGACAACACAACGGTCCCTGCAGACATGGTCCATTTCGTGGAGCCAGGTGAAACGCTATACAGTGTTGCTGCACGCCTCGATGTCTCGTTGGATGATCTGTTGGCTATTAACAGTCTGACAACGTCCGCGCTTGAGGCTGGCACTATCCTTTACATGCCTAGGCCGGTTGATCTTCGAATTCTCACCGAACGTCGGCAGGTTCCAGCCGTCGATACAATGGGTCTGGCGCTGGTATACCCAGGTGGAATGCAGGGTCGGCGAATGGCGGGCGGCATCAATTACGACCCCGATATGCTCATTGCCAGCCACAGAACGCTCCCGCTGGGATCTGTCGTGCTGGTCACCAATCCGGCATCCCAGCGGAGCGTGTTCGTTCAAATTATGGATCGCGGTCCCGTAAGCCAGAGCTATCTGGTCGAACTCTCAAGAGCCGCCGCCGATGCTCTTGAGCTCGACCCCAACTCAGCGCGGCGCATCGAATTGCGGAAACTGCCCTAACGATTGCGTGTGTGCGCATCTTGATCAGGCATACGTCGTAGTAGCCGGTGAATAACCACACGCACGTATGTCTTCTGAAGCCGACCGCATAACCGAACTTGCCCGCATGACGAATCCTGGCGGAAGTGAGAGGGGACCAGTGGAGGTCCGCCCCATAACCAATTGGACGTATTTCAATTCGACGCGAACGGCGACCTACGGTTTTTTGGCAGCGCTTCCATTGTTTGTGATCTACGAACTGGGCATTCTGCTGGCGAATTCAGGGCAGATGATGTCCATTCGTGTTGGAGCCGACGTGTGGATGAAACGTTTGTTGGCGTGGTTTGGCGGTACGGGTTGGATGGCTCTCGGAATCGCTGTGCTCATTATTGGCGGTGTGATTTACTGGACTGAGCGCAATAATCGCCCCCCGATTGTCTCACGCTATTTCGGCTTGATAATAGGCGAAAGCGTGATCTACGCGGTTGTACTGGCCTTTATGGTGGGTGGAGTCGTCGGCCTCCTGTTTGGCGTTTGGATGGTACCGGATGCCATGCTTCAAACGATGCAGCGGATCGGATTGCCGCATCAGCTTGCCTTGTCGATTGGAGCAGGGTTGTACGAAGAACTTGTATTCCGCGTGATTCTCGTGGGTGGGCTCTTCCTTTTGATCAATCGGTTCGTATCAAAACGTACAACGGCCTACATCATCGCGGCTGTGATCGGAGCGTTCATTTTTAGCCTCGTTCACTACACGGGGTCGATGGGCGACCCCTTTCAGTTCTCTTCGTTCACCTTCCGCTTTCTGTTCGGCCTAGCCTTGAACGGTGTTTTTCTGGTGCGCGGATTCGCCGTCGCCGCATGGACGCATGCGTTATATGACGTGTTTGTAGTGACGGGTGGGTTCGGTTGAGCGAACCCGCCCGCCATGATCCTGCAATGCTAACTGAGTGTCCAGGATTTTCGATCACCGGTCCGCATGTTTACGTTTCGACGTTCGACCTCACGGCCGTCACGAAGTTGTGCTTTCAGATCCCAACATCCGGGCGTCATTGCGAAGGCATAGGTGGTTCCCGACATGATCACGTCCGAGCCGAGCTGGTCGCTCCCCCATGTGTTGCTCGAACAAGGCGACAGGTAGAGGTAATAGATCGGCGTGCCAGTCCGGTTGACGATGTCCAACGTGGACGACATGGCGTTCGATCCTGAGCTGTACGCCTGTCGCGGAGAACTGCACCCCGGCAGAACGGCAAGGGAGACGAGGAACGCTAGTGCAGTTGTGAGAAAGAGACGAGATGGCATGAGAGTTAGAGAGTTACGTTCAACTTCAGCAAGTTTAACAAGGTGCTCGCGTCGGTGCACTCCCCGGACGAGGGTATTTACTTCGACATAGGTGAAGTAGCACTACCTTCGCATTACGCTGTATCAGACGCCACTTTTCATGGATTCGCTCTCCCTCGAAACACTTGCCGTCCATGCCGGACGCGATGACCTGAAAGACCTCGGCGTCCACGCTCCGCCCATTGATCTTTCCACAACCTATCCATTTACAGATCTGGATTTGGCCGTAGAGAGCCTGGACGCTCTGGTAGAAGGTGAGGCGTCGGCGGCGAACGCGATTTATGCCCGGCTTCATAACTCGACCGTCGCGCGATTTGAGAACGGCCTAGCGGCACTGGAAGGAGTAGAAAGTGCCGTGGCCTTTGCTTCGGGCATGGCTGCCCTCGCTGCTTGCCTCCTGGCCGCGCGATGGGATGGGAAGAATCATGTCGTATGCGTCAGGCCGATCTATGCGTCTACTGATAGGCTTATTTCGACAGGATATCTCGGCATGAACGTTACGTGGACGGACGCGAAAGGCATTTTTGATGCAATTCAGGAGGACACAGCCCTGGTTGTGATGGAGACGCCGGTGAACCCGACGATCGAGCTCCAGGACATTGAGATGGCAGTTGATGCAGCCGGCAAGGTTCCATTGTGTGTCGACTCAACGTTCGCGTCACCGGTCCTTCAGCGACCTGCGAGACACGGAGCAACTCTGGTGATGCACAGCGCCACGAAGTATATCGGGGGGCACGGAGATGTGCTGGCCGGAGTCGTGGCGTGTTCCGAAGAATGGGCTAAGCGGCTCCGCGAGGTCCGTGTTTTTACCGGTGCGGTACTTCACCCGATGGCGGCCTACCTCCTACATCGAGGCCTTACAACGCTCCCGTTGCGCGTCCTTCGTTCGCAGGAGACTGCGTGCTCGTTGGCTTCGAGCCTTGCAGCGCACCCAGAGATAGAACGAGTCTATTACCCTGACGCGGACAATGGTGACCCGCACGGACTAGTTGGGCGCCAGATGTTGGGCCCAGGTCCGATGCTGTCTTTTTCAGTAAGGAATGGATTTGAAGCCGCCAATCGCGTTATGGGTCGGTTGAAAATTATCACCCCTGCCGTCAGTCTTGGATCTGTGGATACGCTGATTCAGCATCCTGCAGGACTATCACAACGCGTCGTTAGCGAGGAAACTCGAGCCGCCGGTGGCGTTTCAGACGGGCTGCTCAGGCTCTCCGTTGGCCTGGAATCTCCAAAGGACCTTTGGCGCGATCTAGAGCGTGCTCTTGGCTGATTGGATCGGCAAGAGCTGCGTATCCGAAGTGTCACAGAATCCACCTCTTTTGGATGGTTTCGATGTGTGACAAGCTTCCGATTCGGCTTTGGGAAGAAAACTTCAATTTCAGCCCATGCGGAACATAAGGGGTGCTTCCCCATAGCAAGGACGCGCTTCGACACCTCACCCACTATATACTGGATCGATTCGCCGTCCGGGAAGGCCGCGGAGAATGTGTTGCTCCGATAGGCCCTCCCTCTGTTTTTATCCCTCAACTTTGACGACCGCTGCTTATGTATGTGCCCCGTTCGCAACGGATGCTGGACCAGTATCTGCAGGAAATAGGACAGGTCCAGTTGCTGACCCCGGATCAAGAAGTGGAGCTGGCACAAAAGATCAAAAAAGGTGATCAGATCGCGCTTCACCAGCTTGTTCGTGCCAATCTTCGATTTGTTGTATCCGTTGCCAAGAAGTATCAGGGGCAGGGCCTCAGCCTGGCAGATCTGATCTCGGAAGGCAATTACGGCCTCGTAAAAGCCGCTCAGCGTTTCGATGAGACACGTGGCTTTAAGTTCATCTCCTACGCTGTTTGGTGGGTTCGCCAGAGTATTCTCAAGGCACT
>JAHEJB010000231.1 GCA_024639085.1 Rubricoccaceae bacterium | reverse complement strand
GGAGTGAGTCGAATGGCACGAGTTAAACGGTCGAAAAGCCGGGTTTGTAAATAATCTTCGAGTGCTTTGACCTGATGACTCACCGCAGCGTGAGTAACATGAAGTTCTTCTGCGGCCTTGCTGAAACTCAGATGACGGGCCGTCGCCTCGAATGCTCGAATCTGTTTCAAAGATGGCAGTCTTGTTCTAACCATCCATCCATTTAAGCACGTGTTAGATAAATTTACACGTGTTCTCAATTCTTATCGTTTGTGGCCTGTGTCTACATCCGTTGAAATTCACTTCAAGTATCAGATCAACAACATCATGAAGCAGGAGAGAACGATGACTTTGCTCAAACAAAACCGGAAACATCATGAACCATATCAGTGTGCAATTCGGGAAACTTGGCCAATCCAGGAATATACAATAACGGATGAAACAGAGATGCGTGGCATTTATGTCCCTCAATCGACTGGTTTACGATGTCTTGGCCTTTTTCAACCCCTTTTCAACCGAATTACTACCCAGGTTTCGTTGTTCCATTCATTTCTCTCTTATTCGCTAACGAAACGTAACTCAGTAAATCAATAGAGAGTAACCATCCTTTTTAATATAGGATCATCTAATGAACGACTATGAGGCAATAGAGGAAACCGTATTTCGTTATTTTGAAGGTTATAAGACCAAAGACAGGGAGAGATTAGAAAGAGCCTTTGTTGTTGATATTGCCAATATGATGGGTTACTGGAAAAACGACGAAGGCGAAACGGAATTGTTTACGGTGCCTTACAAGGATCTGATCGAACGTTGGGTCGACCCTAATTTCACTCCACGTAAGTTCGATGAAGGAAAAATCTTGTCGGTTAATATTTTTTCTGACGTAGGGGCAACCGTTGTATTCGATTGTGGAGGGAAGTACCTGGACACATTTCAAATGGTAAAACTGGATAACCAGTGGCGAATCGTTAACAAATTTTTCGTTGATCAGTGACTGTATCAACTGTTTGGAATGGATCGACAAGAGAAGTAGCTGCTGCATCGCGTCATAATTTGAGCTTGTGTCTGCTCCTGGCGACAAAGCAGCCCGATTGCTTAGGGATATTTTCTACTTCTCTGTTATTGGATCGACAGCTCTGAACGGTCAGGAAGAGTCATTCGCGGTACGATGTAGGTCACGGAAAGCGACACGGTGGATGTAGTAACATATCGGACAAAGATGTAAGTGCTGTTAGCCGAGGGGACAGCGAATGAACCACAAATTTATTGGAGCTGTATTCGTCGCTATAGGCATGACCCCCACCACGTTTGCGGACGAAGCCACTCAGGCGAACAAAGATGCATTTCAGCTGCGCTGTATCGCTTGTCACGCAATAACTTGCAACAAAATAGGTCCAAGGCTTGGTGATTTGATCGGACGCACGCCTGGGGCCGTTGAAGATTTCTCTGGTTACTCGGACGAACTCAAGAACTCTGGCATCGTGTGGTCGGAGGAGAACTTGAATATCTTTTTACAAGATCCCAATGCGTTTGTTCCCGGCACCTTAATGGTGTCTGCCGGAAAAATTGAAAGTCAGGAAGAGCGGGATAACATTATTGCGTTTCTGAAAAGTGGAGACGATTCTCTCGATCTGTGTTTTTAGCAAAACCAGCCCGGGCATGATTCTTTGGTCGTCTGTCGAAGGCAATGGCAGCTTCTGGCGGCGAAGCAGCCGGATGAAAATCTTGGCGATTCAATCGAGATTTGAATGATTCATTAGTCTCTGGACGGCCAAAGCGGACATCCAGGACCTAGATCTAATGGGCTCGTTGACTCACGAGCGTTTGGGCGCCTTCCAGATGAACAGGGCGCAGAACCGACTCCCCAATCGGCGTTCTGCACTGCATAATAAGGTAACTGTCATCAAAATTGGTTCACTCCGGCAGATCACGGCCCAGTAGCATGGCGATGAACGCCTGCCACATGTTTTTGGATCGGTCTCGATAAATCCTGAACTTCGCGTGTTGTTTGGGCGACGCCAGGTTGATGTCGATGCCCCACATCGGTGCGACGCTGGTTGGCAACATCGAATAGCGAATGTCGATCAAGACGTTGTCACGCGTGGGGTCAGGTGCCACGAAGTCATTGGAAAGCCGATAAAACCGTCCGATGTCGCGCGCGAGCACGCTGTCCTGCGGCAGATTGGGAAGATCCCGCTCGGGCACGAACATGCGTGCCGAGCCGCCCGGGTAAAACCGGTTCGAGCCCGGTCCAACCCGAATCGCGTCGACGTAAAACACATCGCCGCTTTGGTAGACCGAGCGCCACAGGATAAGGTTCGCCAGCGTCGGTTTGACCAGGATTCGCTGCACATCGTGGCCGCGCTGCGCGGCGAGTTCCCGCGCGGATTCGAGCGCGTTTTGATGCTGCCACAGGCCAAGCAGCAGGTAGATGCCGGCGAGTGCCAGGCCGACGCGGGCAGAACCCGGTTTGTAGTACTTGAAGCCGAGGATCAGCGCGATAAGCAGCACCAACGTAAACACCGGATCGATGATTGCAATGATGCTCCACGCAATCCGTTCGTCGCTGAAGGGCCACAGCAAATGAGTCCCATAGCTTGTGCAGGCGTCGAGCAGGCCGCTGGTGGCATAGCCCAACAACGCATAGAAATAAATGC
>JAHEJB010000230.1 GCA_024639085.1 Rubricoccaceae bacterium | reverse complement strand
ATTGGAACCGTTACGCTCCTTAATTGGGATCAAAGCAATCGGCATGTTGAGGTGGGATTCATGCTTAACCCAACGGAATGGCGGAAGGGATTTGCGACCGAAGCCGTTCGAGGTGTGCTGCACTTTGCGTTACGCAACATGAACATCCATCGTGTGGAGGCCGAACTCGATCCACGCAACGAAGCATCGGGAAGACTACTGGATGGCCTCGGATTCAGATACGAAGGTCTTCTACGCCAGCGCTGGTTTATCTACAACGAATGGTGCGATAGCGCGTTGTATGGGTTGCTGCATCCAGAGTTCATCGCCCAATGAGTGTAGTTTGCCATTCACCTATTGCCCAAGTCCCATGCGTTATCTAACCCTCATCCTCGTTCTATTCGTTGCGGGTTGTTCCGGCTCGAATGCTCCGCCACTATTCGAGGTTGGCTCAGCACCCTCCGTGAGCGGCACAGTCACAAACATCAATCTTGAAGCAATGGCCGTCGATGGCGACGGCGTCATCACCATTGAAACAGAAGACGGTTCGACGGCTCGCATTTTCGTGGCAGCGCGGATGAATCTGTGTGCCGCCGAAGGTCTCGATTCGCTCGGCGACATTTCCGTGGGAGATTATGTCGAAGCATCAGGCGATGCTGTGGGGGGCACGAACATCCGCCCGTGTGAGTCGGAAGCGCACTATTTACGTCGCGTTGAAGAATAGTAGTGCCCGTCCTCACCGACATCGCTACGCTCGGTACCTGTCCTCCGGTAGGTGGCCAAGGCGAAATCGGGCTGATTGAAAACGCCGCGTTGGTGTGGGAAGGGGGGGCGGTCGCGTGGGTCGGACGCGAAGCCGATCTGCCCGACGAATTTGCCGACTTGCCGCGAGAGTCGGCGGGTGGAGGAACGGTCATTCCTGGGCTGATCGATTGCCACACACACCTCGCGTTCGGGGGTTGGCGGGCCCACGAGTTTGAGCAAAAGCTTCTCGGTACATCGTACTTGGAGATAGCCCGGCAGGGGGGTGGGATCGCGTCTACGATGAAGGCAACGCGTGAGGCAACGAAAGACGAGTTGCACGATCGCGCTCGTGGCTTTTTGGATGAGATACTTCGGATGGGCGTCACGACTGTGGAGTGCAAGAGCGGCTACGGGTTGAACGTGAACGACGAACTGAAGCAGCTTCGGGTTTACCGCAGGCTGGCTGAAGAAGGGCCGCAGCGAATAGAATCGACGTTTCTCGGGGCGCATATCGTTCCGCCAGAATACAAGGACGACCGCGCCAGATACATCCGACTTCTGACGGAAGAGTTGATTCCTCAAATCGCCAACGACGGCTTGGCAAGGTTTTGCGATGTGTTTGTAGAAGACACGGCGTACTCGCCGGAAGAGGCGCGGACGATTTGCAAAGCGGCTGCCACGCATGGTCTTAGGGCCAAACTCCACGTAGACCAGATCACGGACAAAGGAGGCGGAGTTTTGGCTGCCGAACTGAATGCGGCGTCAGCGGATCACCTAGAATGCATTTCGGAAGAAGGGATTGACGCGATGGCCTCCGCGGGAACGGTGGCGGTGAGCCTGCCACTTGCTACGATGTATCTCAATCTGGAATCCCTGCCCGCTCGGAAGCTCATCGACGCAGGCGTGCCGGTTGCCGTTGCAACGGATTTCAACCCAGGTAGCGCGCCGAGCTACGATTTGCACCTTGCTCTATGGCTGGCCTGCACTCGCCAGCGAATGACGCCCGCTGAGGCGTTGAAAGGTGCCACAGCGTATGCAGCAAAAGCTTTGCTGAGAGACGACATTGGTTCGCTTCTTCCAGGCAAGAAGGCCGACTTTGTGGTTCTGGATGCGCCTAGTGTGAATCACTGGATGTATCACTTCCGGCCAGGTACGGCTATGCGAACCGTGATCGGCGGGGATACCGCAAGGGAAAAGAAGAACACTCCGGAATTGTCATCCTGAGCGGAGCGCAGCGGAGTCGAAGGATCTACAAAGGGTTGCCTTCGCGCTACGATTGTGGCTTGAGGGTTCAATCATGGTAGAGCCCGACGCCTAGTCGCAGTCAGATTCTTCGACTTCGTCCGATTCGTTGGTAACGAATCCTCCTCCGCTCAGAATGACAGTTTGGGGAAGGGGGTGTTGTTTCGCGACTGTTATCGGACATCCCCCGCCACCTACGGCAGCACCCCCTTCAAATGGGGACTTGAAGTCTATGGCTACACTTTCCCTTCCACGACAGTCAGAATCCCTCGCTCCATCGTCTCGGCCTGTACGAGCATCTCTTCACCTCGAGCTAGGACGTCTTCGACATACGCCCTGTCTTCCAGATCGCCGACATTAATCTGCACATTGAGGTAGGCTCCGCGAACGGCAGTTCGAGCGCACAGTGCGCCGACGCCTGCATCGGAGATTGAGTTTGGGTTGCCGATCTCGGCCATTACTTTCATGACTTCCATCGATTCGAGCGCGACTTCCATAACCCGGAAAGGAGCTTCTATGGCACCGCGTGTTGCATCCTGAATTGCTTGCTGGCGCGCAGCCTTTTCCTCCTCGTTGGCTTGTGGGAGGCCGAAGGCTGCCATAACCCGATTGAAGGCCGCGGTGTCCTCGTCGACCAAACGGATGAGTTCGTCTTGATAGGCTTTGCCACGATCGGCCCAATCCGAGAATTCC
>JAHEJB010000101.1 GCA_024639085.1 Rubricoccaceae bacterium | reverse complement strand
CTTCTGGCGCTTCTCACCGCGTTCGTCCTACTCAACATCGTCGGCGCAATCGCGATGGCCATCACTGCGATTCCGGCGGCGATGGAATCTGGTGGCCAGATCGATCCTGAAGAACTGCTGACGTCAATCCTGGAAGATCCAATCGTTTTGTTGGGCAGCAACGCCATTGCGCTGTTATTCGGAATGGGGCTATTCGCCTTTATCGCTGCGCGCCTGAGTTCACGCGATTGGAAAAGCTTTCTTCGGATCCAAATGCCTGATTTCCGCGGATTAGGTCTCGCGGCAATCGGCTGGGCGCTGTTGCTTCCGGTCCTGCTCTGGACCGCCCAACTCAATGCTGACATTCCTTTGCCCCAGTGGCTGGTTGATCTTGAGCAGGCGCAGAACGACATGTTGGAAGGCGCATTGCTAGGCTCGAATGTGAGTGCAGTATTCCTTCTCCTCACGGTTGCTCTCGCGCCGGCCATTTGCGAAGAGCTGATGTTTCGCGGTTACATCCAACGGCAAGTTGAACGTAGCGCTGGTGTTGTTTGGAGCATCGTAGGCGTAGGGCTGTTGTTTGGATTTTTCCACCTCCGGCTAACCCAAGCCGTTCCTCTTTCGCTTCTCGGGATGTACATGGGCTACATCACATGGTCGTCGGGCAGCATCTGGACTGCCTCAATTGTACACCTTTTGCACAACGGAATACAGGTTCTCGTTGCAGTAAGCGCTCGTGAGGAGGGCCAGGCAGCAATTGACGCGGTTGAAGATGTTTCTGTCCCCTGGTTCATTGCCATCGCGAATCTTCTCCTGCTCATCGGGGTTTGTATGTTGATGAAGCGCCGCCGCGAGGCCGTCGTTGGCGACGCGCAGGATGCCCAGCCTGTTGAACGCGATCTGTCAACGGCTCCACCAAACCTTCTCCCAACATGAGCGACCCCAAGACCTACGAAGGCTGGATTTCCGTTTTTACGTCCGGGACCGACTTCGAGGCTGATCTTGTCCGAGATCGCCTGGACGATGCAGGGATTGCGGCAGTCGTGCTCACGCAGCGCGATCATGCCTTTAACCTCACGATGGGTGATCTTGCACCTGTACATGTGATGGTGCAGCCGGAGAATGAGGCGGCGGCAAGAGAGGTTGTGGCGGAAGCGCCCGTATCGGAGGCCGAGTTGACAGAAGCCGCCCTCGCGGCCGACATCAACGCCCCTGATGCTCACCCACCCGACCAAGAAGCCGCCCTCGATTCTGGTTTGGATGACTTGAACCTCGACATCTCCAGCGACGACGAAGAGTGAATCGTCAAGCCTCGTGAGCAACCTTTCTCAGCGATTACTGACAGCCGCCGTGCTCGCGCCCATCGCGCTTGCACTTACGTGGCTCGGTGGATGGGGGTTGGCATTGCTCGTAGCAGTTGCCGCCGTTATTTCGCAGGCCGAGCTATACGCGCTCATGCGTCAGGCGGAAATGAGACCGTTTATTCCATTGGGGCTTATCCTCGGGCTACTCGTCGTGCTTCATTCCAGGCTCAATTGGGTCGATCCTGTACTGGTAATCGGTGGGATCGCACTTCTGGTGATGTTCATCTTCCGAAAAACGGATAAGCCCCTCGAAGATGCAGCGGGGACCGTTCTTGGTGTGTTCTACCCCGCATTCCTCCTGAGCTTTGCTATTGTCCTCCGCGACGCGGACGGCTTCCCTTTGATGGAGATGGATGGATTCTGGCTGATGACCGGCGTCCTTGTTGGCGTGTGGGGTGCGGATACGTTTGCCTACTTCGCAGGACGTGCCTTTGGAAGGACCAAGTTGCTCCCAACGGTTTCCCCGAAGAAGACGTGGGAAGGAGCCATTGGAGGGTTTATTGGCGCGCTCGTTATCATCACAGTGTTCAAGGTATTTGCCGTGCCCCTACTTACGTGGCTTGATGTCGCTGCTTTGGGATTGTGCTGCGGTGTCGCAGGTCCTCTAGGTGACTTGCTCGTCAGTCGTTTCAAGCGGTCGGTTGGTGCAAAGGATTCCGGGACGTGGCTTCCAGGACACGGCGGCCTTCTTGATCGACTCGATGCCGCAATCATCGCTGTTCCGCTTGCCACCTTGTACCTCGACCACGTTGCGCAGCTTTTTTGATGTGGACAAGACGTTTGCATCGCGTGGACACTATGACGGAACGGTGCCAGAGTCTTTCTGTATAATTCGGCCAACCTGAGCGCACACCGATGTTCAGTCAGTTCCGGCGTCAGCGGGCTCAACCCCGCAAATTCAGCTACGAGCCTCGCTTTTTCGATCCAAAGAAAGACGAACGGCTCAAGCAGCGTATGAGGGCTGGGCGCAACCGCGCTCGCCCAAAATCGAAACAGCCAGCATTTATTGCAGTCGGACTCGGACTACTTCTGGCGCTCTATCTCTACCTCAACATCGACACCATCGTTGAGCGCGCCGCCGCTTTTGGCGGCATGTTTTTCGGCGGCTGATCGCCTGCGCGGCGCAGTCGTCCTTCGAATTGCCCGTGCCCACTCCGTCCAATCCGATTTCAACAGCAACCAAAGGCATCATCCACGTTCTGCCGGATGTGCTCGCTAACAAAATTGCAGCGGGTGAGGTCGTTCAGCGTCCTGCCAGTGTGGTAAAAGAGCTTATTGAAAATGCTGTAGACGCAGGAGCATTAAGCATTCAGGTGAACATAAAGAAGGCCGGAAGTGCGCTCATCCAGGTTGTAGATGACGGCTGTGGGATGGAACCGGACGACGCCCTGGCAAGCTTTGAACGGCATGCGACCAGCAAGCTGCGCGCGATCGAGGACTTGGATAGTCTTTCCACACTCGGGTTTCGGGGAGAAGCGCTCGCGTCTGTTTCAGCTGTTGCACAGGTTGAACTAAAAACCCGCCGCGTGCAGGACGAAGCCGGCACGCTCGTAAAGATTGATGGAGGGCTTCTCGTTGAGCGGAGTCCCTGTGCCACGCCGTCCGGTACATCCATTGCCGTACGCAATCTGTTTTACAACGTCCCGGCACGGCGCAATTTCCTGAAAGCACCGTCGACGGAATTCAAGCACATTGTCGAAACCTTTCAGTCGCAGGCGCTGGCTAATCCAACCGTTGCCTTCGCGCTCGTCCACGATGAGATGGAGGTGTACAGGCTGTCTGCTGCTGGGCCCGGCGCTTCATTTGATGATGCGCTCTTGAAAAGAGTCAGCGAGCTTTTCAATAATCGCAACGTAGATGCTCTGATACGCGTGGTGGAAAGCACGAGCTATCTCACGATTGAGGGATTTGTTGGCGCACCCCAAACCGCTCGCAAAAGTCGTGGAGATCAGTTTTTGTTCGTCAACGGTCGGTACGTGAAGAGCCGTTCGCTAAACCACGCGGTCATTTCCTCGTTTGGTGAGCTCATCCCCAGTGGGGCCTACCCGTTCTTTGCGCTCTTTCTAACGCTCGATGGCGGCCATGTTGATGTCAATGTCCACCCACAAAAAACAGAGATCAAGTTTGATGACGAGCGAGGAGTGTATGGCTTCATCAAAGCAGTCGTGAAGCGTGGCCTGGCCAATGCAGGACTTGCATTCTCCGTCGATCCCACGCTCTCAAACAGCATCACAATTCCCCTCTCTGAAGGGCAAGGCGGCTCATCGTTCACGCCAGCCTCCAAGGCGTGGTCGTTCACGTCAACAGATGGTGATGGTGGAGGCGGTCTACGCGGGCCCGAAATTCTCGGCTCGGAAACGCTTGATCCTCGCACATTCGACATTGCTTCCTTTCCTTCTGCTAATGTCATGTCAGATGGGAAAGTACGGCTTCCATCTCGTGTGGATTCTGAGACAAATCCAGGAGCAGCCGAGCAGGCAGTCCAGGAAAGCAGCCGCGCAATCTGGCAGTTGCACGAGCGCTACCTCCTCACGCCCATTCGGACGGGGCTGATGGTACTCGATCAGCAGGCCGCCCACGAACGCATCCTGTACGAACAGGCCATGTCGGCCATGAGCGGGGGTATGGCAGCGTCGCAACAACTCCTCTTCCCACGGACCATCGATTTCGATCCGGCTGAGTTCACATTGCTGGAAGAGCTATTGCCCGATCTGCAAACGCTCGGATTTGATCTGGAGCTTTTTTCCGGGCGCAGTGTCTTGGTGCGAGGCGTACCCTCCGATGTCCGACTTGGAGCAGAAGAAGTCATCCTTGAAGAAATCCTGGACCAGTACAGATCCAACCTGGATAGCCTGCAACTGGATGCTCGGGAAAATCTCGCCAGAAGCATGGCCCGCCGAAGTGCGATCAAGCCTGGTCGCGTCCTCAAACGCGAAGAAGCTCGAGCGCTGATTGACCAGCTCTTTGCATGCCGGATGCCGTACGCCGACCCTGTCGGCCGCCCAACAATGATTAAGATGCCGATGGAAGAGCTGGCGAAGCGGTTTGGGAAGGGAGGACGAGGGTAGGGCGAGCCGGAGCGATATTCAGGCATTCGACTTCTCTCAACGTATGCCGCCCCTCGACTCCAACCAACTTCGCGGTCACCTTATTGAGGAGTTGGGCGTGACAACTTCTGAAGGCATCGTCGTTGGGATAAGCGCGGGAGTGGATTCAGTTGTACTGTCCCGCCTGCTGCGCGAAGCCGGATTTAGTCTGGTTCTATGCCACGTCAACTATCAGCTTCGCGGGGCAGAATCGGAAAATGACGAAGCGTTCGTACGCTCGCTCGCGGAAGAATTGGAAGTCCCACTAAACGTGAAGCGAGTTGACCTGCCTAATGAAGGGAATCGGCAGCAAGTAGCTCGTGACGCTAGGTATGAGTTCTTTCGTGAAACGGCAAAGGCGTCAAACTGCAACTTCGTGGCTGTTGCCCATCATCGGGATGATCAGGCAGAAACAGTGCTGCTCAACTTGTTTCGTGGATCTGGAGCCCAAGGACTGGCCGGGATGTCCGCATTGCGACCGCTACTTAGGGAATCGTCGATCCAGCTCATTCGCCCGTTCCTCCATTGGTCGCGGGAGGAGATCGAGAGCGCTGCGAACAATAGAGGTTGGGCGTGGCGAGAGGATTTCTCGAACTTGTCCAGCAATTACAGGCGAAACTGGATTCGGAACGAGGTTCTTCCTTTGATCGAAGAGGAGTTCGGTAAAGGCGTGTCCGGACGGATAGCTGATACGGCGTCTCGAATTCGGGCTACAGTTGAATTGGCAGATGAAGCCTTCTCGGCCCGCCTACGCTTAGACGAGCTACGCGCCCTGACTGATGCTCAACGGCACAGTACCTACGCACTCACGTTGCGCCGGATTGCCCCAAACGCACCGCGCAGTGCCTCTGCTCTTGCCGAAATCGACGCGCTGCTGGTCGCGCAACCAGGAAAACGAATAGAGTGGCAGGGAATAACAATCTGGAGGGAACGCGACGCACTCGTTATTCGGCCAGATGTCGAATTGGAGGGAGCTGAGAGCTGGCCAGTAGCGATTGGCGGTGCCACCAAAACACCGCTCGGAACACTTCGAGTTGAGCTGCTGGACGCAATTCCAGCCAATCTTGTGACGACCGACATGAATGTTGAATTGGTGGACTCCCACATCCTCGCTCAGCCGCTCTTCTTGCGTGTTTGGCAAGATGGAGACCGTTTCGTTCCTTTCGGATTGAGTGGCTCTAAACTGGTCAGTGACGTGCTCACGGATGATAAAAGTCCGCCATCTGAACGTGGTGGGACGTTGGTACTGTGTTCGGGGAACGTAATCTTATGGGTAGTTGGATTTCGGTTGGCGGAGGAGGCACGGATTTGCTCATCAACAAAACGTGCCGTGAGGCTTCGGTGGATACCATCATCGCAAAGTTGAACCGCGAAAACCACACACGTAGCTTCGTGTCTGCAATCCACAGCTTTATATGGACGCCGCCCAAGCCACGTTGTCTGCTCCTCCTTCCGTTGTTTGCCAGGGCGAGCGCTTCCGCCTCTACCTAGACGAGACTACGTTACAAGAGCGAATTGGAGCACTCGGAGATCAAATAAGTGCCGACTATAGAGACTCGGAGAGTCCGCCCATTTTTATAGGGGTGCTGAATGGCGCGTTTATGTTTACAGCGGATTTGATGCGGACGCTTTCGATCGATTGCGAGGTAGACTTCTACAAGTTGTCATCCTACGGAGAGGCGAAGGTGTCGAGTGGCGTGGTTACGGAGCTAAAGCACATTGATGCCGAACTACAAGGTCGGCACGTCATTGTCGTGGAAGACATCGTGGATACAGGATTATCTATGCGCTACATCCTCGACCGAATTGAGGAGTTGAATCCGGCATCGTTAAAGGCTGTGACGCTGCTTCGAAAGCCGGCTGCAGCTAAGGTCGACGTGGAGGTGGACTACGTCGGTTTTGATATCGACAACCTGTTCGTCATCGGTTACGGTCTGGACTACGGGCAGCTCGCGCGCAATCTTCGGGCTATATACATCCTTGACGAAGGGTAGTAGGGCGTTGGTGTAAGCGGCTGTTTGTTAATACGCTGTGCGGTATTTTGCCGCGCATCACAAGAAAACAAGCCCACCCCAGAATATGGAATCCATTGCAGTTAAAGTCCTTGATCCGACCGGCCAGCATTGGGCCCAACTTCTGGATCCACTGCACACGGTAAGTCAGTTGGTGCCTATCCTCGTACAAAGGCTCACACTGCCGACCGAACTAAAGTACGAGCTTGTTCCGGAAGTCACTGGCAAGCCGCTTGGCATCAATGAATCGCTTTCAGGAGCGGGGATTGCTGCGGGATCGTCACTTGTGCTTCGGCCGGTCAAGGATGGTTTGTTCGTGGCCTTTATGGATGCACTGTACGAGGAGGCCATCAAGTCTGCCGCCCAAGCCGCATGGGATAAGGTGAAGTCCAGCCTGGAAACGATTTACAGATTGGATCCCAGCTATCACGACAAGGAAAGCCTCTGGAAGCAGGTAGGTGTTCAGGCAGCCAAAGGAGTGGTCGGCGGAGCGGCTGTAGGAACAGCTGTTTCTGGTGCCGCCGTTGGCGTTTCCGCTGCAACTGCCAGTACCTCAGCGACCGCGGGGGCTACGGCCTCGGCTTCAGGAGGTAGTTCGGCCCTCGGATGCATCGTCGTTCTAATAATCGGAGCGATTGTTTGCTGGGGAGTGCTTATTTACGTGGGGACGATTCCCGCTCCAGGCTGGCTTCCTGATGCATTCCCAAGACAGGCTGGAGGCGGATCTCAGGCTGTTCCTCCAAGCCCTGACGAACCTGTTCTTGGCACAGGAGATGTCCAGGTTACGCTGCGGTGGAATACGACGGCGGACATTGACTTGCATGTGACGGACCCGTCCGGAGAGGAGATCTATTTTGGCAACCGCAATGCTGCTAGTGGTGGCCAGCTAGACGTTGACGCCAATGGAGGATGTTCAGTCGATCCCACGGTCGAGAATATCTTCTGGCCGACGGGACAAGCTCCTGGTGGAACGTATCAGGTTAGCGTCGACTACTTCAGCGAATGCAGTGCGGGACCCACGAACTACGAGGTTACCGTTACGGTCGACGGCCGCGTTGTAGATCGTCAATCGGGCATGCTCAGCAGTTCCGCCGATTCGCACACCCTGCCAAGCTTCAATCGCTGACCAACGTCAGATCTCGCGAAAACGCCCTCCAGGTAATCTCTGCGCGATCTACACGAGTGCAATTCGTGTTTTCGGTGGCTTAGTGGTAGGTTGCGTGTCTACAGGGCCTTCCACAAGGGAAGCGTCCACCATTAACCAACACGAGTACCCGGTACTTCTACAGGACAGCCCCGCGAGCAACGCTTCGGGTTCCTTCCTCGCAAGACGTTATCAGGACCGTGCAAAACACGCACAAACACTATGGCAAGCGGAATTGTTAAATGGTTCAACGCCGAAAAAGGCTTTGGATTCATCACTCCAGAAGAGGGTGACCGCGATCTTTTCGTCCACCGCAGCAACATCGCCGGCCTTGGCCGCGACGAAGGTCTGCAGGAAGGCGAACCGGTTCAATACGACGTCGAAGAAGGGCCGAAAGGCCTGAGCGCCGTCAACGTACAGCGAGGCTGAGGAACCCCCTCAGTTTCCTTTTTGAAGGGTCTGGCCGTAAGGTCAGGCCCTTCTTTTTTGGGCATTCCACGCGCGCCTTCGTTTAGTTTTTAGGATGGGCCGACTAGCTCTCATACTGCTTCTCACAGTTTTGGGGTGTGCCCCGGATGTGCCGCTGTGCGACGACTGCCTTGTTCTATACGACGTGACGATCATTGATGGTCTGGGTAAACCTCCGGTTGAACATCAGGTGATCGTTATCCGCGACGGGTTGATTTCGGAAATCTCAACGGTAAGCGACTTCGAAGACCCCCCAAGCAATTCGGCCATGGACGTGGCAGGCATGTTTGTGATGCCTGGTTTGATCGACATGCATGCACATGTCACGATTCTTCCGATGAATGAGGAAGGTGGCCTTGCGTCCAACATGGACCGCGCTGCCTCAGAAGCAGTGTTGGCTACGTTGCTGGACTTCGGAATAACGACCGTACGTAACCCTGCTGCGCCGACGGTTGATGCCATCGAATTGCGTGGATTGGTTGCAGAAGGCATTGTGGCAGGACCGCAAATTGTCACCGCCGGAAGTGCACTGAATAGAACCTCAGCTTCTTTCGGCCCATTCGTCTCAACGCCTACGCTGGAAGCAATTCGGGCGGAGGTTGCCCAGCAAGCCACACTCGGTGTTGATTACCTCAAAGTGTACAGTTCCTTGCCACCCGAGTTCGTTCTGGTGGCCATTGAGGCGGCTCACAATCATGGACTGGAGGTGATCGGGCACCTCCAGCGAACCACGTGGACGGAGGCGACACGTCTTGGTATTGACCACATTGCGCACGGCGCTCCGTGGTCTGCCTATTACTTACCCGAAGATCGACGGGCGAACTACAACGGAACATTGAAAGACAGGATGTTCTGGCTTGAAAACGTTGATTTCAGCGGGCCGGCCATACGGGAGATGATTCAATTGATGGCGGTGAGTGGTGTTACCGTGGATCCTACGCTTGTCGCCTATCGGACCAAGTTCTACGGTGACGATCCACACTATCTCAGCAATGCAGACTCTGTCTTTGCGCCGCCACTTGTCCGTGATATCTGGGCGCGAGGCGCATTCACCTCCGATTGGTCTGCCGACGATTATTCCCAAGGCCACGCCGTCTGGCCACAGGTACTCGATTTGACCAAAGCCCTGTACGATGGCGGCGTTCTTCTAACGGCGGGCTCCGACACTCCCAACCCCTGGGTGATCCCAGGCGTCAGCCTTCACGAAGAACTTCAGTTGTTGCACGATGCCGGAATTCCAGCCATGGACGTGCTGAGGATTGCGACGTACAATGGCGCGGTTTCGTTGGGCCTTGACGAGCGCCTCGGCTCCGTTGAAGTGGGGAAGGAGGCAGATTTGCTGGTATTGCGGGCCAATCCATTTGATGATATCGCCAATACACGGTCGATAGATTGGGTAGTGTCAGACGGACAGGTTATTCTACGCGAGCCGTGGCTAGACCCTTTCAAGTAACCTCCTTCGGCCCACACACATACGACTTCTCCACCGCGCCGACCATCGCACTGACGGCGGCAATATTCTCGGCTTCTGAAAGCTCGCGAAGGGTCCCATCACGTTCGAGGATGGCGATCACGTCTTTGTCATCCTGATAGGCGTCGTGCCGGATTGTCTCGAATGCGAGGTAGTAGTGCACATCTTCCGCAACGGTCGCTGCGCTCGATAGCCCCTCTGAAACCAGCCAATTAGAGACGCGCAAGCGACGGTCTTCCATTGCCGAAGGCTCTGGCTCGCTGGCAAGGAACGTAGTTCGGAATAAGTCGCGCTCCAGGAAGCGACGCGATAGATCGGCCAGAATCGGATCCTTGGCCTCTTGCCACCGTTTGATGCTGTAGAGAACGTCTGTATCGT
>JAHEJB010000015.1 GCA_024639085.1 Rubricoccaceae bacterium | reverse complement strand
CATGCGCTTCATCTCTCTAATCCTTCTTGTGGCGCTTATTGGGCCGCTGGCAGCTTCTGCTCAACAGTCACACATCCAGACAGCAATCACGCACGTTCAGCAGCATGCAACATCGAACGGTCTCTCCTCAGGCGATGTTGCTGAGCTAATCATAACCGATGCCTTTATTAGCCGACGAAGCGGTTCCTCGCATGTCTATCTCCGGCAGTCGATAGATGGCATTGAGGTTGTCGGATCAGAAATGACCGTCAACGTCGACCGCGAAGGCAAGGTCTTCCATACAGCGGGCCAAATGGTTTCGCAGCTGAACATGCGCATAAGCCCTGGAGTGCCCTCCGTAGACGCTTTGACTGCGGCATTGAGAGCAATGGATTTGATCGCTGTGTCCAACCCTCCATCTCTGAGAGCAAACGAACTGGGCAGGAGCGAGAGCCAGGAAACGTCGTTTTTGGCGAACGGTATTGCCAATAACGAGGTTCGGGCCAAATTGGTGTATACGCAGGATCGGAATCAGGAGTACCGGCTCGCCTGGGAGGTAGAAATGGGTCTCCAGGCCCAAAGCGAGTACTGGCTGGTTTACGTGGATGCCTTAGATGGCCATGAAGTCGCTCGAGTCAATCTGACAGTAAATGACACGTGGGGAACGGCATCCTATGAAAGCAACCTTTCTGTTACCGCCACCAGCTTTCTGCCGATTCGGACAGAAGAGCATGCCTTTACCTCCATGGCTCCTGCTGCCTTGGTTGGCTCGTACCGCGTCTTCCAACTCCCGGTTGAATCTCCAAACCACTCGAGTCCGTCCGCACCGTCGGATGGTCGAACACTCCACGCGAATCCAGACAATGGAACAGCGTCTCCTTTTGGCTGGCACGACACGAATGGAGTGCCAGGTGCCGAATCAACACTTACGACAGGCAATAACGTCGATGCGCACAAAGGCGCTACCCGCCCGAATGGCGGCGGATCGCTGATTTTCGACAACCCGGCCGACTTTTCTATTTCGCCCATCAACTACGTCCCTGCAGCAATAACAAACACCTTCTACCACAGCAACGTCTTCCACGACATCACCTATCAGTATGGTTTTGATGAGGCGGCAGGGAATTTCCAGGAAAACAACTATGGGAATGGTGGCCTCGGAAGCGACCGGATCAATGCCAACGTACAGGCATCGGGTAACTGTAACGCCAATTTTGGCACGCCGAGTGACGGAAATAATCCGACTATGAATATGTATCTGTGCACGACTCCTAACCCGGACGCGGACACGGATTTCGACACGGTCGTCATTCAGCACGAGATTTCGCACGGCATCTCTAATCGGCTGACCGGTGGGCCTGGTACAACCGCCTGCCTGAACAATGCCGAGCAAATGGGAGAGGGCTGGAGTGACTGGTACGGTGTGATTACGACAATCGAGCCGGGTGATGCCCGGGCCGACCGGCGCGGCGTAGCTACCTATTCGCTTACCGGTGAGGGTACTACCGGCGACGGTATCCGACCAGCACCTTACTCGACGAACTTCGGCATCAATGGGTTTACCTATCAGGATTCCCGTTTTCAGACCGCTCCTCACGGGGTAGGCTTCGTTTGGGCAACGATTCTATGGGAAGTCACTTGGGACATGATTGACCTGCATGGATTCAGCGCCGACCTCTACAATGCTGGCGGTACGGCCGGGAATCAGATCATGCTAAACCTCGTGACAGAGGGCTTGAAGCTTCAGCCGTGTTCGCCCGGATTCGTTGACGGCCGCGATGCAATCCTCGCCGCCGACGTCGCACTTTATGGCGGTGCCCATAGCGACGATCTTTGGGCAGCTTTTGCACGCCGCGGTTTAGGCTTCAGTGCAAGCCAAGGAAGTTCTGGCACTAACTCGGATAACACGGAGGCGTTTGATCTTCCGCCAACGGGTAACGCGCCACCAAATGCTGCATTCTCGTTCTCTTGTACCGATTTGGACTGCGACTTTACCGATCAAAGTTCTGACTCAGACGGTTCCGTTGTCAGCTGGAGCTGGACATTTGGAGATGGCGGCAGCTCATCCGGGCAGAACCCATCATACTCCTACGGAAGTGGTAACACGTACACCGTCGCTCTTCAAGTCACCGACAACGAGGGTGCGACGGACACAGCTTCGCAGTCAGTCACGGTCACGGAGCCGGGCGGCGACCCGATTACTCTTGTCCTGAGCTCCCGAGCGCGGAGAGGACGCACCTACGTCGACCTTTCCTGGAGTCCTTCGGATGGCGGCCGAGTCGAAGTTTCCCGAGATGGGAATTTCATCAAGCGGACGAGAGACGACGGCTCATATTCGGACAATCTCGGTCGTAATCCCAACAGCACATATACGTATCAGGTGTGCGAAACAGAGTCCGGCGGCGATTGCTCGAACGTCGCCACGATTGATCTCTTGAACGGAGAACTAGTGGAGGGTGGCGACAATGCGACAATGCCGGAAAACGGTATCGCGGCGAATCAACTCGTAGCCACGGAGCTTCTCGGGGCGTATCCCAACCCCTTTAATCCCACATCTACGATCACATACGCACTCGCCGAACGCGGCCAGGTTGAATTGTCCGTTTACAATACACTTGGGCAGCGCGTCGCCTTACTGGCAAACGGCGTGCAGGAAGCCGGAAGCCACACGGCGCAATTCGATGCTTCCTCGCTTCCGAGCGGTGTGTATGTCTACACACTCCGTGCAGAGGGGCAGCTGTTAACTGGACGCCTTATGCTGGTCAAATAGACCGAAGCAGAGTACTCCTTTTAGAAGGGTGTTCAGAGCCCGGGTGCCGCAAGGCATCCGGGCTTTTCTTTTGGGACCATCTCCTCGGGCCGGAACTGTCCAACCCGCATTCTTGACATCTCAGGGGATGGCTCAGCCGGTAGAGCGTCCCGGCGCATAGTGGAAGGGCAGCGGTTTCCGATCGCTTAGTTCCACAAATTGGAGTGAACGGAAGACGTGCTCGCGCGATCTTGGAACTGATCTCTCATTACGGCAACTTCATGGAAGCTGCCACTCAGTTCTCAAACGCTCGTATTCGCTTTGAGGAAGCTGGACCAGCACGGGAATTTCCTCTGCATCTAGCCAGGAAGCAACCTCCGCCATCGCACTTGGTGTCATTGCCGTACATCCTGACGTTGTGGTGCCCGGTCCGCGCCAGATATGCAAAAATATGCACGATCCTCCGCGTGGAACAGCAGCCTCGTTGTGAGCCACTATGACACCAAGCCGATACAACTCATCTCGACGGCGCATCTCTTCGTGGCTTTCCCAATCAGCTTCTACGTCACTGCGATCCAACACCCGATTATAATATTGGGAGTCGGAATCATCTACGCATTCCACATCGCGCGTCGCGTGGATGTATGGCAACCCCGTTGCTTCTGAATCAGCGTACCCGAATGTTTGTGTAAGTAGAAACACGCCTGCTGGGGCACGGCCATCTCCCTCCTGTTTGGTCGGACCATTTGGTTGTTCTGGATTCAACCCTGTCCCCCAACCGAGGCCGCTTCGCCCAACCACTACTTCAACGAGGTCTGAAACGGGCTCCCACCGGTCCTCAATCCGCTCGAAGCGCTGCAGTGCGCCTGACGTTGCTTCCCAAGATTCTGTAGCCACGACAATCAACTGCCCACTATCCGATGGAATGACAGGCCTATCGGCAGACATCGCAGCCTGAGCGCTGCACGCATGAGCGAAGAGGGCAACCGTCAGAAAGGCAATGGAACGCATAACAATCAATCAGTAGCCGGAAAACGATCTGTTTCCGTACCCGTGGAATCATAATAGCTGAGACGACCAGGCCCGGTTCCCTGCATGTACAAAACTGAAGCCCCGACCCCCTGCGGGCCGTGCAGCGCAAAACCGCCTCCGCCGTGAGAAAACAGAGCTGCTCCGACCCGTGGCTGGCCGTCAATGTCCTTTACATACAGCGCCGTCGCATCGTCGTTGTGATAGAGATTCACACGGTTGTTGGCATCTTCATCGAAAAAAGCGAGTGACGGTCCGCCATCGTTCATTCGTAACTCTCCCCGAACCCTGCCCTCTGCGTCCAAAAGCTGGAAACGCTCGGCCTGGATAACTTCAGGGGCGTATTTGCCTTCCGTTAGGCCAAGAAGGACGAACAGCGTCAGCATTCCGCACGCACAGGCCATCCATCGATTTTTTCTTTCCAGTTGAGCAATCCGTTGATCGAGAGTCATAGCCCGGCGGGATGATTTGCGGAATGATACCCCGCGGAACAGGGCAACGACTGGATGATTTGACCCTCACACCTACTCACAAATTGGGCCATGTCCTTTTCTAATCCGCCTCGCTATTCTGCCGAAAATGCTGCCGCATACGTTTCCGCGCTGCTTGATCTGCTTGGTGACCGCGATCCGATAGCAGTAATGGCATCCACGCCTGCCACCGTAGCAGAAACGGTTCGAGGTCTATCGGACGAAGTTCTTCGCACACCTGAAGCAGAAAACAAATGGTCGGTTCTACAAGTCGTTCAGCATCTCGCGGATTCCGA
The DNA here is from genome assembly GCA_024639085.1 of Rubricoccaceae bacterium. Classification (GTDB taxonomy): domain Bacteria; phylum Bacteroidota; class Rhodothermia; order Rhodothermales; family Rubricoccaceae; genus JAHEJB01. The sequence goes on along the minus strand of JAHEJB010000015.1, from coordinate 29,909 downwards.
ACTGGTGTACGGCTACCGAATGCGGCTCATTGTTGCAGAGGATCAGCCTGGAATTCCGGGCTACGACCAGGATGCCTGGGCGACGAACCTCCAGTACAACAACTTAGCTTTGCTCAATGTCATGGCCGATTTGACAGCGATGCGCACTATGAATCTGCGATGGCTGAGTGCACTCTCCGATGAAGAACTTGATCAGTGGGGAATGCACAGCGAGCGCGGCCAAGAATCCGTTCGACACATCCTAAAACTACTGGCGGCACATGATCTGGTTCATTTGAATCAGATTGCAAGAATCAAAGCGGCCGTGATTGACTAAGGTGCTTTCAATGCATAGCCAAGGTATCCCACTGATTGCGAGCGTGTTTTCTTGAAGGCAAACGCCGTATGGATACGTCGGCGAACGACGGACCACCAGAACGCACGGTTCACGACTGGTCGCACGCCCTGAATCTCTCGCACAACTAGACCCGCGTCGTGGGCCATCTCGATTAACTCGTTTGGCGTGACGAACAAGTCATACACGTGAACATGCTCCGGCGTATCCCGCGCAATGACTCTCATTCCGTGGATGGCCAACAATTTTGCAAGCGGTGTTCGATTGAATGTGTGGAAGATGACGATGCCGCCGGGTCGAATGACGCGCGCTGCCTCTTTTAGGACGTCAGAAGGGCGCTCGACGTGTTCAAGCATGTCTAGCAGAAGCACGGCATCGAAGTGCGCCGACGGTTCGCCAGTTTGGTAGGCATCAGCTACTGCGAATTCGATTGGCGGTCCTGTATCGGCGCGTTTCCGTGCTGTCTCTATGGCACCTTCCGCCAGATCTACTCCCTTCACTAAAAACCCTTCGGCGGCGAGCGGAAGAGCGACTAATCCGGCACCACAAGCGACATCCAGAACGCTGGCGCCCGCCTCAATGCCGATCTTCCCGAAAATTGTCCGCACATATTCAACTTTGATGTGCGACTCAGCACGAAGAAGCGCAATTGCGTGATCGTCTCCCTCAAACCATCGGTCGCCTAGATCCGAATAGAAGGCGTTGTTGATGCGCGTCACGTCGCTTGCATCAGGTTCATTGCGACTGTAAGCCCAGGGCCAAACGCAATTGAGCCCACCAATTGACCGGACTTGACCGTTTCGTCGTGTTGCATGGCCGCCCATATGTGCGGGATGGTTGTTGACGACATGTTGCCACGCTCGTAGAAAACACGCTTGCTGTGGCGTACAGCGTACTCGCGTAAGTTTAGTGCTTCTGCCGTGCTCTCGATGACACGGGGCCCTCCGGGGTGCACGGCCCAAAGCTGTACGTCGCCAACGGATAGACCATTTCGGGCGAGGAAGTCATCCACAACACCTCTGATACTGTTCTTGATGTGAACTGGAATCCGACGACTCAATGTCATCCGAAAGGCCGAATCGGCCACACGCCACGTCATTTCTTCCAGCGTATTGGGGATCAACACCTCCGCGTGATCGACCAATCCAAAGCCTCCACTACTGGGCTCGGACGTGACGTCAACTCTCACGGCACCGTCCGCAAAAAGGCATTGCTGAACAATTTGCTCCACATCGGTGGTAGCGGGGTTATGGTGAAGCGTACATAACTCTACAAGGAAAACGGCAGCGCTCGATTCGGCTTCGTCGCCACCAGGGGCTACGGATTGCATAGAGCGTACCCCGTCTGCAGCTATCGCAACCGCTGGGAGGGCCGCGTAGCATCCCATATGGCCTAGATGCAGGATTCGGGTTTTCCTCCAGTCCTTCTCGACGGCGACATGCTGCACGGCCGTCGGACTGTCGTAGCCGGTACAGGAGACTTGCACAAGGAGATCGGGTGCCTCGATATCTCTCTGAAAGGCATCGTGAGCTAACTCCAAAGCAGTCTCAGCAAATATTTCCATTCTCGAATCAAGCGAGGCTCGCCACCACGGTATCGAACCTCCGTTGGCCTGACCATCCCCGGAAATTGGTACGGCGTGGACGCGCATACGATTCCAGTCTTGATGCGTGTAGTCCTCCAGGCAAGTTGTTCGCGATCCAATCGCTGATACATCAGACAGACGGTCGTAAAACCTGTTTGCCCGATCCACTTCTTGGCCTGGTAACGATAAAGCCGCTCGCTGAAGTGCAGCTTTCATCCACTGAATTCCTTCCTCCTGCCGCACAGAATGTCCAAATACGACGGGCTTTGAAGAGATATACGCTCGTGGAAGCACGCTTTCTTGTTGATAGTTGTGCTCCTTCATGCCGCACAGGAGGGTTAGTTCCGAGAATTATTAGTGCCCTTGTTCGCACAGCTAATGCGACTATCCCTCTCCAAAGAAGCCTGTTTTCGTGTCATCTCAGGCATTTATAACAATCTGGCCAATTTGGCTAAAGACTCGGATCGGAATGCCGATAAATGTCTCGACCCCCCAATTCACCATTCCAAATCACATCATGAAGAAGTTCTTCGCGTTCGCCGCTTGCGCAGTATTACTTGCCGGCTGCGACTTTCTAGGTGGCACCGAAGGCCCTGTTGCCTCTGTAGCCAACATTACTATCACAGAAGCTGACTTTGGCGGCGCATCCGACGTTCGTGTAGAAGTTCAGGATGTTGCTGGCCGCGCCTATTCGGCAACCAGCCACTCCGACGTAAGCCTTCCACTTGCGCTCAACACGCAGTTCGACATCCAGAGCGGCTCACGTGATTTGTTTATCGTGGTACTTCGCGATGCCGGTACCGGCAGCTATTCGTCCAGCGACATACTCGGCGTCTCCGACGCTTTTGATGGGGACCAACTCGCCACTTCGGCAGGGTCTTCTGTCCAGGTTGGCGGATCGATCACTGCCGACATAAGTGTGGCAGCTGGGACAGGAACCGAGTAACGACGCCTGCACAGTTTGCCTCATTCTAAGCGCTGCCCGGAACGTATCCGGGTGGCGCTTTTTTTTTCTAAAATGTCATAATCCGCCGAAGACGGACGCCTTCGACATCTTGTTCAAGAGACATATCGAAGCCCTTGATTTCGCCTGCTCCGATGTGCTCTACAGGAACATGCACAGCCCCAAGCCTTCTGTTTCTGTCGCCATACATGGTGATCTCCAGTTGTACACTTCGCGTCCTGTCGCTTGTGTTGCGAACGACCCCGCTAACAGTTTGAGTCCCATTACGCTCTTGCACAAGCCTCAGATTTTCGACCTCCAACGAACCATTCGTCGCCTCGGACTCTGCGCAGCCAATTACGAGAGAAAAGGCAAAACAAATTGCAATAATGCGTAGCATGTAGACGAAAGGATGGCCTGGAAAGCGAAGACGTGGAGAAATAGCCGGCTCACTCGCGATGCCGGATGCTCGTTTTACTCTTCATATGAATAAACGAATGCGTTGATTTCGTCGTCGGCTATACCGCGAATGAAGTCAAGCGTGATTCGATCAGGTCGTCCCGTATCTGTAAAATAGCGCGCGCCCACACTGTCGACCTCCTGATCAAACCCGAGTTGAATAAGATCGAATAATGCGTCAATGGTTGGATACGGAACGTCCTCGACCATGACCGGCTCATTCTCTACTGTGCTTGACGTTCTCGTAGCCGATACCGCTACTCCGTTTTCAACGACCACGTTGTAAAGAATCAGGTTTTGAATACAAACGCATCGCTGGAAAACGCCCAAGTGGTAGCTGGAAGCACCCGTGGCATTCCACCGACTTCGGTAGAGATCAAGACCTGTCTCAGAATCGTCCTGAACAATCTCCGGTTCAAGAATCGGCTGCGCCGGGTTGGAATTGCAGCCTGCAAGAGCCACAAGTGCAGCGAGAAGACAGGGAAAAGCAGAGTTGCGAAGCATAGGAACTGGGATCGTTAAAGCTGAGTGTCCCGCCGAGGACTGCCGCTTACAAACGTATGAATGTCACTCTTGGCCCCGAGAGGCACGTTGAAATGCCCTAATTACTATCCCAGATCAGTGAGATTGGCTTGCAGTTTCTCAAGTTCGCCCTTCGCATCCGCCGCCTTCAGCCGTTCTTTTTCGACGACCTCATCTGGGGCGCGCGAAACGAAGCTCTCATTCCTGAGCTTCTTTTCCACGCTGGCAAGAAAACCCAGTTTCTGTGCGATTTCTTTCTCGAGCCGCTCACGCTCAACGCTGAGGTCGATCATTCCGGCTAGCGGGACAAAGACTTCGGAGCCTTCTACGACAACGGTAACCGAAGCAGCAGGCTTATCTATGCCGACGCCAACACTTAAGTCGTCAACCCCCGCCAGTCGTTTTATGTAGCTCTGTTGAGCCCCGATTTTCGCGGCCTCGGTTTCGTCCGAGACGCTGATGGCCGCTGCAATGCGCTTGCTCGGAGTCACATTGTATTGACTTCGGACTGAGCGAATGCCTGAGATAATCGACTGGAGAACACGGAATAGCTCAGCAGCTTCTACGTTCGATTCGGATTCGTTTGCCTTGGGCCATGCCGCCACGATACAGGCGTCGCCTTCCTCTCTAGTCCGTAGACGATGCCAGAGGTCCTCCGTGATGAATGGCATGAACGGATGTAGCAACGTGGTCATCCTTTCATAGACTTCGATAGCGAGCGAAATCTTCTGTTCTTCCATCTCTTCACCGTACGCTGGCTTAATAAGTTCTAGGAACCAGTCGCAGAAATCACCCCAGAAGAGGTCGTAGATGAGGGCAACCGCTTCATTCAGACGGTACCGGCTAACTGCCTCGTCCACCGCTTTGATGGTTTCGTTCAGCCGCGTAATCATCCACTGCTCAACGAGTTCCAATTCATCAAAAGAGCGAGTGCGGCGGTAGTCCCTGCCCTCCTCCATGAAACGTCCGAACACATTGAAAGCGTTCCAGATTTTGTTCGCGAAATTCCGCCCCATCTCGAACTTCGTAGGATCGAGTTTAATGTCCTGACCTTGCGCGCAAAGAAGAACGAGCGAGAAACGCACGGCGTCGGCGCCGTACTGCTCGATCATGTCAAGCGGGTCGATTCCATTTCCGAGCGACTTGCTCATCCAGCGGCCCTCCTTGTCTTTGATCATCCCCGTAATGAAGATGTCTTTGTACGGGACTTGGCCGGTGAAGTGCTGCCCGGCCATAATCATCCGGGCAATCCAGAAAAAGAGTATGTCGTAGCCTGAAACGAGCACGCTGGACGGATAGAACTTCGTCATCTCCGGTGTTTCATCCGGCCACCCGATGGTCGCGAATGGCCACAACCATGATGAGAACCACGTGTCGAGCACATCCGCATCCTGCACCATGCCTGATTCTGGCTGCTCGACGCTAACCACGAAATCGCGGCTTTCGTCAACCTCGCCGTTGTCATCCGTGTAGTACCAGACGGGGATGCGGTGGCCCCACCAAAGCTGGCGGCTGATCGTCCAGTCGCGGATGTTCTCCAACCAGCGGAAGTATTCGTTCTTCCAACGGTCGGGGTAGAAGGTGACTTCGCCACTTCGGACGGCCTCCAGAGCCGGTTTGGCCAAGGGTTCCATCTTGACGAACCACTGGCGCGAAGCCAGCGGCTCGATTAGCGACTTGCTCCGTGAGGAGATTGGAACTGTGTGCTTGTAGTCTTCGACCTTATCCAACAAGCCTTGCTGCTTCAAATCGGCTACGATCTTTTTTCGGGCATCGAAACGATCCAGTCCGGCATACACGCCACCTTCTTCGCTGATGGTCGCGTCGGGGTTGATGCAGACGATGGTCTCCAATCCGTGCCGTTTACCGATTTCGAAGTCGTTCGTGTCATGCGCAGGCGTCACTTTGAGAGCCCCTGCTCCGAATTCTGGCTTCACATACTCATCCGCGATGATGGGGATCTCGCGGTTCATCAAAGGAAGAGTGGCTTTTTGGCCGACGAGATGCTGATAGCGCTCGTCTTCTGGATGTACAGCAATGGCCGTATCGGCCAGCATGGTCTCGGGGCGTGTAGTAGCGATGGTGATGTGCCCCTCCCCCGAGGCGAGCGGGTATTTGATCCACCATAAGTGACCGTTCTTCTCCACATTGTCAACCTCTTCGTCTGAGATCGCCGTCATGTTGTCGGGGTCCCAGTTGACCATGTAGTTGCCGCGGTACACAAGACCCTGCTCGTAGAGCTTCACGAATACATGCTGGACGGCCCTAGTGAAGCCTTCGTCCATCGTAAAGCGCGTGCGGTTCCAGTCCACCGAGTCGCCTAGCTTCCGCTTCTGCTGCCAGATAATGTCGCCGTACTCCTCCTTCCAGTCCCATACGCGCTCGATGAAGGCATCGCGGCCCATTTCCTTGCGCTCAAGGCCCTCCTCCCCGCGCAGCTTTCGCTCCACCACATTCTGCGTGGCGATTCCTGCGTGATCGATTCCGGAAATCCAGAAGACCTCGAAGCCTTGCATCCGGCGCATGCGGATGAGCGCATCCTGTACAGAATCCTGCAAGGCATGGCCCATGTGCAACCGACCAGTCACGTTCGGTGGCGGCATGGGGATCACAAAAGGCTCCTTCTCCGAATTTGTGTCGGTCGCAAAGAAGCCTCCCTCTTCCCAGAATCGATACCAGCGGTCCTCGATCTCAGAAGGGTTGTAAGCGGTAGATTTCTGCTCAGTGGTTTCGGCCATGCTCTGTCTCTCAAACGAAGACAAAAACTAAGGTTGGTACTGACGAAGGCGCAGTGAAGCGTGATGTTGGTCGATGCCGGATTGGTATCATCCGACACACCACTCTGATCCTTCCCGATGCCCGCCCTCGTCGATTTCGACACGATCCCGCAGCTCTTCAATCGAGTGGCTGAGCACTACAAGGGGTCCTCAAAAGCCGCAGTTGGATACAAGGATAAGAAAACCAAAGCCTGGGAAGACATCTCCTGGGATGACTTTTACGATCAGGTTCATGCATTCGCAGGCTATCTCCATCAACGAGGTGTACGGAAAGGAGATCGTGTGGCCATTTTATCTGAGAACCGGCCGGAATGGGCCATTTCGGACCTTGCAACGCAGCTACTTGGGGCCGTCAACGTCGCACTCTACACAACGTTGCCGGCATCACAGGTTGGGTATATCCTGAAGGACTCGGGAGCGAAGGTGTTGGTCGTTTCAGTTGGCTTGCAGTTGCGGAAAGCCGATGCAATACAGAACGATTGCCCTGAGCTCGAGCAGATCGTGTCGATGGCCGTTCCGAGAAAGAAGCACGCTAATACCGTCACCTGGATGTCGGCGATGGAGCAAGGCGCTGCCCATTATGTAGCAAGTAAGATGGAGGTCGATGCAATCGGCAACGATGTGTTGCCCGACGATCTGTCTGCGCTCATTTACACATCAGGCACCACGGGCAACCCAAAGGGCGTGATGATGAGTCACCGAAACTTTGTTTCGAACGCGAAGGCTGCGCATAAGGTTATCGATCTTTACGAAGACGACATCCACCTTTCCTTCCTCCCTCTTTGCCACGCGTTTGAACGAACGGCTGGCTACACAGCCATGTTGGCTGGAGGAGCGAAGATCGTCTATGCCGAAAGCATCGATGCGGTCTCCAAGAATCTCCCCGAGGTCAAGCCAACGCTGATGATCTCCGTGCCGCGACTGTTCGAGCGCGTGTACAACGTGATTAACAAGTCTGTTGAAGAAGGCTCGGCGATCAAGAAGGGCATTTTCCATTGGGCTGTGGAGACGGGCAATACGGTTGCCGAGAAACGTCGTGCGGAAAAGTCTCCCGGTCCGATTCTTCGTGCACAGCATAACCTGGCCCACAAGCTGGTCTTCTCAACGCTGCACGAAAAGCTCGGTGGTCGCGTCCGGTTTGCAGTTTCTGGAGGCGCTGCACTTCCACGCCAGATCGGCGAGTTCTTCGAGGCCGCCGGAATCACGCTAATTGAGGGCTACGGACTTAGCGAAACGGCGCCGGTCCTTTCTATATCACCCATGGAGTACCCCGTTTATGGTACCGTCGGGCACGTTATCCCCGAAACGACCGTCGCCATCCAGCATCTCGAGAATGGCAAGATCATCGGCCAGTTGAGGGGCGAAGATTATCCGAGCGACCTGACGACGGGTGCTGGAGAAATCATCGCAAAGGGTCCGAATGTGATGAGCGGATACTGGAACAACTCGGAAGCGACGGCGGATGTCTTCGACGACGAAGGCTGGTTTCATACAGGCGATGTTGGGCGCTTTGAGAACGGGCACCTGAAGATCACAGATCGTATCAAAAACATGATTGTGTCTAAGGGTGGGAAGAACATCTACCCAGGTCCGATTGAGGAACAGTTCATGACCAATCCCCTCGTAGACCAGATAATGGTCGTAGGCGAAGGACGCGAGTTCTTGACCGCGTTGGTCGTTCCGGATCTGGAGGCGCTGGCCTCACAAACACAGCGAGAGGAAGGCAAGAACCTGCTGACAGACACGGAGGCCTTGATACTTTACAGCGAGCTGTTTCAGACCTACTCGAAATCAACCGCAAGCCACGAGAAGATTCGAGACTTCCGGCTTGTAGCTGAACCGTTCAGCGTAGAAAACGAGCTTCTCACGCCAACCATGAAGCTCAAACGCAAGGCTATTGAGCAGGCGCACGCTAGGCTGGTCGAGGAGATGTATGCGGGTGTCGTGTGACGGAACTGGCCACCCAGCGCTCAGTTCTAAATAACCTTTGCCTAACGAAAGGAATAAGAAAACGTCATGTTTGAAATCATCAGTGTGCTTCTGCTCGTTGCAATTGCGCTAATCGGTAGCCTTCGCTGGGTCCGCCGCGATGCCGTTCGCCGCGGCCACGATCCGCGCGACGCCGCGATCATCGCCCTCCTTTGTTGGCCCGCAGGCTTGAGCCTCTGGATTATGGTGCGCTCACACCATCAACTTGCTCCGGAAGGGATGGGGAACGCCTGGGGCTAGCCCACAAATTGTCGGGGTGGCCGGATTTGAACCGACGACCTCGTCGTCCCGAACGACGCGCGCTACCGGGCTGCGCTACACCCCGTGGAACAGGAACATACGTTGCCAGAAAATCACCGACAAACGCTAAGAAAACTACGTTCCGGTTACATCAGCGTCTTGTTGAGATGATTTTCTGCGGCGATCAACCCTCCCGATCGACCCAAAACTGTTTCTAGTGCAGCCAAGCATTTCCGCACGTTCTCGGCTCTGGATGCGTAACCCATTAGGCCGATTCGCCAGACTTTTCCAGCCAGATCGCCAAGTCCACCTCCAATTTCTAGATTGTGTTCGGCTAGAAGTTGGCCGCGCGCCGAGGCTTCATCGACATCTTCCGGTACCCAGACCGCATTGAGTTGCGGCAACCGTTCGCCTTCTGGCGCCAGATAAGTGAAACCCAATGCCTCCAACCCAAATTTGAGGGCCTCGTGCATCTTCCAATGACGTTCCCAGGCCGATTCAAGACCCTCTTTGTTTAACCGAAGCAAGCCTTCATGCAGCGCGTAAATCATGTTGATGGGCGCGGTGTGATGGTAGGCGCGCTTGCCCTCACCCCAATAACCCATTACGAGTGCAACATCCATGAACCAACTCTGCACAGGAGTTTTTCGATTTGTGACTCGCGCCGTCGCACGCTCAGAAAACGAGATAGGCGAGAGACCTGGAGGGACTGAGAGACATTTCTGCGTACCGCTATACGCCGCATCTATGCCCCACTCGTCAACTCGCACCGGAATCCCTCCGAGACTGGTTACTGCATCCATAATGGTGAGGCAATCGTGCTTTTGCGCTAGTCTAGCCAGCTCGTTTGCGTCAGAGAGCGCACCCGTACTTGTCTCGGCATGGATGAAGGCAAATATTTCGGCTTCAGGATGATTCTTGAGCGCGGCCTCTGCTTTATTTGGGTCAACCGCTCTTCCCCAGGCATCATCTACCATCACAGCAATCCCGCCACAGCGCTCTACCATTTGGCGCATACGCTCTCCGAAGACACCGTTTCGACAGACAATTACTGTAGTACCGGGCTCAACGAGATTAGCAAAGCACGATTCCATACCTGCAGTTCCGGGACCGGAAACAGGCATAGTGAGGCGGTTAGCTGTCTGGAAGGCATATTGGAGGAGGCTTTTTACCTCGTCCATCAACTCGACAAATTTAGGATCAAGGTGGCCGATGGTGGGACGAGCGAGTGCTGCAAGAACGGTCGGGTGGACATCCGATGGGCCAGGGCCCATGAGTGTGCGCGTCGGTGGGGTGAAAGTGGTTGGCATGCTGGCATGAAATGAGTTGGGGCGATCGCGTGATCGCCCCAACAGTACAAAATCAAAGGATCGAAAACCTGATCAATGGAACTGTTCGACCTCGGTCGAACCTGCCATTGCGGAAGTTGCAGCGTTTCCGCCGGTAATGGCACTGCGAACGCGGTCGAAATAGCCGGTACCAACTTCTCGTTGGTGTTTCGTAGCTGTATAGCCAGCCACTTCAGCCGCAAATTCAGCTTCCTGGAGCCGTGAGTAGGCGAGCATACCTTCCTCACGGTAGCCCATCGCAAGATCGAACATGCCGTAATTGAGAGCATGGAAGCCAGCTAGGGTAACAAACTGGAACTTGTATCCCATTGCGCCTAGCTCACGCTGAAACTTGGCGATGGTGGCCTCATCAAGATGTGCCTTCCAGTTAAAGCTTGGTGAACAGTTGTAGGCCAGTTTTTGATCGGGGAATTTGGCGTGAATGGCTTCGGCGAAGATGCGTGCCTGCTCCAAATCTGGCTTGCTCGTTTCCATCCACAGCAAGTCGGAATAAGGAGCGTACGCGAGCCCGCGGGCGATGCAAGCGTCCATTCCATTGCGCACATGGAAGAACCCTTCGGGGGTACGGCCTTCTTCCTCTTTGATAAACCGACGATCTCGCTCGTCCACGTCCGACGTTAGAAGTGTGGCTGCGTCCGCATCCGTACGAGCCACGACAAGAGTGGAAACGCCCATGACGTCAGCGGCGAGTCGTGCTGCGGTAAGCGTTCCAATAAACTGACCAGTTGGAACAAGCACCTTGCCCCCAAGATGGCCACATTTCTTCTCTGCTGCTAGCTGGTCTTCAAAGTGGACACCGGCGGCTCCCGCTTTGATCATGGCGCGCATCAATTCGTATGCATTTAAGGCGCCACCGAAACCAGCTTCGGCATCCGCAACGATGGGTGCCATGTAATAGGTTTCGTCGCTGGCTTCCTCGGACCAGGCAATCTGATCCGCGCGTAGAAGTGTGTTGTTGATGCGCTCAACGACACGCGGTACAGAATCAGCCGGATAAAGACTCTGATCTGGGTACATCTGTCCGGCGCGGTTGGCGTCTGCCGCAACCTGCCATCCCGATAAGTAAATCGCTTTTAGTCCTGCTTTAACCTGCTGCATCGCCTGATTGCCAGTCAGGGCGCCAAGTGCATTTACATAATTGTCGGCATGAACAAGATCCCACAAGCGCTCTGCTCCTTTGCGAGCGAGCGTATGCTCGACTGCAAACGATCCGCGCAAGCCAATCACTTCATCTGCCGTGTAATCGCGCTGAACGTGCTTCCAACGGGGATTCGTTGCCCAATCCTGTTGGAGCTGGCGTACCGTGAATGAGCGTTGGGTTTTCGGGAGTTCCATGTTCTTGGGAGGAGAGTGTGAGTGTTGAATTGAGTATGGCGTCTAGTTGGCTAATCAACTCAGACCGGTACTAGTACGGATTCGCTTCTTGGGAGAGCCAGTTCGGACGAACCCGTTAGGAAGGGGCGCATCGTGCGTTCAAGGAAAATGGTCTCGGCGTCATCAGCGGCATTTCGGTACCGAGCAAGTTCTTTGTGAACGGCAGCGAGTGGCGTACCCGCCATCGCCGTTTGAATCTCCGATACGATCTTCTCTTTCTCCTCGGCAAAGACGGCGCGAACCAATTCAGGAGTAACCATTGTGCCGCACTGCAAGGCGACCAGGTGACGAAGCCATTGCCAGGTCTGGACCCGACTGATTTCGAGAGTGGCCAAGTCTTCCATCAGGTCGTCCCAGGCCACGCAGCCGATGTCTTCGTTCCAGCCTTTCATGTATGCAATTCCGACCCGAATGTTGGTCCGCAGGCCTTCCATCGTACGAGGACCTGTACCCTTCGGAATGAGATCGGGTTCGTCGGGCAGGTCTGGAATTACGCCGAGCTGGTTATCTGCCCCATCAAGCTTTTTCAGGAACGGCTCCAAGGCCGGACCTATGAAATAGGGATGGCTCACCCAACATCCGTCGTGGCCGATGGAGGCTTCAAAATGCTTATCAGCCACAACTTTTGCAGTTTGCTGCGTGCGTGCCTCTTCGTCTCGACCAGGAGTGAATGCTGCCATACCACCCATGGCAAATGCGCCATGTTTGTGACATACCCGAATGAGCTGTTTCGCATAATCCGACATCCATTGACGGTTCATCCCGATCGAAGCTCGATCGGCCATCACCCGATCCGGATGCATTCTTAGGCATTTGATATCTGAGAAGATCTTGTCCCAGCGCCCACCATTGAGACCTGCTGCGTGGTTGCGTATTTCGTACAAGATTTCTTCCATCTGGAACGCGGCCGGAAGGGTCTCGATTAGGAATGTGGCCTTAATCGTCCCATCCGGAAGTTCGAGTGCTTCCTCAGTGATCGTGAAGAGACGGTTCCACCAGCGCGCCTCCAAATAGTGCTCGCACTTTGGGATATAGAACTTCGGCGTCTTACCCTGCCGGACGAGCTCTTTCGCTGTGAAGTAGGCACAAAGTGCGAGATCGAATAGACCAGCGCTAACCGGTTCGCTATCAACCTGGAGATTGATCTCATTGAGGTGGAGTCCGCGAACTCGAACCATCAACAACGGCATGTCGTCAGGATCAAGCTGATAGGTCTTGATCTCCTCACCGGCTGCACTGTACTTCGTATGCTTAAGCGTACCACGAACCGCGCCCACCACATTCTCTACGCCTGCCATCACATTGGACCATGATGGCTTCATACTGTCCTCGAAATCGAGCATGGCCGCATCCGCGAGGTTTCCGTCGCCTCCTCTGCTGAGCATGTTGATGACCATTTTCGCATCGGAAACGGGCCCCGTGATCTCAACCCGCCGCCGACGTAGATCGGCGGGTAGCTGTGCTATCTGCCATGCGTTCCGGGCAGCATCATGTTCGCCATCTACCAAGAAGCCCGGCAGTTCACCCGCATCCCAATTGGCTTGACGAGCTTGCCGTTGATTTAAAAGGATTAGTCGTTTCTCGTTCAAGGCCCGATGCAAACGCACGACAAGTCCAAGCGCTCCGTTTTGCAACAACCTGGAAGCAGCTTCTGAATGCGCAGGCCCATGAATGGTCACACCGTTTCCGAGAGCGAGGGGTTCAAAGGGGATCATTCTCAATCTTGGTCAGGGGAAGAGCGGCAGAAGGGTACAGCGAATATTCGCTAGCAGTCAACTTTTTTTGAAGGTGAACTTCCGTTTTCACGCATCTTCGCTCTGGGCGAAAGAGTACGTACCTTGATCAAAACACTACATCTTGTTGTGCATCGGTGGCATATCCTGCCTGTGTCCCGTCGTGTTTCGCACTGCCATTCAAGGACGCGAAAAGGAATCGGAAAGCATGATTTGATATTCTGGAACGTTCGAATGGCAAGTGTCAACCGCCTTGTCTTCGCCATAGCTAGCCTATATCGTGGCCGACGCCGCTGACCAACTCCGCCTTGTTTTGGGCCTCAAGCTGAAGCGGCTCCGGCAGGAGCGTGGCTTCACTCTCAGCAGAGTAGCCGACAGAGCGAAAATCTCCGTCTCCTATCTCTCTGAAATAGAGAAGGGGAAGAAATATCCGAAACCGGACAAACTCATTGACCTCGCAAGTGCACTTGGCATCCCGTATGATGACCTCGTTTCTCTAAAGGTAGAAGAGCCTCTGGAAGGATTACGCGAAGCGATCTACTCCCCATTCCTTCGGGCCTTTCCGTTCGAACTGTTTGGCGTGGAGCCACAGGATGTGCTCAGTCTAATGGTCGGCGTGCCACGTCGCGCTTCCGCCCTCATCCGGGCGTTCATTGAAGTCAGCCGCACGTACGATGCGCGTGTCGAGCATTTTCTCTTTGCCGCACTCAGGGCGCATCAGAAGATGCACGGCAATCATTTTCCTGAGCTTGAGAAGGCTGCTTCTGATTTTCGAAGGGTCCAGAAGTGGGGTCCGCGTGAAATTCCAACTGCTACAGAATTACGCGAAATCCTTGAGACCGATTACGGCTACACGATCGATACAGAAACGCTGCCTAGACATGAGACATTGCACGGCTTCCGCTCGATCGTAACGGGCGAATCGCAAAGGAAAATGCTCGTGAATGGATCATTACGCGAAGAGCAGCAAGCATTCCTCTACGCTCGCGAACTTGGTTTCCTGACACTCAAGCCAGAAAGTCGTCCCACGACTGGTTCCTGGGTAAAGGTCGAGTCGTTCGAGCAGGTGCTTGCCAATTTTGAAGCCTCGTATTTTGCTGGCGCGGTCCTCATCCCCGCTGTTGCGCTGGATGAGGACCTGACAGCTTTCTTTCGCTGGAATACGTGGAACGAAGCAGCCTTCCGCGCCGCGCTAAAACGCTATCGCGCCACGCCCGAGATGTTTTTCTACCGCCTTACGCAACGTATTCCCAAAGCGTTTGGGATGAAGGAGATCTTCTTCATGCGCTTCCATCATCAGACGGGAGAAGACTCCTATAATTTGACGAAAGTGCTCAACATGAGCCGCGTGCCAGTTCCACATGGTATCCAATTACACGAACACTACTGTCGCCGCTGGCCTGGGATGGAAGCCTTGCGAGAACTGGCGGAACTGCGAAAATCCAGCGCCGAGGACGACGAGCCGGTCGTCACTGTACAGCGCTCACATTTTCTGAATGATGACGCCGAGTTTTTCGTGATCGCTGTCGCTAGGCCACTGGCTCTTAAACCAGGCACGAACACTGTGGTCATGCTTGGCTTCTTGATGGATCGCACATTCAAGCGTGCTGTCAGATTCTGGGTCGATCCAGCGATCCAAAGTGTAGACGTGAATCTGACGTGCGAGCGATGCCCACTTCATGACTGTGAAATCAGGGCCGCCGAGCCTTCCGTGCTCGAGGACGCAAGGCATCTGGAAGAGCAGAATGAAGCCTTAGAAGCAATTCGCAATGATTTTATCCAAGACTAGTTGCTGGCCGTTCCATGAAACGCCTCGGCATCCTCTTCCATTTTCAGGAGGCGAGTGTAATAGTCTGGAAACTCATTTAGGTGCGCCAATGCGATCTTGCCGGTCAGAAGAGGATCGTTGCCCGTAACGTCGGTTGCCGGATCGTGGCTTCCATGTTCAAGCTCGACATCCAGGCCCATTCGGAATTGCTCGACACTGAAAGCAGCCCAGTCAATACCTAACTGTTCGCCTATTTCACGGGCCTGATCGCTTGTAAAGTGCTTTTGCGTGCTCATGGTTGGTACTCGGATTAGCGCTCGATTGGCGCGGTTTGATTCGATAAACTGCCCTTTCAGATAACCGTCGCCAGCAGTACCGATGCCAGTACGAGCAAAAACGAGATGATCATCGTGAGACCCAAAATCCTGGAGATGGAGGCAGATGGGATCGTGTCATCTCGCTCAATGAAAGGAATTAGGTCAAGTTCCGCTTCTTTCCTTGCCCGGTCTTTGGCAGCCTTCCTTCGTTCCTCCAATTCTCTCCCCTCCTTCTCCGCTCGGAAGGAATCCACCTGCGCGTCGTTGCCTGAAAAAAAGCGTCCGTAGGGGCTCCAACGCGTTTCACCAACAGGGCTCGTCGCGCGAATGCGCCAGAAATACGGACGATCTAATGGTGGCAGCGTATTGTGTAAAGCAACCGATGTGCTGCCGCCCAGATGCAACTCAAGAACATCGCGCACAAACTGTCTATCCGGGGCAACTTGAAGGTGGTAGGCGGTCGCTTCCGGGACCCCTAGCCACTCGAATGTGGTTGCGGCGCCATCCACAACTGCGCCGTTCAGGGGAAATGTAGGATGAGGTGGCGTGCTCTCTTTAGATGATGTTGGAGCAGATAATGCTGAAGTAGTCATGGTGTAGAAGATTGATCCGTTTCGTCGTCAAGAAGCATGCGAATGGCGGGTGTCTCCACATCGTCAAACTGCCCGTCGCGGACGGCCCAGCGGAAGGCCAATACGCCAAGTCCTGCGAGCAGGAGGGCTAGTGGAACGAGCGCGTAGAGAATGTTCATTGGTGTTTTAACGATTGGGGCTGTTGGTCGCGAAATGACGGCTGGAGAATGGCCATCGCCACAACAAGAAGGGAAGAGACGGGCATCGCAACAGCCGCAACGAGAGGCGTAACAAGTCCAGCCATCGCGGCTGATGCTCCGATCAGGTTGTAGAGCAATGAGACGCCCAACGTTACTCGGATCGTACGCATGACCGCTTCCGAGCCATGAAGTAGCTCGGAGACCGGTTCAACACCGGGACGTGTCATGAACACATCGGCGGCGACAAGACTTGCCGTGCTTCCACCTCCCACAGCCACACCTACATCAGCTGCTTGCAGTGCCACGGCGTCATTTACACCGTCGCCAACCATGAGAACGGAACTTCCTTCCTCTTGAAGGTGCTCAATCGCCGCACGCTTCTCTTCGGGACTAACTCCTCCCCGCGCCCTCTCTCCAACTAAGCCGAGACGCTCTGCTACGACGGCGACAGCTTCAGGATGATCGCCGGACAAAATGTGGACTTCCTTGCCCGACAGTTCCAAAGCTCGGACTAGCTGCGCCGCATCGTCTCGCAACCGATCTCCAATAGCCGCAACGCCAACAATCTGCCTGTCTACGGCGGCCACAACGGGGGTGTAGCCAAGCAAGGCCACTCGTTCGATGTCCGGCTGTACAGAATCTGTCGATACGCCAGTCACTACCGCAACCCAGTCCGGTCGCCCAACAACGACCTCGCGACCGTCCACGAAGCCACGAATGCCAGCTCCAGCAACGGCCTCAATTCCCACAACTCCAATATTTTCTGTTGGACCTACAGAGCGAACAAGGGCTTCGGCAATCGGATGATTCGATTGCGATTCCAATGCAGCAAGGAGTTCAAGAGCGTCAGTAGACCCTGTCCATTCGACAAGCGTCATCTGGCCTTCTGTAAGGGTTCCCGTCTTGTCCAGGATGACCGTGTCGATGGTTGTGAGTTGCTGAGTCGCCTCGTCGGATTTGATGAACAGCCCGTGTCGAGCCGCACGGCCTGCAGCGACGGACATAGCCAACGGCGTAGCCATCCCCAATGCGCAGGGGCACGTAATCACGAGCAGCGCCACCACATGCTGGGCGGCTACAGTAGGATCAATGGAAATCCAGAGCGCTGCGGTGAGCGCAGCCAGCGCCAGAACGCCGAGCACGAAGTATCCACCGATCCTGTCCGCGAGAAGTACGACTGGGGCTTTGTGTTCTTCTGCATTCCGAACCCACGCAAGCAGTTTGCCTACGCGTGTGGCTTCTCCCGCAGCCTCTACGCGTACCCGCAGTGGAGATGAGAGGTTGGTTGCTCCTGCAACAACCCTTCCGCCGGAAACGACGGCTTCAGGGCGACTCTCGCCCGTGATTACGGCGTTATTCAATCGACTTTCCCCCTCGGCAATAACGCCATCTACGGGCACAACTTCACCGGCTGGGACTTCTACCAGATCGCCCGCATCGATATCATCGACACGCACGACCTCGATCTGGCCGTCCGCTCTAACCCGACGCACCATTGATGGCACAAGCGCCAAAAGGCGATCAGAGGCCTCGCCGGCAAGTCTCCTACTGCGAAGCTGAAGCCAGCGAGCCGTCAGGAGCGCGGCGATGAGAACCGTGATGGAGTCGAACCAGACCTCTCCGTTTCCAGATAACGTGGCCCACATGCTGTGCAGGAATCCGACCAGTATGCCGAGGGCGATAGGCATATCCATGTGGAGCCGCCTGAAATCGTGCGCCTTGATGGCAGAGCGCATCGATGCCCAAGCCCGGCGGAAAAATGGTGCCCCACCGTAAAAAACGGCCGGAATAGATAGCGTCAGGCTAATCCAGCGGGCCGCGGTTGCGAGTCCACTGCCCTCTGCCTGAAGTCCGCTATACAGCGCGAAGGTGACGAGCATCACATTGCCCGCCAACGCCCACGCCACACCCATCCGAAGAAGCAATTTGCGCTCGGCATCCGTAGGCCGACCACCCTCGCCTCGCATAGGACGGACTGTGTAGCCGAACTTCGCCAGCCATTCTGCCACCTTCGACAGCTTGACCTGAGCAGGGTCGAATGTGAGACTCAGACGAGCGCGAGGCAGATCGACACGAGCAACCGCAATGCCTTCCATCTCGAAAGGGAGGCGTTCAATCAACCACACGCACGCGGCGCAATGCATGCCATCCACAAACAGATCGACAGAGCGACCGGCGTTGTCAGGCCGAGTGTGCTCCTCAATGAACTGCGGTGAATCCAGTTCTTTGAGTTGAAGATTTTTTGATGCATCGGACGCAGTGTTCGCTGGCTTCTCTGGAAGAACCTGAAGGCTGTAAAACTCTTCATCCAGCCCCGAATCGGATAGTGCGCCAAACGCCGTGGCGCAACTGTTGCAGCAGAATCCACGGTCGTCCTTTACGACAGGAGTAGATCCAAGCCGCATTCCGCAATGTGCGCAGTGCGAATCGGCAATCGTTGTGCTCACATCAGTTGCCTTAGCAGCCCGGCTTTTCAGTGGGGTTCTATCGGTCGCAACCGTACTCATCGGCGGGGTGCGTACGGAGAATCCTCTACCACGTCAACGCCGCCATCGGAGTTCGCGGCAATGACCGTGATTGTTACAGTCGCCAAACTCATCAACAGCAACAGCACAACCACCATGGGCCATGCAATGTGCGATGGAATCCTAGGTTGTTTTGAGAGAGGCGAGTCGTTCAATGTTGGAGCTGTATGCAAAGGGTTGTTGGCATTGATTGCGCAAAGTGGGCATGTGGCACTTCATGAACTGACAGCCATGCCTGCCCGCATACGTAGGGGACTTCCCTACGATTGGTCGCGTACGCTATGAATCCTTTTCAAACGTGGCCTGAAGTCCTGTTACCAGCGTTTGCAACACCTTTATGCGCGCCCACTGCTTGCTATCGCCCTCAATGATAGTCCACGGTGCATAGGGCGTATGCGTCTCGTCAATCATCTCCGTTAATGCTTCCAGATAGGCATCCCACTTCTCCCGATTGCGCCAGTCCTCGTCGGTGAGCTTCCATTGTTTCCGGGGATCCTGCTCCCGCGCCTTAAATCGCCGGAGCTGTTCTTCCGGCGAAAGATGCATCCAAAACTTGAACAGGATCGTTCCGAAAGCGACCATTTGTTGCTCGAACTCCCGGATCTCCTGATAGGCGCGCCGCCACTCTTCTTCCGTCGCGAAGCCTTCAACGCGCTCGACGAGCACCCTACCATACCAGCTTCGATCGAACACCGCCACCTGGCCAGCTTCGGGTAGCCTCCGCCAGAATCGGTAGAGATAGTGCCTTCGCGCGTCCTCTCCCTCCGGCGGACCGATGGGATGAACGCGGTAACCACGCGGATCCAGCGGAGCCATGGCGTTACGAATTGCGCCGCCTTTTCCGGCCGCATCCCAGCCTTCAAAAACGATGACAACCGGCCGCTTATTCTCAAATACAGGTCGACCCAG
This sequence comes from Rubricoccaceae bacterium, assembly GCA_024639085.1. Taxonomy (GTDB): domain Bacteria; phylum Bacteroidota; class Rhodothermia; order Rhodothermales; family Rubricoccaceae; genus JAHEJB01. The sequence continues at coordinate 10,313 of JAHEJB010000015.1, read as the reverse complement.
AGCCTGAAGAGCCTTCTTATACTTGGACCGTTTACGTTGATACGCAACGCGGCCAAGCTCCACGGATAGATCGACATCGGAAAGGCGAGGGTGCTTCATGATTTCTCTAGCGCTTTCTGGATTTCGCTCGTGAGAACCTCATAGACGCGCAACGTGGCCAACGCGGCGGAGGCCGTCGGAATAACATGCCAGGGAGCACGTTCTGTGTCGGTCTTCTTTAACGTTTTCTCGTAGAGCCGGTACCAAGTTTTGTAGCGCCGGTGATTCGCCCAGTCCTCATCTGTGACTTGCCAAGAGGTTGCCGGATCAGTTGACAGTGCGTCGAGACGCTTCTTTTGCTCCTCTTTCTCGATGTGGAGGAACAGCTTTATGATGACATAGCCGTTGTCGACCAGCGTTCGCTCAAACTGGAGGATTTCGTCGTGGGCACGTTTGCGGTCCGCTTTGGAAACCATGCCCTCTACCCGCTGCACGAGGATCCTTCCATACCAGCTTCGGTCAAAAAAGGCCCACTTCCCCGCGGGGGGGATTTTCAGCCAGTACCTCCAGAGCCACGGCCGGCTTTGTTCAAACGGACGAGGCGCTTGAATCGGATGAACTTCAAAACCTCGGGGATCGAGCCTAGCCGTCAACGTGTGAATAAGAGAACCTTTCCCGGCTGCATCCCATCCCTCAAACACGACGATGACAGGAAGGCCGGCATCGGCGCAGGCACGCTGTAGTTCAGAGAGCCTGTCGCGCGATTCGCCCTTCCCCGGAAAGTCGGAAGCATCCAGATCCGCCAGGGCAGCTTGAGCTTCAGACAACATCACAATTCCGATTTATGAGCAGATACAAGCTCTTGTTCGGGATTCTCGTCCACGCGGCTGCCCGCAGACGCCATTTCGTGCGCCGCGACGGCCTTGGCAATCCTCTTGGCGAAATAATAGACGCGTTTGAGGTACTCGATCAATTCTGATTCAAACCGATAGAGACTGAGTCTATCTGGTTCGTCAGCAACAAGACGGCGAGCAAGGTGAGCCTCCGCTTCGTCGGCTAACCTGTTGATCTCTCCTTTGGCACCAATCACCTCGCCAGCCATTGCTGAATTATGCGCGTCGAGCGCCTGAAAAGTGAGCCTAACAGCCTCGCGAACTCTGTCGTGCAGCGCAGTAAGCTTTTCGTGCGTCGCAGCGCTGACGTTAAAACCGACTCCGATGCGTTCCATGCCTGCAGTAACGACGTTTGTCTCAATCAGGTCTGCAATACTCTCGATGTTGTTCGCAGCCTCCAGGTAATCATAGTGTAGCTCGGTTTGTGACTGGTCCAAGTTTTCTTTTGCCAGTTGCCCGAGGTAGGTAATGACCGCAGCATGGAGCACATCAATCTCTTCGTCCCGTGATTGAAGCGCCTTTAAATCCTCCACCTCGCCATCAAGGGCAACAGGCAGAGCTTCACTTAGCATGCGCGCCGCTCGTTCGCCCATCCTACGCAATTCCATCCTAACGCGATCGAGAGCCAGCGCCGGTGTACTCAAGAGAATACCGTCGAGGTATCGAGGCTGGATGACGGCATCTGCCGACTCCGGTCGATCTGGAACCAGTCGAATAACCAGTTTGGCCAACAGTCCCGTAAACGGGAGAAAGATTACTGTGTTGGCCACATTAAATAACGTGTGCGCATTGGCAATTTGTCTGGGTGTATCTGCGGCCAAACGATCAACGCCTTCAAGGCCGGAAGATGCCGGCGAAAACATCTCAACGAACGATGCTAGATAGCCGATGAACCCGATCCAGACTACTACACCAACTACATTGAACAACACGTGTACAACTGCGGCGCGGACGGCCTCGCGGGGCTTGCCGATTGCTGCGAGAAGTGCGGTGACGCACGTTCCTATGTTGGCTCCGAGAACGAGAGCGATGCCTGCTTCAAGGGAGATGAAACCCTGTGTTGCAAGGACAATCACCACTCCCGTCGTTGCAGAAGACGATTGAACAACGGCAGTAAAAGCGGCCCCGGCAAGTATCCCTAACCAGGGGCTCGCCATTCGCTGCATGAAGAGGATAAAGGGCTCGTAGCTCCGTAGGGGGCTCGTGGCGTTGCTCATGAGCTCCATCCCAAAAAAGATTAGTCCCAGGCCCATGAGCATGGTTCCGTAGTGCCGAATACGCTCTCGTTTGGACGTAAACAGCATCGTGAAACCGATGGCGACGAGGATCAGCGCATACTTTGTCACTTTGAAGGCAATGATCTGAGCAGTTATCGTCGTGCCCACGTTCGCGCCGATAATGATCCCTATCGACTGGCTCAGTGTCATCAGTCCTGCAGAAATGAAGCCGACAACCAATACCGTTGTGACGGACGATGACTGAATGATCGCCGTCACGAAGGCGCCTGCAAACGTCGCCGAAACGCGGTTTGTCGTCAGGCGAGCCAGCATCGATTTCATGCGACTGCCCGCGATCTGTTTCAGCGAGTCGGTCATCTGCTCCATTCCAAAAAGGAAAAGCGCAAGTCCGCCTGCAAGGCCAATTATAATTGGCCAAACTTCAAGTATCTCCTGGGTTTCCATACGGTGCGGGATTGTGGGCGAGTTTTGGCTGCTGGCCAGAAGACATACATCTCCGGGACCTGTAGCAAGCCTCAGATTATGGCGAAGTGATTAAAGGATGACTGGGCCGAACTGGAAAAGCCATTGAGTTTAGCAGATTAATGGGCGCACCACTTTCCTCGGCGAATGCCGCCGCCAGATACACGGTCATCCGACTAGCAACGGACCAGGCATCTTCTGCATAAATGCGTGCGCCAAGTGGCCAGACAGAGGCTACCAAGTCCTTCCGTCGCTTTCGTACGACTCTTTGTAGTGACTTGAGTGCGCTATTGTCAAGGTCCGACAGTTTTGCCAGCCGCACCAATTCAGACAGATCATGATCGTTGCCAAGCGCCTCAGTGAGCGTGTCAATTGCCCGCGCCTCCGACCGTAGCACCAACGGCCAGGCTGGCGTCAGCAATCGGATTTGATAGCCATAGTGTTTGGCGTGCCGGCGCCATGAGTGAAGTGAATCGGCGCTGGGGAACTCAACGGCATGAGCAAGACACTCTCTGCCTCGTGAGTAAGTCCAAGCGAGCCCACCGTGCAGCGCGAGCGCGTCCATTCCCGATAACTCCTCTTGGGTCAAACGAAGGCCATCAAGCTCATTGCGAATGTCTTCGATTCCGTCATCCACCAGCAACCTTGACCATACAGCGGTGCGCTGCTCGCTGAGGTACTCGGACAAAGGCTTGGCAATCGTTTGTTTGATCTTGCCCTCAATGGTCAGAATCTCCGTTAGTGAGACGGCAACAGCAATATCCCGAACACCACCAAGGCGCCTTCCAATAAGCTTCAGGTCTTGGTCGAATGAACGATATCGTTCACGCGGCAGGCCACCTCGTATCAGGCGAAGCACGGCGCGGGCGCGCTTGAGTGCCTTCCGGGCAGTATGAACGCCCGTGTCGTCGGCCGTTTTGAGCGCACGCCGCGCGCGACTGACCTGACTGCGAACCAAGCGCGCAACCTCACGGTCGAGCGGACGGTCAAGTCGGAGTTTGTAGGCGTCTGTACTCATACGGTATGGCTCTCGCCGGTTTCTAAGTCAAGCACCCGGATCGTTTCGTCGTAGAGTGCGTGTGCTCGACCCGGCGAATCCCCGATACAAAGAACGCCAACTTTTCCGAATTGGGAAAGCGCTCCAATGAGATGAAAGACGACGCCTTCTTGTGTCGCGCCGTGAAAGTGCAGCTTGTGGTCCACGGCGATATCAATGAGATCACGAGGAGTAAGGCCTTTGTATTTGTCGCTCACCACGTTGTCCGAGGCGTAATAGTAGCGCGGTAGACCAGACGAACTGAGGTACTCGCCCGTTTCCTGGCTGAAGCCGCCGTCCGTCAAAAAGTCGAGCATGAGGTAAGGATGTGTAGTTCCACCCTTGCGCAGATTGATCTCAATCGCGTTATGATGCCACCGCGAACCCTCGCGGACCGAGACAAAGTCCACCCCGAACCTACCGAGAACTCCCCGTTCCGCTAGCACTTCCGCCACCTTCATCCCCGCCCGCTGAACGTCTTTCCGATAGACGGCGTCTGCAGGAAATGTGCAACCCATGAAGACCTGGCCAGATGGTCCGCCAAGAACCTGGTCGTGCGTAGAAATGACCTGCGGCACACCTGCAGGATTGACACGGCACTGAGCTGAGGGCGATTTCTTCATCGCGCCCTCGACAAATACTTCTACGATCCCGCCCATTTCCGCAAAGGTGGACGAATAGTGATCCCACGTCTCCGTCTTTGCTTCAAACCGGAGCCGCGAAGGAAGCTCGCCGGCAACCCATCGCGTTATTTCTGCCGACGATGTCATTGCAGGCATCCCATCAAAACGGAAGACCGCATTGCCTTCACCGCTGAAGCCCTCTTCGAGTTTCACCACGGCCCTATGGAGATCAGGGTTTCGGGCCTTGAGTTCAGCCAGAGCCGCCGCAACTTCGTCCATGTCGCTGAGCCGTTCAAAGCCATCCGGCATGACTATTCCGGCCTCACGAAATACTTCTCTACTTCCACTTTTCGTTCCCAGATCTTCCAACAACGGATCGCAGGCATAAAGTGGAATCCCCAATCGAACCGCTAGCGTGCGCTCAAGTTCTGTCGCATTGAAGCATGTAATGTGAGCAGACCCGAGGTCTTCAATCGCGTCCTGAATCCGGTTGACTAAACGGGGCCGATCTAGCACTTTCCTGGTCAGCGGAATCTCAGATGAGTCGTGGCAGGATATGAGCAACAGCCGTTCCCGAGCATGTACACTCGGGACACCTGGAAGAAGGTGCAGGTAGTAATCGATTATGCCCGGCGCAATGGGTTGGCTAGTTATTAAAATGAGCTTCGTCCGTGGCATTCTTAGAAGCATCAGCGCAAAAAGCAACCTTTCTTCATAGTGGTGCACCCCACTGACCTTCCGCAACTCGTCTGGGTGAAGTGACAAGCTCGGAAGCACGACGACGGTCCTCGGAAGCAGAGGATCGGGGAAGATCTGCTCAAACTGCCTCGTCAACGACCGTTGAAGCACTGCAAACCGCTCAAGCTCCTCTGGCGAACCCGCTTCAGGCCACAACACGTGGTCGGCGGTTGGTATCGAAAAGACCTCTGTCATGCGTCCCTAACAGCCACGGAGAGCAGTGGGCATTTTGCATAGCGGAGCGTTCGTTCGGTCACACTTCCCATCAGCGCATGCTGGACGCCTGAGAGACCGTGCGTTGCCATCACGATGAGACCGGCACCAATCTCTTCGGCATATTTCGGGATTTCCCGATGGGCGCTCCCTGAACGCACCCGATAGCCAGCCGCGCCCTCTCCGCCCACCTCGGCATCAAGCTCTCGCAGGTGACTGTCAGCGTAGGTGCGCAGCGTCGGCAAATCATTGACGGGGACTATCCCTCCCGCGAGATAGAAGTGAGGGACGATGCCGAAATCCTCTAAAACATGAACCAATTCAACTGGGGCAGAGAACCCTTTGCTGATTTCCTTTGCTTCACGCAGAGCCATTCGAGAGTGCTCAGAGTAATCAATAGGTACGAGAATAGGAGCAGATGGGCCGGGATGTGAGCGAGCCGCAACCTTCGGAACAGTAAGAACCGGGCAATTGGCACCGCGAACAACGTATTCGGCCACGCTGCCGACAATGAAGCGACGAACGCCTCTCCTCCCGTGCGTACCCAGAATGATGTAGTCTGCGTTCACTTCGTCCGCGTACTGCAAGATGGCATCTCCAGCATAGACACCTCGGCGAACTACAATTTCAGGGCCGACAACATCAAAAACATTCTCGCCACCCAGCGCTTCGATGGCATAGGCACGCGTCTGCTCCTCAAGTCCTATTGTTACCACCTGGGCTTGCTCCACATGTCCGAATTCTGAGTGGAACGTTGGATCGGAGTGAATGAGATGCAGCTTGCCATGCAACCTCTCCGCATAGTCTACGGCTTGGATGAGCGCAGCTTCCGAGCAATCTGAGAAATCAAGCGCGCAGACTACAACCTTTGAATCTGGATTGGTCATTATGATGGCTGAATTGTGAGCGGAGACTGAAGCATGAACATTATTAAAAGGAGGCTATTGGAAGCTGACAGCCAAAAGAAAATGTGTAGCTCTCGATTCCTTAGAAGGGCGAAGGTGAACGAACAAGTGGGGTAGTGCCCTACATCTACCGACTCGGCCCAAGTAGCGTGAACGAAACCTTCTGCTCAACACCGTCCGAAAAAGACAAGATGAATGTGGTCGTCACTTGCGATGCGCCGCCAAAGGCTGTTTTCGGAACGACGACCCACGATTCCAGTCGCTTCATCTGGTCAGATCCTAATTCCACAGGTTGCGTGCCTACGATGCGTAGCTCCGCCGACGTCGGTTCAACGACAGAGATAGAGAACGACGTAGCCTCAGGCGTTTGATTGCGTACGCGAAAGCGCAGACGGTTGGCTATGGTGCCATCAGGGAGTTCTGTAAACGGTGCGCCTGTTGCGCGACCCACGTTCACATCGTAGGCCTGCCGTCCAGCGATCGCGATCGTAAAGATTGTAGACAGCGCAAGTAGAAGACCTACGTACACGATGGTTCGCGGTCTCGCTTTCCGAGATGGAATGCCTTCCAACTCGTTCTCGGACGTGTAGCGAATAAGCCCGCGCGGCTTGCCCACTTTGTCCATGATGTCATCGCACGCATCAATGCACTGGGTGCAGGCGACGCACTCCATCTGGAGCCCGTCCCGGATGTCGATACCCGTCGGGCACGTGCGGACACAAGCGAAGCAGTCGACACAGTCGCCAAGTTCACCTCGCTCCTTACCTCGACCACGCGGCTCTCCCCTGTTGAAATCGTACGAGACGATGGTCGAGTCCTCGTCCATCAATACGGACTGCATACGAGCGTACGGACACGTGATCGTACACATCTGCTCGCGGAAGAACGCAAAGTTGAAGAGCACGAGTCCTGCCGTGCCCGCCATCAGAACAAAGACGCCCCAGTGCTCGGTCGGCGGGCCTGTCATCCAATGAATCAAACGACCCCAGCTCGTGAAGTACGAAACGAAGACGTGAGCCAAAGCAACCGAAATCACAACATAGATGCTCATTTTGAGCGCTTTCCGCCAGATCTTGTCCAAATTCCACGGTCCAGCATCACGGCGCTTTCGGACGTGCTCTTTGCCCTCGATCACCCTCTCAATCGGCCGGTAGACAAATTCCAGGTAGACCGTCTGCGGACAGGCCCACCCACACCAGACTCGGCCCCACAATGCGGTCAGCAGCACGATGCCCGTGAGCAGTGCGATGCCGAAAATCATCAATAGGAACGTGTCTGTCGGGAAGAACGTGAATCCGAAGAACGTGAACTCCCGCGACGCGACATCCAACAGAACCGCGGGCCGCCCATTGATGTGAACAATTGGCAGCGCCACAAATAGAGCTATCAACGCCCAGCCCAGAATTCGACGGCGTTTTTCATAATTGCCACGACTGGGCGTAGGGTAAATCCACTTCCGCTTGCCGTCCGCCCCGAGCGTCGTCAAAACATCTTCTGGCGATTCAAGGACGTTGACCTCGGAGGCCGGCACAAATTGCGAGGCCATCGCCTAGCGACCTGTGTAAGGCTCGCCCTGAGGCTCCTTAGCTCCCGGAGGATTCGTTCCGCTCAGCGAAACGACAAAGGCCATTGCCGACGCCATCTCCACTTCTGAGAGCGACGTATTCCACGCAGGCATTCCGTTGGCGGGCACACCTTCCGCAATGTTTAGATATATGTCCTCTTCCGATCCACCGTTAATCCAGAACTCATCCGTCAAGTTTGGGCCGATGAGCCCCTGTCCCACGTCTCCGTGACAGGCTGCGCAAATCGTTGCATACGTCTCGGCACCCGCAGCGGCATTGAGCGGGTCCGCAGCATAGTCCTGGAGAGAACGCGCATCCGTTTGAAAGGAAGGAGCGGATGCGGCGTAGACCTCGCGGATCTCGTTCAGATCGGCCTGGGACTGAGCCAGATCTTCCTCGTACGTATTGATGAAGTCGAACTGATGAACCGCCAGAATGTAAATCGGCGAGAAAACTATGCACGCGATGAACAACCATACCCACCAACCGGGCATAGGGTTGTCGTACTCGCGGATGCCATCGTACTTGTGACCCTGAATGGCAGGACCCTGATTCTCTGGCGCAGGCTTTGGACCTGTTGGTGTTTGGGTACTCATGCCGCAGTTCCGTTCGTTGGGTTAATGGGCGCTGCATCATCAAGCGGGAGGTTCTTGTCGTAGTCGCGACGCTTCTTGGACAGCGTGAACGTGTAAATCACAACAAGCAAGAACGCAGCAAAAAAGGCGACCAAGGCGACTTCCGCGAGTGCGCCCGTTTGCAAGGCGCGGATGACTTCTTTCATCATGGCGTGTCTCCTCCAGCTTCCGTGGCGGCCACCTCTGCCGCGACGCCTTCAGGTACGGTGAGGCTCTGCAGATAGGCCACCATCGCTATGATTTCACGGCTTTGAAGCTGCTCGGGGCCGCCCTGTTGGGAAACGTCGGCTGCGATTTCAGCCGCCTGCGCCCGCGCGTCTTCCTCGGCGTTGGCGATCTGCGCATCTGTGTAAGGAATTCCGAGGCCCCGGAGCGCGTTGAGCTTGTCGGGCAGATTGCTCAGATCGAGTTCATTCGCAAGCATCCAGTCATACGGGGGCATGATTGAATTTGGACTCGTGGATCGCGGATCCTCCATGTGACGTACGTGCCAAAGGTGCGGATACTTCCCGCCCACGCGGGCGAGGTCTGGCCCCGTTCGTTTTGACCCCCAGAGGAATGGCGTTTCGTAGACGGTTTCCCCTGCGCGCGAATACGGTCCGTAGCGCTCCAGTTCCTGCCGGAAAGGACGCACCATCTGACTGTGGCAGTTGTTGCAACCCTCACGAATGTAGAGATCACGGCCAGCGAGTTCCAGAGGTGTCCACGGCTCTACGCCGGGCGTAGGCTCAACCTGCCCTTGTACAAGGAAGATCGGAGCAAACTCTACTACCGTTCCCACGAGAATGGAGACCACGACGAGAATCGTGAACACGAGCGGCCAACCTTCCACTAACCGATGGCGTCCGTGGGTCTTAATAAGTCTATTGAACATAGCTCGGAACGATCAGGAGGTTGCAAGTTCGGCCGCAGGTGTGGCGGATTGCCGCGGTACGGCCACGGCCGGGTCGGACAGGTCTTTGGGTGCGTTGCGGATCGTCTTCCAGACATTCACCATGAGCATGATCGTTCCTGTGAGGTACATGGTGCCACCAATCAGGCGAACCCAGTACATCGGTTTGATCTGCACAACGGTCTCCATGAAGTCGGGGTACAGAAGGCGTCCAGCATCATCGAATGCGCGCCACATCAGCCCCTGCGTGATCCCGGATGTATACATCGCCATTACGTAGAGGAGCATGCCGATTGTGCCGGTCCAGAAATGGGCGGTTGCAAGCTTTTTGCTCCACAGTTCCCGTTTCCAGAGGCGGGGTACCAACCAGTAGATCATTCCAAACGTCATGAAGCCGTTCCAGCCCAGTGCACCGGCGTGAACGTGACCGATCGTCCAGTCCGTGTAGTGACTAAGAGCGTTCACGCTCTTTATCGAGAGCATCGGACCCTCGAACGTGCTCATTCCATAAAAAGTAATGCCTATCACGTACATCTTTAGAACCACGCTATCACGAAGCTTGTGCCACGCGCCACGCAGCGTAAACAGACCATTGATCATGCCACCCCAGCTCGGCATCCAAAGCATCACGCTGAACACCATCCCCAGTGTAGTTGCCCACTCGGGCACCGCCGTGTACTGAAGGTGGTGTGGCCCCGCCCAGATGTAGAGGAACACGAGGCTCCAGAAGTGAACAATACTGAGCCGATAGCTGAAAACCGGGCGTTCCGCGGCCTTTGGCAAGAAGTAGTACATCAAGCCCAGGAAGGGCGTCGTAAGGAAGAAGGCGACGGCGTTGTGTCCATACCACCACTGCACGAGCGCATCCTGAACGCCTTTGTAGATGGGGTAGCTCTTCGTTAGCGAGATGGGGAACGCGAGCGAGTTGCCAATGTGCAGCACCGCAACGGTGACGATGGTGGCGATGTAGAACCACAACGCCACGTACATGTGCTTCTCGCGGCGTCGAGCTAGTGTGCCGAAGAAATTGACCGCAAAAATCACCCAGACGACAGCAATGGCTATGTCGATAGGCCACTCAAGTTCAGCGTATTCCTTGGAGGTTGTAATCCCCAGTGGCAACGTGATTGCAGC
>JAHEJB010000014.1 GCA_024639085.1 Rubricoccaceae bacterium | reverse complement strand
GCGACAGCCATCCCGCTTAAAGTGATTGCTCTAACCGCAGGCTGGGACATTAGTTACGCGACTATAATTATCGTAATTGGACTAGTGACCATCTGCTATACTTATGTAGGTGGCCTGAAGGCTGTCGTCTGGGTCGATACCGTACAGATGTTCATTTACGTTGGCGGGGCTGTGCTGGCTGTCTTCATCCTGCTAGGGCATCTTCCTGCAGGCTGGTTTGAGTACGCAGCTAGTGAGGGGAAGACGCAAATGTTGAACTGGGGAGGAGGCCTCACGGATTGGCTGACCCAGCCTTACACGCTACTCACCGCTGTTTTGGGCGGCGCTGTGTTTTCGATGGCCTCGCATGGAGCCGATCAGCTCATTGTGCAACGCATTCTTGCGTGTCGATCACTAAAAGACGGCCAACGAGCGATGATCTGGAGTGGGGTCGGAGTCATCGTCCAGTTTGCGCTTTTCCTCTTTGTCGGTCTTCTGTTGTGGGCCTACTACCATGGGGTTTCGCTGGATTCGCTCGGCCTGTCCCGTGGCGATGAGGTCTTCCCCAAGTTCATTGTCGAAGGTATGCCAGTAGGTGTTTCAGGTCTGCTCCTGGCAGGGATCATCGCGGCGGCCATGAGCACGCTATCGTCGTCGTTGAACGCCTTAGCCGGGGCATCGGTTATGGATGTAATTGCCAGGTTCACGGGCCGAAGGCTTGAGGACAAATCGACTATGAGACTGAGTCGGTTCATGACGGCCATCTGGGGAGTAGTATTCATCGGTTTTGCCATGCTTTTTACGGATATGCAAAATCCTGTTGTGGAACTGGGGCTTGGCATTGCGGGCTTTACGTACGGTGGGTTACTAGGTGCGTTTCTGCTAGGCATGATCAGCAAGAAGGCGCGCGAGCTTGATGCCATTCTTGCCTTCGTGGTAACAATTGTAGTGATGACCGTTGTGATTTTTGGTTTCTACTACAGTTCAGTTGATGCCTCTTGGGTGTTTGAATGGCGTCCGAGTGCGGCCATCAAAGCCGAACGAGGACTTGTAGCTCTGGCATGGCCGCTCTATACCGTATTTGGATCTGCAGGGATGGTTCTCCTTGGCAGCCTCCTTGGACTGCGCCATGCTTCGGCACCACCTCCGAACGCAGATCATGGGTACATCGAACTGTCGTCATCGTGACACGACTTCATCGTAGCTTGCAGCAGCCATCATTGTGACTTAATGAGCATTCTGGATCGCGTAGGACTAAAGCCAAAAGGGGGAACGCGGCCGCGCAGACCTAATAGAAAACTTGAGAGCTCGCGGGCTAGCGCTCGTCAGAAGCTTTCTCGGCGCGCAGTTTTAGAGCGCTCTGGCCTCCTCTTGGTACTGGTTGCATTGGCGCTCGCTGCATTCCCGCGTGTGCAGTTTCATCGCAATACGGCAGAGTTTGGTGATGTGTGGCTCGACGAAGACCTGGTCGCTCCGTTTCCTTTCCCCATTCACCTGCTTGAGGAAGAGATTCAGGCAAAGCGGGATTCAATTCGCAGGACGGAGCCACCGGTATTCTCTCTAAACCAGAACGCATCCGAAGAAACCCAGGCAATTCTGGACACGCTAAAAACACGCCTTGAGCAAGTATTCCAAGCGTATTCAGACTGGCAGCTCTCCGAGACTAGGGGGCAAGAGGAAGGAACCATACCAGTCGATTCTACCGCCTATCTCCGATTGCGGTCCAGTTTCCCACTCTCAATATCCGAGGGACAGTGGAATGCCTTGTTGGTCTCGTATGCAACCCATTCCGGCGTTCTTCCTACGCCAACTCGACTCGGCGAAGGATCCCCGGCTCTTGATGATTTGGTGTTCAGATCAGTATTGAGCTTGAGTACCGGGGCGCTGGCAAACAATGTTTTAAGTATCCCGCGAGATAGTGTGCGTACGACCCGCGTCGTTGTCCGCAATACGGATCCGGCAGTTCGGGATGAGAGGAGCCGATCGATGGAAGACCTGCTGGGAATTGATGAGGCCTACGCGTTGGCGCAAAGCACCTTTGATCGCGACTTCAAGAGCCAGCGCGACACTGTCCGTTTGGCGATGACAATCTTTGAGCATGCATATCGGACACCGCTCACCCACGATAAAGCAGCGACCGATCAACGCCTTGAAGAGGACATGCGAACGGTCAGTACCACACGAGGACGGATCCAGGAGGGGATGACAATTATCAGGCAGGGGGATGTTGTTACAGAAGATGTTTTTGAGCAATTGGTATCGCTTGAGCGCGAACAACGATTGCGAGCGGGAGACATCAGCACCTACCGAACGTGGATTGGCAAATTTCTTTTGATCCTGTGTGCGTACGCTGTCTTTTTCCTGTACCTGTATTTGCTTCGGCCCGCTGTTTTTACCAATACCCGCTCCTTGCTGCTTATCTCCATGTTAGTGGCAGGTATTGTGATCACATTTGGTGTGCTCGGGCAAATCGAACTTTTGAACGAGCTTGCTGCGCCAGTAGCGCTGATTTCCATAATGCTCACAATCCTGTTCGATTCGCGCGTTGGGATGTTTGCCACCGTTACGCTGGCGCTAATTGGTGGCCTTGTTTTTGGATATGACTTTGAATTCACCTTCGTAACCATCTTTGCCGGATTTGTAGGTGTGTTCTCTGTCCGAGACGTGAAGAATCGAAGCCATCTGGTTATCTCCGCAGGATTGGTGCTGGGCGCCTATCTCTTAATGGGTTTCGCTTATTCCATGATGCGGGCTGATCCGATGGCACCGCGCGTTTTTCTGGATCTCAGAAGCGTGCTCGTCAACACGGTCATGCTGCTACTGGCTTCACCATTGCTGTATGGGATCGAGCGAACATTTGGCGCTACGACAGACATCACCTTGCTCGAACTCTCCGACACAAACCGAGACCTCCTCAAAGAGCTCTCGCTCCGAGCTCCCGGGACATTTAATCACTCACTTCAGGTTGCAAATCTATCCGAAGCGGCTGCCGACATGATTGGCGCGAATGCACTGCAGGCGCGTGTTGGCGCGCTCTATCACGACATCGGTAAGATGAATAAACCGGAGTATTTCATCGAGAACCAGCAACCCGGTGACAACCCACACGACCGTGTCAAGCCGCGAATGAGCGCGATCATCATCGGCAGCCATGTCAAAGAAGGCGTGGAAATTGGGAAGCAGTACAAGCTGCCACAGGTTGTGCTGGATTTCATCAGTACGCACCACGGCACAGGACTGATGGAGTACTTCTACCGCAAAGCGCAAGAGAATGTGGATGCACACGATCAGCCCGTAGATGAAGCCGAGTTCAGATATCCAGGACCGAGACCGTTTACTACAGAGCAGGCCATTGTCATGCTCGCCGACTCAGTAGAAGCTGCAAGCCGGTCTCTTCAGAAACCATCCCCTAAGCGACTCGAAACGTTAATCGATGCCATCATAAAGGCGAGGACAGAAGATGAACAGCTCGCGGAAAGCAGTCTCACCTTCGCAGATCTAAACCGTATCAAGGAGACCTTTCTTTCGATTTTGAGCGGTGTGTATCACTTCCGTGTCAAGTACCCCGATCAGGAGGATGAAGAGATTGACGCAGAGAAGGTAGATTTCGAGGACGACGAGACTCTTTCACTCTCTTCGAAGCCAGGCCTGGACGTCCACATCCCGCGTCACAAAGGAAGTCAAAGCGAAACACAAACGTCCAAAGTTGAAGGAGACGAACCGCCGGGCAGCGCGTCGTCCAACGAGCGCTCCTCAATGGGGTAAGCGAGCTGCCCGCGCTATCGGCCAACCGCCTTGCGAATTTGAATGAGTGCTTCGGGGGTGATGTTCGAAACCCATTCCGCAGAGGGATGATCATCGAGAAGCGGGCGAAGCCTTCTGCGAACCGATGGAGTGAACAGAACGAGATCTGCCTGCTGCAGCAAGGATTCAAGGCGTCGTTGTTCGCCCTCGATTGGAAGTGCCAGAATGTGGCCACTGAACCCGGCATACGTGCGCAACTCTGAAGAGATGGGTTCAATGGCGTCGCTTCCTCCCACGATGAGTGCGATCGCATCTGATGTTCCGAGATGCGCTATGCGTTCTGCAGCTTCATAGGACGGCATGAGGGCAACGCCAACTGTTTCTGCGTCTGGAACAGCCTGCATGGCCAACTGAAAGCTACTGAGGGGGGTCAATACGACATCGACTGCCTCGAACTGTCCTAGTTCATTCAGGGTTGTTGGCTCCACGCGTTCCTGGAGCAGACCTGACAGTTGTTCAGCAATTTCAACAGCCCGCTCGCGAAACGACGCCGCAAAAACGAGCTTTCTCAGCACGCCCGGCGACTCGAAGAATTGTAGTTGTTCGCCAAAGAGGTATTCCGTCTCCTCCTCAGAAAATCCAAGCGTAATCAGGCGTCGCAGTGCGTCCTGAACGATGGCCGCGCCTCGTTCACGGCGCTCCGAGGAGGATAGGGTTGGAGGCTTGGCCGCGTAAAATCCACCTCCGCGCTTCGATGTCAGGAGGCCTTCCTCCTCAAGCTTCTGATAGGCATTTCGGACCGTATGAAACGACACGCCCAGTTGATCGGCCAGCTTGCGTGTCGAAGGGAGGCGTTCGCCTGTCTCGTAGCGCCCAGCGGCAAGATGATACCGAAGCTGCTCGACAAGCTGCTCTTTTATCGGAATGGAAGCGGAGCGGTCGAGTTCGATCAATCGATAAAGACGGTCATCTGCAGGCTCAGAAAGAAATCCCAATCATCCGCTGGTCGAAGCGAACGTCATCGAAGCAGCCTGCAACGCTTCGCTCAGCTTCCCGAACTTTGGCCAGTCATGCGGACGAATAGTGTGCACGTCGTGCCCTATGCTTACCGTCAGTTCGCCGTCAACACGGGCTGGGGGAAAGACTCGAAAGAGAAGAAGTTCTTTGTCAGTCGTAGGATCGGGGCGTCGAGCAACCTCCCAAACGGATCGGACAGTGGCGAAGCCGCCTCGAAGAACGATCTCGGCCGGCCTTCTTCGCAGTTCGTACAAGGCCCAGGCCGCTGCCAATGCGTACGCAAGTGGAGTGGCCCATACAAGTAGACCTAGCACGGGCGTCCCTTGCATCAAGGCGACAAAGGAGACTGTCAAAATAGCGACCAGCGCCAGGGCAACAGGCTGCGCCTGTGCTCTTGCAACGACGAGTGAAAACGTTGTATCGCCCGGGTGATGGACGCTCGGGAAGACGGTCACGTTATGCAACCATCAGGAGCCATTGACCCGTTCCGCCACTTCATCTTCGGTTGGAGTCGTTTCCGGCTGGTGGAAGAGATAACTGAAGTGCGTTGGCGGATTGAAAGTTTCCTTGATCGAACGAAGGCTAGCCCAGCGAAGCAGGTTCACGTACGAACCCGCTTTGTCATTCGTGCCTGATTTTCGAGCGCCTCCAAACGGCTGCTGCCCAACGACCGCGCCAGTTGGCTTGTCGTTTAGATAGAAGTTACCTGCGCTGTCAACGAGCCTGTCCGAGGCTTGGGCAAGAACATCGCGTTCTTGTGAGAAAACGGCCCCCGTCAATGCGTAAGGACTGGTTTCATCCACAAGCGTGAGAACGTCGTCGAAGCTCATCGAGTTCGGCGTCACGAACACGGATGCTACCGGGCCGAAGAGTTCGTCCTCCATTGTTTCGTAATGTGGATCGTCTGCGCGCAACACCGTCGGCTCGATGAAGTAGCCTTCTTCGTCCGAGTAGTTGCCGCCTGCCACGATCTCTACATTCGAGGCCGACTTTGCCCGATCAATGTAGGCGGTGATGTTGTCAAACGATTTACGGTCAATGACCGCGTTGACGAAGTTGGTAAAGTCCTCGACCGGTCCCATTTTGACGTCGGCGAGCTGGCGGGTCATCTCGCTTTCAACGTCGGGCCATATGGCCTCTGGAACGTAGACACGCGAGGAAGCAGAGCACTTCTGCCCTTGATACTCGAACGAGCCCCGAACGATGGCCGTCGCAACGGTAGCGGGATCAGCAGAGTCGTGCGCGACGATGAAGTCTTTGCCGCCCGTTTCGCCTACGATTCGCGGATAGGTCTTGTAGTGATCCAGATTGTTGGCAATCGATCGCCAAAGATGATTGAACGTTCCTGTCGAGCCCGTGAAGTGCAGCCCCGTCAGATGCTCAGACGCCATCACGGGATCGCCAACAGCCGCCCCATCACCAGGTAGGAGGTTGATGACACCTGGAGGAAGTCCGGCGGCTTCGAGGAGCTCCACGATCACCTGCGCAGAAAGTGTAGCAGTAGATGCTGGTTTCCAGAGAACCGTATTACCCATCATCGCAGGAGCCGTGGGGAGGTTGCCCGCGATGGAGGTGAAGTTGAAGGGTGTAATTGCAAAAACAAATCCCTCCAGTGGGCGGTATTCAACGCGATTCCAAACGCCGGGTGAGCTGATCGGTTGGTCTTCGTAGATCTGAGTCATGAAGTGCACGTTGAACTTGAAGAAGTCAATCAACTCGCACGCCGAGTCTATTTCCGCCTGCATGGTGTTCTTGCTTTGCCCGAGCATCGTAGCGGCATTCAGTCTGTCGCGGAAAGGTCCTGCAAGTAAATCGGCAGCTTTGAGGAAGATGGCTGCGCGGTCCGTCCACGCCATGCGCATCCAGTCGTGACGAGCATCCACTGCAGCATCAATGGCTTGCTGGACATGCTCAGTCCCGACCTTGTGCAGCGTGCCAACACGATGGCTCAATTCGTGTGGAGCAAAGATGTCTTCGGTCTTGCCTGTCTCCACATGCTTGCCATTGATATACGGCGTCACGATGTGTTCCCTGCTGCGCATGTCCATGAGCGCGCGCTTCAGCGAGGCCCGTTCCGAGCTTCCTGGCGCGTAGCCACGGACTGGTTCGTTGATAGGGAATGGTGGACGGGCGATAGTGTTGTTCATACCTTCTGGAGCGTTCGGAGAGCGGATAAATGACGCGCGAAAGGAGAAATCCTGTGCGCTTCAACAAATAAGAGAATCAGCGCTCCAAGATACTCGGAGGGCCGTTGTGGGTTCTCTGCCAAGGCTCGATTCCCCTTTCGAAAGCACCGTTTTAATCGCTAATACTCAATCGCCCTCGCATGGCTGGTCGCTCGTTGGAACGCTTCATAGCGCTGCGCTATCTGCGAGGGATACAAGGACGAAGCAAGAGTGGTGCGTTCCTGCGGTTCATCACCGGCGTGGCCATCGGCGGTGTGGCAATGGGAACAGCGGCACTCCTTCTCGCGCTAATGATCGTACGCGGGTTTGGCAGCGAAATAGAAGAGAAGATCGTCGGATTTGGGCAACACGTCCGCGTGGAGCACTTCTTGGGGGATCCACTCGCTGGGGCTGACAGCATTCAGCAGCGCCTTGCTCAAATCGACGGTGTCGAGCGCTTGTCACCCTCTATTATAGAATTCGGGCTGCTCCGCGCGCGCAATCCAGATGGAGAAGTTGGCATTGAAGGGATGTTATTCTGGGGTGCAGAAGCGGATTCCCAACCGTTCATCGCCGAGCACATTAGTCGTGGCGCGTACAGCTATGCCGCAGACTCAGCAGGCCATCCGGGTCTCGTACTGGGTGCTCGACTAGCCGAGCAATTGGGAGTAGACGTGGGCCAAACGGTTACTGCTTTCTCGACGCGATCGTTGAGGCAGGGCGGGGAGCTCGGAAGTCGCCCTCGTGTCAAGCAGTTCCATGTGGCCGGGATGTACGATACGGGATTTGCCGAGTTCGACGGAAGTTTTGCTTACATCGACCTCGCCGCGGCACGCGTGTTCTTCGGCTATGAGCAGGACGAGGTCTCCCGAATCGAACTCACGCTCGCAGACATCCTTCGAAGCAACGATGTATCGAACCAGATCATGGTTGCTTTTGGTCCGCCCGTTCAGGCTGTTACTATTTACGAGGCCTTTGGGCACCTTTTCGCGTGGGTGAACCTCCAGAAGAGCATCATTCCGCTGCTGATCTCCATTCTCGTGCTTGTCGCGGCATTCAACATCATCGGCACGCTGCTTTTGCTCATTCTCGACAAGACGCAGGACATTGGGATTTTGCTCGGAATGGGCGCGTCCGGTGTGTCAGTCCGGCGGTTGTTCTTGTGGCTTGGTGCATTCATTGGGACAGCCGGAGCAACGCTCGGCGTCTTGCTGGCTTTGATCTTTGCGTTTGTTCAGCTCAAATTTGGTGTTATTCCGCTTCCGCCGGAGGCGTACTACATTGACCGTGCGCCGGTTGAGTTGAGTGCGTTAGACTTTGTCATAGTCCCGCTCATCGCAATCGCGCTTTGCACGCTCGCGTCCTACCTCCCAGCTCGGACGGCGGCCAAAATCGAACCCCTCCGATCCATCCGTTTCGGCGGTTGATTCCTATCCTTCATCACAAGACAAACCATACAATGTCAGTCAATATTGGCGACTCTGCCCCTGAGTTCTCACTTTACAGTGACGAGAAAGAGGCTTGGACACTTTCTGAGCAACGCGGGAAGAACGTTGTTCTTCTGTTCTTTCCCGCAGCTTTCTCGGGGACCTGCACGACGGAACTCAACACGATCAACAATGACCTCGCCCGCTTCAACGATGCGAATGCGGTAGTGGTGGGTATCTCCACCGATACACCATTTGCGCAGGCCGAATTCAAGGCAAAGAACATGCTCAATTACTCGCTCCTCAGCGACCACAATGCTGAGGTCGCGGTGATGTACGGCGTCAAGTTCGGGAGCAATTTTGCGAACATGGGATACGACCGCATTGCCAAACGCTCCGTTTTTGTAATTGATCAAGAGGGCAAGGTGATCCACAGGGAAGTACTCGATAATCCGGGCAACGAGCCGGATTACGAGGCGATCACGGGTGCATTGGAAAGCATTGCATGATTAGCGCTCTTCACGACAAAGCCCGCACGCTGAACAAGAAGATCGTTTTACCTGAGGGCGAAGACCCTCGTACCATCCTAGCGGCGTTTCGTCTGGTTCAAGAGGGCCTCGCTCGGCCCGTGTTGATCGGGCGGCCTGATCGTATTCATGCTGTCGCAGATGAGGAAGGCGTAGTCCTTCCTCACACGATTCCGATCATCGACCACATGACCTCGGAGAAGCGATCAGACTATGCTCAAACCCTTTTCCAGCTGAGGAAGCACAGGGGCTTGACCTACGACGCGGCACTCGAAATGACATCGGATGTGTTGTATTTCGGCGATCTGATGGTGAAAAGGGGAGAGGCTAATGGCTGTGTAGCCGGTGCTGCTCATCCGAGCCCGGATGTGGTTCGGGCTGCCATCCATGTGCTCGGGGTAGCTCATGACTCAGCGCTCGTGTCGTCGTTTTTTTTGATGGTGCTGCCAAATGGTCGTCCGCTCACGTTTGCTGACTGCGGCGTCAACCCGGACCCCGACTCAAGACAACTCGCCTCTATCGGAATCGACGCTGCCACGAATCATCGTTTCCTGACGGGCGAGGAGCCCCGTGTGGCGTTCCTGTCTTTCTCTACAAAAGGATCGGCCGAGCACGAAGCTGTAGAAAAAGTCCAGACGGCAACGCAGATTGCCAGGCAGCTTCGCCCGGATCTCATCCTCGACGGCGAACTCCAGTTTGATGCCGCGTTCGTTCCAAGCGTAGCAGAGAGCAAGGCTCCAGACTCCCCGGTGGAGGGCCGCGCTAATGTTTTGGTCTTCCCGGATCTGAACTCTGGCAACATCGGCTACAAGATTACACAGCGGATCGGTGGAGCCGAAGCCTTCGGACCAATTATGCAGGGTCTCAACGGTGCCGCCAACGATCTCTCTCGTGGATGCGACGCGGATGACATTGTGAACGTGGCTGTAATTACGGCGCTGCAAGCAGGGAGTGCGGGCCCGTAACCATGCGCGTCGCTCTTCTCCAGTTCAGTCCAGAATACCTCCAAACTGAACGCAATCTGGATACGGTTGAACGCTTACTCGATGGCGTAGACGCCGACCTGGTCGTTTTGCCTGAGTTGTTTTCGAGCGGCTATTTCTTCCGGTCAACGGAGGACGCTCGAACCGCCGCGGAGTCCATCCCTGATGGCCCTTCCGTTGAACGCCTTGCGAAGTGGGCGAAGTCATCTGGGGCGACATACGTTGCCGGCCTTCCCGAACAAGCTGAGGATGGCAGGCTATTCAACAGTGCTGTTGTTGTAACACCGCGTGGCTGGTTAGGCACCTATCGGAAGACACATCTCTTCTACGAAGAAAAACTGCACTTCTTGCCTGGAGACATGGGTTTCCCCGTTTTCACGGTCACGGATTGCGCGGGGAACGCCTACCGACTCGGCGTAATGATTTGCTTCGACTGGTACTTTCCAGAAGCTGCGCGATCACTTGCGCTAAGTGGCGCGGATGTAATCGCACATCCATCGAATCTTGTGCGGCCGGATTGCCCACGCTCCATGCCGATCCGCGCGCTCGAGAACCACGTATTTACTGCGACTGCCAATCGAGTTGGCACAGAAACAAAAGGGGAGGAGACGCTCTACTTTATCGGCCAAAGCTTGATATGTGACCCGAACGGCCATGTGCTCGCGACGGCTTCGATGACAGAAACGGAGGTTGTCTCAGCCGAAGTTGATCCTAAATCGGCCCGCGACCGCCAACTGACAGCACACAATCACTTGTTCGAGGACAGACGTCCGGACCATTACGGCCTTGGCTAGACATCTGCTCAGTTCAGGCGTTCAAAAGCCCTGACCCCGTAGAAGATCTCATCGTCACTCGAGTCCAGGATATAATCGATGGATATTGTTACGGGAAAGCCAAGGGCAGCGTCGTACGTCACGATGATATCGTCGGCACCTTGGGCATAAGCCTGGGCCAGAACACCGAACAGTTCGTCTATTGTTCTTCCCACGTAGTCGTCGCCTCCCGAGAAACCGCCCTTCGAAGGCGTGACGCTCACCACAAGACCACCTCGCACCTCTAGGTCATAGGACCCAGCTTCAGCACAAAAGCAACCTACCGTGAGCGTGTAAATGTAATCGGTTATCGCAGTGTTCACCCAGCGAGCGCGAGCGTCGTCCAGCTCACTGTTATCCGAACTACTAAAAGGGCTGCATCCAGAAAACAATAGCAGGATGCCGATAAATGCAAGGGTGCGAGACATGATTTACAAAGCTGGTCGTTGTTCTGCCGCGAACAATTTGGGTTCAGTCAAGAACGTGTTCAAGGGCATTCTCGATGCGCTGAATCGGATTGGCGTCCAAGTTTGGTTCAAACGAGAGGCCAGTAACTGTCTCGTACAATTCCACGTATCGTTCCGCGATCTCTCTCACGAACGTTGGAGGGAGGTCGGGAAGAATCTGGCCGTCTTTCCCCTGAAAATCTTTCTCTATCAGCCATTCGCGGACGAATTCCTTTGAGAGCTGACGTTGTGGAATGCCGCCTGCCAGTCGTTCTTCATAGCCTTCTGCATAGTAGTAGCGTGAAGAGTCGGGCGTATGTACTTCGTCGATCACCAGAAGTCGGCCGTCTGGTGCGCGCCCAAACTCGTACTTCGTGTCGACTAGAATCAACCCGCGATCTGCGGCCAGCTTGGTTCCGCGCTCAAATAATCGGAGAGCCAAGTCTGCAGCTTCATCAAGCGTTTCTTTGCTCAGGATGCCACGTTCAACAATTTCGGTTCGCGAAATGTCCTCGTCGTGGCCTTCCTTTGCCTTTGTTGCTGGCGTGAGGATAGGCGTAGGCAGCTTCTCGCCTTCTCTCAGGCCGTTTGGAAGCGATTCGCCGCATAAAACTCGACCGCCATCGCGATACACCCGCCAGGCGTGACCCGCGAGGTAGCCACGAACCACGAATTCAATCGACAAAGCATCGCACTCAATAGCGACGGCCACGTTCGGATCGGGCACGGTCAATAGATGGTTCGGTGCGATGTCGTCAGTTTGCTGGAAGAAGTACGCCGCAAGATTGTTCAGAACCTGACCCTTTAGTGGAATAGCCTGCCGTAAAATATGGTCAAATGCAGAGATACGGTCGGATGTGATTAGAATTATGCGGCCACCACCCGGACGATAAACATCACGGACTTTGCCTCCGTAGCGGTCGCCCAGGTGTTCGAAGTGCGTTTCGACAAGAGGAGGGGGAAGGGCGGTGGGTAGCATGGAATCCGGCAGCTACGTAGCTTCGACAAGGTTGGCAAAAGACAATCGGCCATCCGATGAAGCATGGCGAATCCCCTCGGTCGCAAACCGCTTGCCGCGTTGAATAGCTTCCTCAAAGTCATCGCCTCCAATACGCCCCGTCAGGATTCCCATGTGTAGTGCCGATGATGCACCTTCAATGCGAGCTCGCGGGACGTGAGGCCCTTCGAAGAGTGCGAACTCGTCACCATCATAGTAGAGATCTGTCATAAAGGTAGACGGACTTCCATCACCACCTGGGTCGTCGTGTGCGTCGAAAAAACGAGTAGGAAGCACGCCACATCGAATCAGAATCCGTTTTGCTCCGCGATTGTGCAGTCGTTGCACAGCGACCTGCGCATCATCCAGCGACTGGATCTCGCCACCAGTGATCAGCTCGGCGTCTCTTCGATTGACCGAAACAAGGTCTGGAATGGAGAGGTTGTCCAGCACGACTTCGGTCCCTCGCTTGGTTAAAACGGTCTCACCTGAAGGCCCCGAGATAGAAAAGTCGATGATGACAGGTCCGGAAAATCGTTCAGCGAAGTTCATCACATGCTCAGCCGATCGGTGTTCACCCAAGGTGCCTATGAATAGGCCTTTCGACGAGGTCGTGGTGGAAAGGTGCTCCAACTGGGCCTGAACGGTGTCCGAAGGCACTTCGGTGACATCCGTTACCTGGTCGTGGCTTGCAATTACGATGGATGTGCAAACACCAAAAGATGTTACTCCCAGCGTGAGAGCTGCACGAATATCAGCGACCAATCCACGCTCTGCTCCGGTTACAAGCGCGTCGATCGATATGATGCTGGGAGGTGCTTCTGGCATAATCGAAATTAACCTTCACAAGTGGCCAACTGCGACGGATTGTCATTGAGAACTATTCAAATACGCTAGCGCTGGTCCTATAAAACGAAGCGGAGAAGTGTACCAGTCCGTTTTTCAATCCGAATGCACGAAGTATATCTCCTAACTCGTTAAGTGCGCGTTCAAGGCTCGGACCACGCTTCAGTGCTCCGTCTAAACTTGAAACGTCGGCAGCAGATTTGCCGGAATAGACCGTTTTCTCGTATTTAGTAATCCCGGGCACAGTGTCTGGCACGAGCTTCACCCAATCACTCACCCACAACCAAAACCATGAAGAACGCATTTTTGCGCGGTCTCGTCATTTTCAGCCTAGGATTTGGCCTAGTGGCGTTATCCGCTTGCGCAGAGCAAACCGAAGTCGATCCAGACGGCACTGAAGAACTGGAAGTCATCGAAGAGCCGGAAGTAATTGAGGAAGAGCCGATGATGGATGACTCGACTATGGCGGATTCCACAATGATGGAAGAGCCTATGGAAGAAGAACATGCGGAAGGCGCCGAATAAGACGCCAGACGTACCCACATGGGCCGCTGCACTCTTCGTGCGGCGGCCTTTTTTGATATACCTACTTGTTCATACTTACGATAACTGTTATTATCGCAATCACATTAATGGAGTTCTCGTTTGACAAATCTAGTTCCGTCCAGTCAAGATGGTCTCCAGCACACTTCGTTGGATACCGACCTGCTTCCGCTGTATTTGCTGCGGTTTGATGCCGAGAACACGCGTCGCTCGTATACAAACGACATCGTACAGTTCTTCGAAAGCGAAGTCATCACATTGCGCGTAGCCCGCACCGTCTCGTTCGTTGACGTGAATGAGCATCTCGAACGCATGAGCATGGACGGCGCAAAAGCATCTAGCATGCAGCGTAGAGTCGCGGCCTTGCGTGGGTTCTTCTCGTGGCTGGTGGCTCTGCAATTAATTGAGCACAACCCCGCGAATCGCCAGCTTATACGCCGCATTCCTCGAGTACATCGTCGCGATCGGCCAATCACTGTGCTTTCACGGTACGAGGCCACGCGGCTCTTAGAAGCCGTTGATCCTAAGTCTCAGGCCTTTGTCAGAGACAAGACCTTGCTACTTGTTCTGCTGCATTGTGTTCTTCGACGCTCCGAAGCGCACACGATGGATTTCCAACATCTTAGAACGATAGACCGTTATTGGGTTTTGGATCTCCCATTTACAAAAGGCGGTACGGATCAATTTATCAAGATGCCCGAACACGTGGCTGAAGCCATTTCGAAACACAGGAGTCACTATGGCTACGGTTCAGGCCCAGTCTGGCGCTCTTTGAGTCGCAATAGTCTTGGCAAGAGATTGTCAACAACATCCATTTACACGATTGTTCGTAAGACTGCAGAGCGGGCTGGCATTACTGCCCGTGTTGGAGCCCATACACTTCGGCATACGGGCTGTACGCTAGCCATAGAGTCGGGAGCCTCATTACAGCAGGTACAGGCGCACGCACGACACAAGAACCTTGAAACGACAATGATTTATGTGCATCAACGAGATCGCCTTAGCGATAGTGCTGCAGACTACATCGATCTGAGCAGCGAACCGAAAGGCGAGTGACGTACCTCTCGTTCCATCTCTGGTTTATCCTCCCTCCTATTCTCGTCCTTGCCGTTTTGCAGCGAAGGCCGCTTGGTGGAGCACCACGTGGCCTAGCCTTGCGCGCGCTTGGCTTGATTGTTCTAGCGGCGTTTGTCTATACCAGTCTGTGGGACAATTACCTCATCTACCGTGGCGTGTGGTTCTATGGTCCAGATCGCGTGCTTGGCACCGTTGGCTATGTGCCAGTAGAAGAGTACGCTTTCTTCATGCTTCAGCCGCTCTTGACGGGTTTGTTTTATTTTCTCCTGAGAAGCCTGGATATTCCCTCGCGGAGAGAAGATACGATATCAAACGGCGGGAACGTGGCAGCTGTAACTTTGCCATTCTGCACGACTGTTCTATGCGCCGGATTACTCCTGTGGGGGCCTGATAATACGCTCTATCTAGCACTGATTCTGGCGTGGTGTTGTCCAGTGATGGCAGTTCTGATGTGGCTCGGCTTGCGAAAGATCTGGCCAGAGCGAAAACGGCTTGCTCTTGGCATCGCTGTGCCAACAGTTTATTTGTGGATTGCCGACAGAGTTGCGCTGGGTGATGGGGTCTGGAGCATCTCCGAGCAGTACAGCCTCGGATTCGATCCGTTCGGACTCCCGATCGAAGAAGCCGTTTTCTTCTTCGTGACGAACTGGATGGTTGTCCAAGGCGTTGCGATGTTGCTGCCCGATAACCCAGCCACGACCTAATCTGTGCCGACCTTGACTCCCGCAGAACTAAAGCGATATAGTCGCCATTTTCTTCTTCCCGAAGTGGGGAAGCAGGGGCAGACTCGGCTGAAAGAAAGCTCGGTGTTGATCGTCGGGCTTGGTGGCCTCGGATCTCCAGTGTCCTTGTATCTAGCCGCTGCTGGCATCGGACGAATTGGACTGGTTGAATTTGACGTTGTGGATACAAGCAATTTGCAAAGGCAGATTCTCTATGGTGAGAAGGACGTGGGCTTGCCAAAAATCGAGGTGGCAGCCGAGCGACTTCGCGAGATCAATCCCCACGTCAAACTAGAGCTTCATCAAAAACAGCTTGATGGCTCTAATGCCGAACAAATTATCTCGAACTATGACGTGGTCGCAGACGGCAGTGACAACTTCAATACCCGCTATCTAGTAAACGACGCCTGTGTTACGTGTGGTGTGCCCAACGTCTACGCGTCGATAAACCGCTTCGAAGGGCAGGCCAGCGTATTTTGTGCGCCCGACGGACCGTGCTATCGCTGCCTCTTCCCAGGGCCTCCTCCTGCTGATCTTGTGCCATCTTGTGCTGAAGCAGGTGTTCTGGGTGTTCTGCCTGGCTTGCTCGGGACGATTCAGGCCACAGAAGTAATTAAGCGATTGCTCGGTATCGGCGAAGGGCTTGAAGGTCGTCTGCTACTAGTGGACACACTTTCGATGGAGTTCCGAACACTGGGCGTGGCCCGCGATCCACAATGCCCCGTTTGCGGCGAGTCACCGACAATCACCTCATCGGGCGCGCCAGCAGCTTCTTGCCAGCCGCGTTCAAAGCCCCGACAAATGAATAGAATCCCAGAAATAACGGTTCAGGAGTATCAAACGCTGCTTGAATCGGACAATCCACCGTTCCTGCTGGATGTTCGTCAACCCGAAGAGTTTGCCACTGGCAATCTTGGCGGCACCTTGATTCCCCTTGCCATGCTGCCATTGCGAACAATGGAATTGGAAGATCGCAAGAGCGATGCACTTGTGGTCGTGCACTGTCACATGGGTGGTCGGTCCGCCCAGGCCGTTCAGTACTTGCGCATGAATGGATTTGACAATGTGGTAAACCTCCGTGGAGGAATTCAGGCGTGGTTCCAAGAGATTGGTCCTACCCATTTGAAGGATTGAGCGATAAACCTCCCGCACCGCTTCTTGTCTTAGCTGGCCCAACGGGTGTCGGCAAAACGGCACTTGGCTTGGCTATTGGCCAGCGTATTGGAGTTGAGATTATCTCTGCCGATAGCAGACAGATCTTTCGTGGGCTAGACATTGGGACGGCGAAGCCGAGCGTAGAGGAACAAGAGTCACTCCCCCATCACTTCATTGACGAATTGGAGCTGACTGACTCGTGGTCGGCTGGCAAGTTTGCTGTAGAAGCAAACCGGCGAATTGCAGAGATTCTGACGCGGGGTACGCAGCCCCTGGTCGTTGGAGGATCTACCCTTTATCTGGAAGCACTTCTACATGGGTTAGCCCAGATTCCAGATGGAGATTGTCAGATTCGCGCCGAGTTGAATGAGCGCGCATCAACAACCGAAGGTGCCGCAGCACTATATGACGAATTGCAACGAGTTGACTATATCGGTGCGGCATTGCTTGATGCGACAAAGACCCAGCGCCTCGTCCGAGCACTTGAGGTTTACTACACCTCCGGAGAACCATGGTCTTCGTTTTTCGAGAATGTCAAGCCCCCGCCTTATCAGTATCGGGTCGTGGTCCTGACGCGGCCTCGAGAGGAGCTTCATGCGCGCATCGAATCGCGAGTGGATGATATGCTACAATCGGGCTTGCTTGAGGAGGCTCGCAAACTCATAGACGCGGGCAATCAGCTTGACAGTAATCCACTCAGGACGATTGGCTATCAGGAGCCCTTTGCGCACCTTTCCGGAGAGATCGACTTCGATGAGATGGTGCGGCTTCTCAAGCGAAATACCAGACGCTATGCCAAGCGGCAACTCACGTGGTTCCGAAGGCGTCCCGAATACGAGTGGTTGGATCTTTCGGAGTTTGATTCAGTGCCCGATGTAGTTGAAGCAATCCTTGAAAGCACTCCAAATCGGACTAATTGACTTGGTGCTTAGGAGGTTGCAGGACGTAAAGAACCTGCTGATGAATCCACCTTCCTTTTTCGGAGAACTGCTTAACGGTAAACCCTAGACGGCTGAATGTGCTTCGCCATTCCGCATCAGTTCGGAAATGGAGGTACTCTTCCTGATCCGCCATCTTGTCGCTTGAGCGTAGCGCGTTAGCGAGCCGGTCGAGTCTATCGAGCAGACGATGTTGCCACGTCGCACTATACACAGACTCAACGACGACAATTCTTCTACTCGTCGCGCGCGCAGCTTCCAGAAGAACTTGCTCTGCGTTTTCTGCATGATGGAGAACGAACACAAGAAGAGTCGTGTCAAATCTTTCGTCCTCAAAGGGGAGACTACAACCAGTGTAGAGTGTCAGTGGCAGGTCAGTTTCGTTGAAGTCAACTACATCCGCCAACAACACCTGTGCTCCGGTTTCATTTTCGATCGCTTCGCCGACAAAGCCCTCCCCTGCCCCGAGGTCGAGCACCCTTGAATATCTGCCAAGTTGTAGTGGAGGGAGCTGGCTCTGAATCCACCGCCATTTCTCTTGCGCTCGCCGTCTCATTAGCGAGGGCAAAGTGGCTTTGATGAACGCGATTAGCATGAAGCCCGTCCAAAGGATCCATCCTGTCCAGACGGCCAATGCATAGCCCCAGGGTGGTCCAGAGTATCGCCAGTAGGTTGCCAGAGATATGACGCCAAGTACACTCCATGCTATGGCAAACCATCGTCCGGTTTTACGTTCGGAAACGAAAGGAAGGAGTGCGAGAAGCGGGACGAGGTACCACGGATGAATCGTCGTTGCGCACAAAAAGAAGAGACTCAGAACTACAATCAGGACCTTCTCAATTGACCATCCGCGTTTCCAGTCCAGAAAGAATGTCACAAACAACAATCCTACAAATGTCCACTGAAGAACTGGACCGAGAATTTTGCTGACATCGCCCAGACCAAGTCCTGCGGAGATGCCCTTCATTGCCAAATAGGGACCGGAATTGAACTCAAACAGCCGAACGTACAGGTTTAACGATTCGCGCACGTGGGGGATTACGTACGATGCTGTGTATGGTGCGGCCAACGCAACACTTACGACCAAGCCAGCAACTGCTGCCTTCCAGCCGATTCGACGAACGACAAACGGCGTGAAGGCAAACGGAAGGAGTTTGAGCCAACCAGCAGCGGACAATGCTGATCCTGTCGTTCCCTTTCTTGTTCGTCGAATTGCCCAAACCATTAAAACAAGTAGACCCACCGCTAGCGATTCGGTATGTGCCTGCCCGGCCGTTTCCATGACGACGAGCGGATGCCACGCATACAGCAGTAGCTCTCGTGGTCGGACCATGCGGCTCAACAAAAGCAGCCCAAGCACCTCTCCTCCAACCATCAAGAGTTTGATCAAATACCAGCTTGCCAGCCACCCCAGCGGGTACATCAGACCGCCTAATGCAAAGACGACTTGAGAGACAGGCGGATAGACCGAAAAGTATTCTCCGGAGTTGATGTTTTCGAAAACCGGATCGTCGTGTAGGTGGCTCAGTTCCGAGTCGGATGGAGTATAGTGATATGGATTGATGCCTTCCTGTGCTTGAAGCATTCCATCCCAGACATAGCGGTAGCCGTCATCGGAAAGCGTGGGCGTAAGCGGAAAGACAATGACTCTCAACAATATGCCGACGACAATTACTTTACGCATGGAGGCGTTTCCACTCTGCCATTGAATGAACACGATGATTCCAGCGGCCACTGCGCAAAGGACGTACGCGGTTCGCCATCCTGCTCCTGCGTCCGGGGTTCGCGCACAGAAGGCCATTCCCAGGAACATTGCGACAAGCAGAACCTGCTGAACTCGGCTAGAGCCAATCACGCTGATTCAACATCTCTGGGCGCAAACCAGAGCATCAAGCGTCTTCCCTCTTCCTCGACCTTGATGTTGTCCGACAGTTCTCTGATAATGAAAAGGCCGCGTCCACCGGTCTGCAATGCATCTTTTGGCAATGACGCGCTTAAGAGCCGATCAAGGGTAAGACCAGATCCCTCATCCTCAACGGAAAGCCAACCACCATGAAGGTCTCCAAGCCATTCCAGGGTCACCGAGCAATCGTGGTCAGCTCTGTTTCCGTGCTCAACTGAATTTGCAACCGCCTCACCGACCGCGAGCAACATGCGATCTACGACTTCATTGGGAAACGCAGCATCGGTTGCCGCAGTCTCAGCGAATCGCACCGCCTGGGATACTGCTTCGGGCGTACTTGGTAAAACCAACCGCATGGCGAGGGCTAACGAATAATAGCGACCTTCGTAAATACGGGATCCTGGCCATCTGTTTCAACTCGAATTAGATAGATGCCCGAAGGAACCGCTTCGCCATTGTCGTCGGTGAGATCCCACGGTGTACCGCCGTCGCCGTCAAACTCTTCTAGACTGCGAATGCGTTCTCCACCAAGCGAGTACACCTCCATCGTGGCAGATCGAGGAAGCCCGGCTATGATGACACGCCCTGAGTGCTGATCGGAGCGGTACGGATTCGGGAATGCGTACACATCCGAGAGGTCGTCTGCAAAATCTCCGAGCGTCGCCACGTTTCCTTCTGGTGCCAGCGTAGCCCCTTCAGCACCGACCAAACCGGACACAACGATTGTTGTAAGAAGACCCGTCGCGCCGAGTGCACGCCCTTGAATCGTTAGCTCTATGGCATTTGGATCGGCTGCGCTGAACCCAACAGATGAAACCTGTCCTGTTGGATCCACACGGTAATTTGCTGTGTTTCCAGCATGAGAAGCGCTTAACGCCTGGTTAAAAACAAGTCTTGCCCGACTGCTATCCAGAATCTCCCAGGATGTGAGCAGCAGTGTACCTTCTGCATTGGCGGCTGGAATGTTTATGGCGATTTGGTTCTCGCCAACAGGTGTGTTTTCGGCATCGCGCAGATCGCTCCATTCGAGGAAATTTGCTCCTGCTGGCAGGTCGTCAAACTGAAGCGCAATGGAATAGCCGTTGTCCTCGAACAGGAGTGCAGATGGCGTTTGAGATCCTCCCAGTTCGAACTGACCAGCTGCAGTTTGCAGATCAAGTCGTTCGGTGAATGTGAGCCGTACGTAGTCGCCTGGTGGATACGCTACGTTGCTAACAGTTGCAGGAGTGTGTGGACGAACTTGCCTCATCTCGCTTAGCGCTGACGTCGCTGTTCCAAACCACGCACGAAGTACATATTGTTGCTCAATAGATGCAGCGACAACGATTTCTGAATCTGACGTTGTAAGTACCGGGTCGAGCGGTTGTCCGGGCTCGGCAGCGAAAACAGTGACGGAGTCAGCCTGAGTGCTCCATGACAATAGAACATTTGCAGCGTCAATGGCATGCGCCGAGGCCCACCGTGGTGGGGCCAGGCCTGTCTGGCCCGCGTTGTACGTAAAGAGACGCGACTGTCCATCTGCACCCGAGACTACGATTTCGGGAACGAGATTCCCGTCGAAGTCGCCCGTGACAACGCGAATGCTGCGAAGACCTGTTGGTCCATTGGCATTGGGAATCGCGCCCGAGTGGTAGATCGGCTTCCAGTTATTGGCAGCGCTGAAGATCCACAGATCAGGTGAATGAACCACGATCAACTCGTCAGTTCCGTCCAGATCGAAGTCCGCTGCCGCCATCGTTCCGTAGCGAGTAACTAAGCTCTGGAAGGCGATGGTCTGCTGGAGTTCGAACTGATTATCTCCAATGTTATCAAATCCTTCTGCCAGTCCGAAAGCGGCGCCTTCAATTCCTCCTGCTGTCTTGGGCGTCGTCATACCCCAGAATTCGTCCACCCCGTCGCCATCAAAATCACCTTGCACGAGGCGTGCTCCCGCGCTGTATCGATCAGTTTCATAAGTCCAGATGGGAGAGAAACTGTTTCCGCCTGTGTACTCGTAAAGGATGTAATCACCATCGTAATCGCCGCTAAGCCACTCCCGTCTGCCGTCGTTATCAAAATCACCTTCAAGGCCCTGCGAATCATTGAATACGTTTTCCGGCTCCTCATCGTCTGAATTGTCCGTAGGGTTGTCTAATTCCGCTATCTCGGTAAACGTCGTTCCGTTGCTTTCAAAAATCCGCCACGTTGTGGGAGGAACCTGTCCTTCAGCATCTCGAAGCCGGAGGTCGTGGCCAATAATCTCTCCCAGCCCGTCGCCATCCAGATCGACCAGCTTCACGCCCCAGAGTGGCCTTCTCGTAGAGCCCGGAGGTGTCGAGTCTTCAAAGATGATATTCGACGGATAGCATGCCTCTGTGTTAGTCAGGTCGGGGCAGCCCGCGACGCGAGCACCAGCCTCAGCGAGGAAGGTATTGGCACCAAACTGAAAGAGCAGCTCTCGTCGCCCGTCATCATCCGTGTCGCCCTCATCTCTGGGAATCAGGGCGCTCAATAGCTGTCGCTCGTTGACGAACTGCCCCTCAGGGCCCCACTCAAATACAAGCACGCTATCACTGGGTTCGCCATCCACAAGTCGGTTTTGAACGACTTCAAGGAGCCCATCTCCATCAAAGTCTGTCGTTTTCTCAAGGAAATACCCTGCTGGCATGTCCAAAACGGTCTCGGTAAAAAGCGCATCATTGTAGTAGAGTGCATCCAACGTAACGGTTGCTTCGGACGATACACTCAGTCCGGAAGCGTTCTCAACAGAAATGCGAGCCGTAACCTGCCCTACTTCGCTGCGTTCATTAGGCCAGAACATTCCGTGCCTTTGTTCGCGGTCTTCAGCGGATATATAGGCAACCTGTCCTCCACCTCGTTCAATCTCCATTGAGGCTTCAGTAACGTCGTCGGTTTTGAGTTCGACGAGCACTCCTTGCCTTCCATCGAAGTAGGCTGGACCTGCGTACGTAACGTCTAAAGTCGGAGCAGATCGGTCAATAGTAACGCGGCGCCGGTCTTCAAGGGTTTGGCCATTGGAAAGAGCTACGACGAGCCGAACCAGGTAAAGACCCTCACTCAGTGAGTTTGTTTGCCAGAAACCCAGCGTGTCCTTTCTTACCTGCGTCAGAACTGGATCTACAATCGAAATCCACGATCCGATGGGGGTGGAACTGTCTGTTGGATCGTAGGACGCGTAGTCGACACTCCACGACGAGAATTGTGGCGCAATTGCCGAGCCCACAATGGGCACAAGGCCACTCCCGCCCCCGCTGTCTTGCTCAGGACTTGTAAGCGACACATTGGTTGGATATGGGAGGCCGATGGCGTTGGCTACATCAAGCAAACCGGCGGCTGTATGGTGATCCCAGCCTGGCTCGTTTAAGTCACGAGCGGTTGACGTAAGGATACCACGAATTGACTCTGGACTGAGTGAGCTGTCAACGGAACGTAGAAGCGCAACAGCGCCTGTGACTTGTGGTGCAGAAAGTGAAGACCCACTTCTTCGACCATAAAGCTGTTCCTCGATTGGACGAGGATCACTTTCGTGCGGCGCGAGCGTCGTAAAAATAGCGGTTCCGGGTGCACCAAGATCGATTCCAGGTCCGAACTGTCCGCCGATAGGCTCGATGTCTGATCCATCTGCCGTGAACCAGGCAACGCCAATGGCTTCCGGGTAATCAGACGGATAGTGCGCCCCATCACCTCCGGCGTTGCCACCGGATGCCACAACAATCGTCCCTTGATTGTATGCATACTGAATGGCTTCGTGAAGCAACGGGCTATCCTCATTCCTGCCAAACGACAGGTTGATCACATCCACGCCAAGATCGGCAGCGTAAACAATGGCAGCCGCGAGATCGTCGTCCTCCGCAACACCGTCTCGGCCAAATGCGCGAACAGGCACAATGCGAGCGCCGGGCGCTACGCCTGCAATTCCGACACCGTTCAGGGCCGCAGACAT
The DNA here is from genome assembly GCA_024639085.1 of Rubricoccaceae bacterium. Taxonomy (GTDB): domain Bacteria; phylum Bacteroidota; class Rhodothermia; order Rhodothermales; family Rubricoccaceae; genus JAHEJB01. The sequence continues at coordinate 11,497 of JAHEJB010000014.1, read as the reverse complement.
AACCCCGGCCGTCAACGTCCCGTGTTCCTGTGTACCATCCTCGGAAGGATCATTGTCGCGAACGTAGTAGTCGCCGCTATTTACGCTGACGTTGCGATCTACGAAGTCGTAACCATTCACATCGTCGATGAAGCCGTTCCCATCATCGTCGATGCCGTTGTTCGGTATCTCGCCTGGGTTATTCCATATCTGATTCTGGAAGTCTGGGTGCTGCATGTACAAGCCTGTATCGATTAGCCCGATGATGACTGAGGGCGAACCCGTCGTCTCCAGCCACGCTTCATCGGCGCGGATGACAAGCAGGTGGGACAGGCTATCCGCAAATGGCTCGTCGTCTAGATCCTCAACAACATCGAGGCTGTAGGTGCCGTTTGTTTGCACATAGCGAACACCCGGCTCCGCTGCCCACTGACTCCGCTGCCGATCTGCGATAATGGCATCGGCGAACTCGACGACAAAAACATCGTCGGTCCAATTTCCTGCAGCACGGTTTTCCGCAAACAGCCGTTTCACACCACGAACTTCATCGAAAAGTGAACTCGAAACGCCTGGAACAGCACGAGCACTTTCCAGCGATGCCTTGAGTGGACCACTGTAACCTGCCTCCAGGCGCACGATCAACTCGGTTTGAGCAGTCGCAGGAAGCGCGACAAGTGCGCACAGAAAGAAACCAAAGACACGAAAATGTTTACTCACCATTTCGAGCACGTCGTTAGATCAGCGGGAGAAGCGGGGACGTATCGACGCAAATAGGCAGTTAACGAGTGCTCAGGGCTTTCGAGCCCTCTTTGTAGCTGGTTGCAAGCATTGAGCCGAGGAGGTACCGCACGGCCAGGTTAGACAATCGAGCAGGAAGGTACGGTACGATGCTGTGGATGGCTTTAGTCGCGGTTGGCCGCAACAACATCCGAATTCCAAGCTTGCGCCAGAATGGGGCGGATGGTGAATCTACTAAATCCACGCCCGTCCACTGGGCCAATTCGGCGTGCCGCGAGACCATCGCAGGGAGATTGTCTCGCCCAAATTCATTCATCTTCCTTAGCGCCGTCTCCAGCGAGCCGAGATCGTATTGCTCAACAACCGCTCCCGGCGCATACCGCAATCCGTCTGGATAGATTCGAGAAAGGCGCGCAGCGAGTTCCATGTCCTCGCCGTATGAAATCGATTCTTCAAATCCACCGGCTTCAGCCAACGCATCAGAGCGGACGGCAGCAGCAGTTGTGAGGAAATACTTCCAGGGCGTGGGCTGGTTGGCGTGACGTTGCGTTGGCCCCCGTCGGCTGGAACGCAGATAGCGTCCATAGGCATCTTCGCCTTGGTCGCGCTCGAACCGAAGATGGCCAATTACGGCGACAACCCCTTCCTTTTCAATAGATCGCCGAAGTTCACGCAGAAAACTTTCCTGTGGTGCAGCATCTGCATCTAGGAAAACAAGAACTTCTCCCCGCGCAGATTCAATTCCGGTGTTCCGTGCGGCGGCTCGACCCCGATTTTTGGGATGGGCCAAAACCCGCGTTGATTCATTACCGACTTGCCTTCGATTTGAAAGAACATCGTCCAATATTTTGCGCGAGTTATCAGTAGAACCATCGTCCACGAAGATCCATTCTGCCAGCTCTCTCTCGGCAAGCATAGACGGAAGAGTCGTTCGCAGGATGTTACCTGCGTTGAAGATGGGGACGATTACCGACAGCATTGAGCCAAGTTAGAGCATCAGTATGCGCTCAAGTCTTGCGGTGTTCTCTTCCCACGAGAAAGCACGAACAGCTTCCTGACCAGCGACTGCTAATCTGTTACGTTCTTCCGCATCGTTGAGAAGGGCTTCTGTCGCTCTGGCGAGCTCGTGGGAGTCATCAACGGCGACAAGCCTCACGGACTCGCCGTCATTCAAGTATTCCTTGATACCTTCGGTTGCCGTGGCTACGACCGCACAGCCACATGCCGCTCCTTCCATCGTCACGAGGCCCCATCCTTCGCTCTGGCTGGTACTCCACACAATGGCTGCGCGGTTGTATATGCTACGCAGTTCAATTGAGGAAGGGCGAATGTGAACGTCTACCCATGAAGGCAGCTTGTGAGAGGGTGGGCGAGCAGAAAAGATATCCGCCTGAATGTTTGGACGGACTTCTTTGATCTGCTGCAACGCATCGATCAACACATCTGGACCTTTTACAGGATGGCGGTGATACATCGCCACGATGCGTTCGTCACGTTCTCGAGGTAAGTTCGTCACATAGAATTCAGTTGCGTCAATCGCATTGGGAATCACGCCCAAGACTTCCTCCCCTGCTTCCACGATCTTATCACGGAGCCAGCTGGCGCATGTAAACTTGCTTAAAGGCAGGCGCCATGTTTCCTCAACGGATGCGTCTGCGAAAGCCTCATAGCCTTGGATAAAATAGAACTTTCTACCTTTCTGCGATGGCAAGTCATTTACCCACCTGGCCGTTTGTACGCCTGTGGCAACGATCGCGTCTGCGTCCGGAATGTGCACCGAGTTGGACTCTGGAACGACGAGCGACTCGACGCCTTCCGCCTTGTAGTAGGGCGATTTTGAAACACCGTGCAGTCGATCTCTAAACCAGACGGCCGTTTGTAGGATGCGGGCACTGGCCGTGCCTCCCGTACGCTCTGGCCCAACTACTGAAACGTTGTGTCCGCGCCGGGCAAGGCCTTTGGCGTGCTCGTATACAACCTTGGCACCTCCCATAGGTATGCGAATGGGAACTGGAAGAACGAAGGTGAAGCGCATTCTACAGCACCAGCAGTTCTTTGGGCGATGCTGTCAGGTTTGTACAGCCGTCTTCAGTGAGTACCACGATGTCTTCAATGCGGACGCCATATTTGCCTGGCAAGTATATGCCGGGTTCAATTGTGACAGCAACGCCGAGGGGCAATTTGGCCTCAGTGCGAGATGACAAAGACGGCCATTCGTGTGTCTGCAATCCAATCCCATGACCCAGGCTGTGAGAGAACGCTTCGCCATATCCTGCCTCCTCAATGACGCTGCGAGCAACCTGGTCGAGCTCCCGGCCCGTCATTCCAGCGCGCGCGGCCTCAATGGCTGCATTCTGCGCATCGAGAACGATCTGGTAAACCACGCGAGCTTCCTCTTCAGGATCGCCAACCGCTACGGTCCGTGTCATGTCAGACGCGTAGCCATCCTTCACTCCGCCCATATCGATGACAACCATGTCTCCTTGCTTAATCTGGTTGTTCGAAGGGCGTGCATGTGGCAAGGCGCCGCGAGCGCCAGCGGCTACGATTGGCTCAAAAGACATCCGGTCGCAGCCACGTTTAAGATGCTGATACACGATCTCAGCAGCGATATTCTGCTCGGAAACGCCGGGCTTGATAAGTCGAAGCAGATCTCCGTAGACAGCGTCCGTGATCGTTTGGGCAGCTCGGATCTTGTCAATCTCCTCTTCCGATTTCGACGCGACTTCTCTGACAAGAAGTCGTGGTTCCGGCTCAAATCGGACGTCTTGAACAATACCGCGCAGTCGATCGAGTTCGTCGACCGTGAGGTGATCGCTCTGTACAATGCATGTCTTTGAATCGTCGAGCAGTTTGCGCTCAGCTATGAATTCGAACAGCTTGTAGCCGGGTACATGGATCTCCGCTCCGACAACTTCGTGGTTGGCTTGCGCCTGATACCGGCCGTCTGTGAGGAAGTGGGCATCGTTTTCTGTGACAAGCAGGATGCCATTCGATCCTGTGAACCCTACTGCCCACCTGATATCGGGCAGGAACGTAAGAAGCGCGGCATCAGCATCCAGTTCGGCGAGCCGTGCTCTGACAGCGGCTAGACGTGGGGCCATCATCGGACGCGCCATTACCGTGATGAATAGTTCGGCGCTTCCTGCGTAATCGTGATGTCATGTGGGTGGCTCTCACGCAAACCCGACGCTGTAATTCGAACGAACTGGGCATGCTCTCGAAGCGCCTCCACAGACTCGCATCCACAGTAGCCCATTGCCGCCCGGAGTCCACCGATCATCTGATACATCACCTCATCCAGCGTGCCTTTGTAGGCCACGCGCCCTTCAATGCCTTCAGGAACGAGCTTTCTAAGATCGTCTTCGGCATCCTGGAAATATCTATCCTTCGAGCCTTGTGCCATCGCACCCAGCGAGCCCATTCCACGGTAGTGCTTGTACTTGCGACCTTCATAGAGAACAGTTTTGCCGGGGCTCTCCTCAACGCCTGCAAAGAGACCGCCTATCATGACTGTATCGGCTCCTGCAGCGAGGGCTTTGGGAATGTCGCCGGTTTGCTTCACGCCGCCATCCGCGATAATCGGCACGTCGTACTTATGTGCAGCAGAGGCGCATTCAAGGATGGCCGTAAGCTGAGGTACGCCGATTCCCGCCACAACGCGTGTCGTGCAGATTGAACCCGGACCGATGCCCACTTTTACCGCGTCGGCGCCAGCGAGGATGAGATCCTCTGTACCCGTTGCGGTTGCCACGTTGCCACCGACAACCTGTACGTCGCTGAAGTTGCTCTTAACGGTCTCGACCATGCGAAGGACATTCTCATGGTGCCCATGCGCCGTATCCACGACAACGAAATCGACGCCAGCGTCCACGAGAGCAGTAACCCGTTCGTGGGTATCGCCCGCAATCCCCACAGCTGCGCCTACGCGAAGTCTGCCGTATTCATCTTTTGAGGCATGGGGATGCTTCCGCTTCTTCTGGATGTCTTTGAAAGTGATGAGGCCACGCATGTAACCACCTTCATCAACGATAGGGAGCTTTTCGATACGATGCTTCTGGAGGATTTGCTCGGCTTCTTCCAGCGTGGTCCCGACCGGCGCCGTAACCAATGGCGCGGCGGTCATGATGGAGCCTAGCGTCGCCTCACTGTCAACCTCAAAGCGCAGATCGCGGTTCGTTACAATGCCGACAAGTTGGTTCTCGTCGTTTACAACGGGAATTCCGCCGATGCTGTACTTCGCCATATGGGCGCGCGCATCCGAGACGGTTTTTTCTGGGAGAAGCGTAATCGGGTCCAGAATCATCCCACTCTCTGAACGCTTGACGAGGCGCACTTGCCCGGCCTGCTCCTCAATGCTCATGTTCTTGTGGAGGACGCCTACACCGCCCTGTCTCGCCATTGCGATGGCCATGTTCGACTCTGTTACCGTGTCCATCGCTGCGGAAAGAAGTGGCACGTTCAGGCTGATGGTTCGAGTCACTCGCGAACGCGTACTAACCTCGCGGGGCATGACGGTAGATCGCGCTGGGAGAAGCAGTACGTCGTCGTACGTGAGGCCGTCTAATGCAATTTTGTTGTTCATGGCTTGGAAACGAGGTATTCAGAAAATGATCGGCTTTAGTTTTACTTTCCGCCGTAGTGCGTTGATTTCGTGCGGCTTCAACTTCCGCCACTTTCCTCTTCGCAAGTCTTCGAGATTGAGGCCAGCGTAGCGAGAGCGCTCGAGAGTCCTCACGGTGTGGTCGAGCGCTTCAAACATCCTGCGGACCTGTCGGTTGCGGCCTTCATGGATTTGTAACGCAACATGCCTGTGGTCATCGCCGACATAACTAACGTGATCGGCCTTGGCCGGACCGTCATCCAGCTCAATTCCTTCTCGAAGAACATCCAGCTGATCGGGTTTAACCGGCTTCTCCGTAGTTACGTGGTAAAGCTTTTCGACCTCATATCGCGGATGCATGAGCCTGTGAGCGAGATCCCCATCGTTGGTCAAAAGAAGAATCCCTGTTGTGTCGCGGTCCAATCGCCCCACCGGGAAAAGGCTCGATTTCTCCTTTTCAGATAACGTTACAACGTCCATGACCGTTGTGCGATCCTTCTGATCGTCTTTCGTCGTGATCGTGTCCTTTGGTTTATTGAGGAGAACGTAGAGCGGGCTCTTTGGCGAAACCGGACGCCCATCAACGGCAACTTCATCCTCTCGAGAAACCTTCGTCCCCAGTTCAACGACCGTGGCTCCGTTCACGCTGACACGACCCTCCGAAATAATGTTGTCAGCCTCTCGCCGCGACGCAATGCCAGCTTTAGCGATGAATCGATTGAGACGCATAGGAGCGTTCTCCTGTTCAGCCGCTGATGACGATGTCTCCACTTTGTCGCGCCCATGGCGGCGCTGTGTCATCTTTCGACGACGGGTCGACTTGCTTTTCGTGCTACCACGATCAGTCATAGGACATTTCTTCTGGAAACTCAATCGTCTTTTCGACGACCACCGTATCTGAAGCCCCTTCGTCAGCCACTGAAGCGGCCTCGGCTTCCATCATGGCCATCTCCGTTGTCAGAATCGCGCGTTCCTGGCTGAATGCAGGATCCTCCAGCAGCTCGTCGATTTCACGCGGCCTCGGGAGTTCTTCAAGCGTTCCCAATCCGAACTGATCGAGGAAGTGCTCGGTAGTTCCGTAAAGAAGCGGTCGACCAACAGAATCTGACCTACCCACCACGGTAATGAAATCACGCTCCAGCAGTTGTCGAACCGCGTAGTCGGATTGGACACCGCGTACGTGGTCGACTTCCGGTTTCGATACTGGTTGTTTATAGGCAACGACAGACAACGTTTCGAGGAGGGCACGAGACAACCGCTTCTCCTCTTCTTTTAAGAGAAAGGCCTTTACGAATCCGACGACGGACTCTTCCGTGGCCATTCGAAACCCGCCGCCCCAATGATGAATCTGGAAGGCATGTCCTTCCACGTCGTACGCAGCGTTAAGTCGGGCCACAGATTCAAGAACGTCAGCCTCCACTATGTCGATGCCCGTTACTTCACCATACGTGATTCGAATGGCATCAGGCGAGACAGGCTCGTCAGCGGCAAATATGATAGCCTCGGCGGCCTTATCCAGGGTGTGAGGAGTGCTTTCGCTCATTCTGTCACTTCTGTGCCGTTGGCGATGGGTTCAGGTTCTGCAATGTGCTCCACGTCGATCGTTCGCACTTTGTCTGGTGGCTGCTCGAATTGGGGGATCTCCTCCTCCACAACCGGCTTAGCTTTCTTGAGCGCGAAATCCTCAGGCGTTATCCCAGACACCAAGGTGACGGTCTGGCGCTGGAGCATCTCCAATATTGCAAGAAACGTCACTATGACGAAGGGTTTTGAACGATTTTCAACGAGCTTGACAAACGAAGAAATGCCTCTCGACAAAGATGACATGACGTACGCGCGCTGTTCGTCAATCGTGTACTCGTATGGTGGCAATTCATGCTTAGGCTCTTCGTCGGGTGCACGCTCTAACACCCTTTGCAAGGCGGACATAAGGTCGAAGACGGAGACCTTGTAGGTCACTTCGACAGAAGCTGCAAGTCGGTCTTGCTCGGACGAAGCTGCACCACGCGGCATCAACTCGTGACGTCTATTCCAACTGCGTTCGAGATGCGTAGCCGCTTCCTTATATCGAATGTATTCCAACAGCCGCTCAACCAGCTCTTTACGGGGGTCAATCGGCTCGCCATCCTCATCTAGTTCCTGACGCGGAAGAAGCAATCGCGCCTTTATGGAAATCAGCAGCGCCGCTATGTAGATGAACTCCGCAGCCCCATCCAGATCGACCTGCTCCAGAAGCCGCACATACCCCAGGTACTCGTCTGTAATCTGCGCTACGGGGATGTCGTAGATGTCCAGTTCATCGCGGCGGATGAAGAAGAGCAGCAAATCCAGTGGCCCTTCAAACTGGTCAAGTTGGACGCGATACACGGTAGGCGAGTGAACCGAAAAGATGAGTGGTGGCGTCCGAGGGAAGTTACGACACGGGGTCAGCGATCCTAGCCCTGAACCAAGCGACGGTTTCCGCTAGGCCATCAGCCAACGCAACCTCCGGTTGCCAACCTAGTACATCCGCAGCCTGCGAAATATCCAACACACTTCGTTGCTGTTCGCCGGGCATTCCAGGACCGTGCTTCTCCTCCGCCTTTCCGCCTGTCAGGCGATTGAGGTGGCCGAATAGCTGATTCACATCCGTTTCAACCCCAGTACCGATGTTGATGACATCCGACCCATCATGCGCCAGTGCGCTGCATAGTGCTCGTACAACGTCGCCCACAAACACATAGTCGCGTGTTTGTTTGCCCGGTCCGTTGATGGTCGGTTGTTCGCCCTTGAGAAGCCGCTTTGTGAAAATGGCGACGACGCCTGCGTCGCCGTGCGGGTTCTGGCGCGGGCCATAAACGTTCGCAAACCTTAGAGCAACGTAGGGAAGACCGTACGTCTCACTAAAAAATCGGAGGTAATGCTCGGAAACCAATTTTGTGATGCCATACGGCGATGCGGGACGCTGGGGATGCGATTCGGGTTGTGGCCCTCCCCCATTTACGTTCGGGTCAGGATCTCCATAAATGGCTCCGCCTGTAGACGCAAAAACCACCTTTTCAAGTCCGTTGGCTCGCCCGCCTTCAAGGAGGTTCAAGAGTCCCAGCACATTCACATCGGCGTCGAAAACTGGATCTGCAACAGATTTGCGAACATCCATCTGAGCAGCGAGATGAACCATTGCTGCAAACCTCTCACGCTTAAAAAGGCTCGCGATCTCATCGCTACGAATATCCAACTCATGGAAAATGGCAGCGTCAGGAATATTCTCCAGCTTTCCGCCTTCCAGATTGTCGACAATGTGGACCTCAGCGCCTTCCCCGATCAATGCATCCGAGACGTGTGAGCCTATAAATCCGGCACCGCCAGTTACGATAACTTTACGTCCTGAGAATGGATGAGGCATGGACTAGTTGGCAGGGACGATGGCGATGGAAGAAAGGCGTTCAGAAGGAAATAGCGCCGCAGCAACATTACGAACATCCTCCGTCGTCACAGCATCAATCTCCGCAATCACTTCGTCCAAGGTGAAGTAGCGACCGAACGTGAGTTCTACGCGACCCAGACGCATCATTCGGTTGCTCATACTCTCCAGCCCAAGCATCATTGAGCCTTTCAATTGTTGCTTGGCCCGCGCCAGCGTGCGCTCGCTCACTGCTGTTGTGGCAAGTTTGTCGAGTTCGCGAATGACGAGCTTGCGCGCCCTGTCAACCCTGCCCGTTTCCGTTCCGATGTAGATGCCCATGTCGCCGGAGTCGGCCAACATGTTGGCAAAGGAATAAACGGAATAACAAAATCCGTACTTCTCACGGATGTTCTGGTTGAGGCGACTGGACATCCCTCCACCCAGAATCGTGTTGAGCAGGGAAACTTGTGTTCGTCGAGGATCGAGCGATCCAAAACCACGCGTTCCTACGATGAGGTGAGCCTGTTGAAGCGAACGTGGGATTGACAAATCGGAAGGCTCGTACCCGTTGGCTGCGATTCGGTGAAGGCCCACGGGTTGTCGTTCAAAGTCGCTCAGGAGGTTCTCGACCTTGCGGACGACGGCCTCGTGTTTCACATTTCCCGCAACAGAGACCACCAGGCGGTTGGGCACGTAATGTTGCCCCAAGAAGCCTTGAAGGCCACTTTTGGTGAACGAGCGAACGGATTCGCGGGAGCCAAGAATCGGCCGTCCTAGCGCATGATCTGGGTACATCAGCGACTCGTAGTGATCAAAGATGTGATCCTCCGGATTGTCCTCGTACATCTTGATCTCTTCGATCACCACGTCCTTCTCCTTCTCCAACTCCTTCTCTGGGAGCGTCGGATGGGTGACGAGGTCAAGGACGGTGTCCAATGCACGGTCGAGATGTTCGTCAAGGCTACGGGCGTAGAAACAGGTGTGTTCTTTCGTCGTGAAGGCATTCAGGTAACCTCCCACCGATTCCATCCGCTGATTGATCTGGTAGCCTCGCCGCTTCGATGTTCCCTTAAAGACCATGTGCTCGATGAAGTGGGATATGCCGCCCTCGGCCAACGTTTCGTCGCGACTACCGGCTTGAACCCACGCGCCTACCGCTACAGATCGCACAGAAGGAATCTGCTCGCTGAGAATGCGCACACCGTTGGGCAGTTCGGTGCGCGAGAACGAAGGAAAACCGAGAGGTGGGGACATCTGCTACTTCTTTGGGCGCGGAAGATACGCGCCTCCCTCCTGCCGGTTCGGAGCTTCTGCGAGGCTTAACCTTTCGCTATTCAGAAGTACTATTACATCTGGAATGGAGGGTGCCGATCAACATTTCTTGTTCAAGAATGGCGCTATCAGTCGCACGCATCGCTAAGCATAGGCTTTCTTCTGTAAAGATTGTGACATCTTCATCTCCCGTTGTGATTGCCGCGTCATGGAGTCCGCGTAATGAACGCAGGCGCATAGGTAGGCGGGCAAGTGTGTATTCGAATGCCTCTTGTGCCTCTATAGCCCAATTCAAGCGTTGTCGCAGGTTCTGGCCTACTCTACTTTGTTGCAGTAGCCATTCGCCTAGCAGTTCGTGTGTCGGCCAAACGGGACTTGGAGGTCCGAAGTCGAGTGGCATGGAATCTTCCAGTTCAGCAGCTTCGGCGAGGATTTCAAGCGCATAGGATGTATCACCTCGATGAGCTTTCCACGCTTCCAGTTGCAAAACCATAATGCGGCTTGCTGGGTCTTCAGCTATTCCACTTTCGATTCGAGTTCGCATTCTTTGTAGCACACCTTCGAACGCCTCTTCGTGCATCTGCGAATTTGATCGGTCCATGCCACTCATCATGAGCGCAACCAGCGCGTCCGAGAAGTCATTGAGGTGTCGTGCTTTTCCACTTAGAAGTTCCTCATTGACAGCGAGATTGTACACAGCTGTGTTTGGAAGTGGAAGGTTGACGCCCCGCATCTCGACGATCTCGTTGGCTCGCATTGCGACCACGCTACTCCATCCGCGAGACGTTTGGCCCACTTCGGCTAGTTCAAGGGCCTCACCGAATAGCCTTTGTGCTTCCTCAAACCTCCCACGCTGCAGCTCGGCATAGTGCAGCCAGTACAGTGGATGCCAGCCGTGGCCGCCTAGCGGTTGCCCGGCAGCTTCGTCGCGGCGGCGAGCGGCTTCGTGGGCACGGCGGTTGAGTTCCGCGCCTTCGTCCCACATCCCGAGCGCGAAGTAGATGTGCGTGGGCATGTGGAGCGCGTGCGGCGCGTCAGGAGCAATCACGGAGTAGGCCTGCGCCGCCTCCAACGCCTTCTCGGCATTCAACGGGTCGTCGTAAGCGTGGATGACATAGTGAGCGGCTCCGGGGTTAAGCGGGTTCCGTTCGAAAACCTCCAGCGCAATCTTTCCGGCACGGTCGTAGATATCAAAATCGCGGCCCTCGTGAGCAGTGCCGAGGATTGCCAGAGCGTGAAATAGAGCGGCGTTTTCGTCATCGGGGTACGTCGCTGCGAGTTCACCCATCGCGACAGCATAGTCATCGTCACGGTCTTCCTTGGTGTCACTATCCTCGTCGCTATCACCAAAGAGCACATCCAGCGAGGAGAAATAGGCTTGTTCGCGTGCAGATATGTCTGAAAGCGCTTCGTCTGGCATCAAGTAAAGCACAGCTATTGCCGCATCACGATCCACTTCCTGCCAGATGGGATGGTTGTGCGTCATTGCCTCGCCCCAGTAGGCCATTGCAAGGTTGGGG
>JAHEJB010000229.1 GCA_024639085.1 Rubricoccaceae bacterium | reverse complement strand
CGCTGCAGTTCGCTTGGTAATAGCGGATGTGTGTGTGGCAGACCCGGAAGCGTCGTGTCGGTAAGGCCCATCACCCAGATGGCGTCGAACTGCGCTCCGGTTGCTTCCAACAATCCGAGAATCTGTACCGGCGCCGCCGCCGACTCTGGCTGAAAAGTTGTCGCGCTCGCCATGCGGCGCAGTCGTCCAATCGCGGTCCGGAGGGTCATGGCTGGAACCATGGCCTCAAGGCCCGCAAAAGCATCGATCAGTCGACTCCAACGGTTCCGGGCCTGGTGCTCCGCACTGTCGAGCATTCGCTCACCAGGCCAGCCAAGGATTGTCAGTGCGTTTTCGAATGATTGCGCCCAAACGGTCGGCCCCGCTTTTGATGGAAGCTCCTTCATGAAGCCTTGCAGCCTCTTTAATCTTGATGCCAGCCGAGGCGACTGGTCCAGGCGGCCGTTTCGTTGCTCCCCTGCTACCTCGATCAGCCAGGGTATACGCACAGAGCGCTCCCCGAAGCGTCGCAGCGACACGTCCAGAAGCGCTCGTTTCTGCGCCTCGGCGTCGCCCTCACCCAAGAACGGCGACCGCAATAGCGACCCGAGTTGGTTCAACTCAATGTCGCCGTTAAGCAATTTGAGCGCATTGAGCGCGGAGGCTACGACCGGGTAGCTCGAAAGCGGAGGGCCCAGCGAGAAGTTGACGTGCCTCCCGGGTTGAGCGCCCGGCAGAACCGATTCCGGCGACAGCACATCCTCGAAAACCCGCGCGATCTCAGCTCGGCGATCACCGAGGTCGGGAACCACAATCCCAAGCTTTTGAGCAGGGTCGGCTTCGAGCTGTTTCCTCACCCACACGGCGCAGGCGGCGATCTCGTCGGCTGGCGTCCGGCACGCGGCCATACGTACGCTCGCTTCACGTGGCGCCGACTCCAGTCTATGCACCGGTACCTCGACATCGGAAAGCGCCTGGAGGAGGTCCTCCAGGGCCGGTGTCACCTCCTCAAAGCCCGCCAGCAACACACCGGGTGGTGGGTGTAAGACACTGTTGCGAAACGCGACCGCCACGCTCTCCATGAGCCGCGATTCACTAATCCAGCCATTGTCGCCGCACCACGCGTCGAAGTCGTTCTTCCATCCCATGAACGCCCGGACGTCATCGACGGGGTGGTCCTTTTCAGTGGGCTCCGGCAGGTGCCAGTCGTATTGCAGCCGATATGCCGAGCGAGCGCTGTCTGCAGCAGCTTCAATCTGAATCAGTTTGCGTTCGGACCGTTTGCACCATTCGCGGATGACCCGTTCCCAGACAGCGGTCTCCTGTTCCTTCGTGAGGAGCGCCCTGTGTCCCACGCCCGTATCGGTAAAAGCCAGCTCGTCTTGCCATAGCTCCCTTAACCAGCTCAAAGCAGTCGAGACGGTTGGCGACTCCCACGCTGTCCTTCCGCCCTCCTCCATGGCCCGGTTGTACTCGTGCCGCAGCCCGCGAGCCAGACGGTTGGTGCCGGCAAGGAGTACGGCTCCCGCGTCGAGATCGGCTATAGCGTCAGTCGTGAGAATTTCCGCGGAACCCATTCCTTAGGACTCAAGCAGCTTTGCATCGGATTGCGAGCCATCTCCGAGAGCAAGCTGTTCGCCTTCTTCTACACCACGCAACGTGGTCGTGACCTCAGTGATCTCTGGGATCTCGTCGCCGGACGCAGCTCCTAATTCCTTGAACTGTCGCACAGTCGGCAGGAATCGCTTCTCCAACGAGCCCACCGACTGGTTGTATGCGCCGACCGTCTGGTTCAGATGCCGCCCGACCTTCGAGAAGTGATCGGCAAGAACAGACGTGCGTTTGTATAACTCCTCTCCGAGTTCCTTGATCTTCATCGCGTTCTCTGTCAGTGCCTCCTGCCGCCATCCATAGTGGACAGCTTTAAGTAGTGCGATGAGTGTGGTCGGCGTAGCAAGGATGACGTTCTGATCTACACCTTGCTCGATAAGGCCAGGGTCCTGCTCGAGCGCAGCGCTAAAGAACGTTTCGCCTGGAAGGAAGAGCACGATGAACTCAGGCGTGAACCCGAGTTGTTGTGTGTAGGACTTGGCGCTGAGCTGCTTGATGTGCGTCTTGACTTGTCCGGCGTGCCGCACGAGAGCGGCCTCGCGCGCGTTGTCATCCGGAGCTTCGAGGGCCTCCAGATAAGCCTGCAATGGCGCCTTTGAATCCACGACGATCCGGCGCTCGTTGGGCAGGCGGATTATCATGTCGGGACGCATCCGTCCATCTTCTGTGTGGAGCGTTGTCTGCTCGTCGAAGTCGCAATAGTTGACCATGCCAGCCATTTCTACTACGCGACGTAACTGGATCTCCCCCCAGCGGCCGCGAACCTGAGGCGCCCGAAGTGCAGTAACAAGGTTTGACGTCTCAGAGCGCAGATCCTTCTGCGTCTGCGTGAGATTTGCAACCTGTTCTTTGAGCTCAGAGTAAGAGCTCGTGCGGTCTTTCTCTACCGTCTCCATTTGCTTCTTGACGGCGTCCATTGTTTCCTTGAGCGGCTTCACGAGGTTGTCCACGGCCAACTGGCGCTTCTCTAATTCGCCCTTCGCTTGTTCCTGCGTTTTCGCGAGGGTCTGCTTCGCGAGCTCAAGAAACTGCTCGTTGTTCTGTTTGAGGGCACGGGATGAGAGAGCCTCGAATGCTTCGCGGAAATTCTTTTCCGCCTCCTCAAGAAGCATTCGCTCGGCTTCAATGCGTCGCTCGGCGTTTGCTACTTGTTCGATGGCGA
>JAHEJB010000100.1 GCA_024639085.1 Rubricoccaceae bacterium | reverse complement strand
ATGTACCTGTATTTGGATCTCGCGACACTCGCGCCTTTGATCTTTCCACCCGAGCCAACGTGATCTTCAGCCCGAAGCTGTCACTCCAGATGTACGGGCAACTATTTGCCGCTCGTGGTCAATTCGACAACTACCAGCTTCTGGCCAACCGCGACGAATTAAGGGCGTTCGACGACTACCCCAAGAGACGCGATTTCTCCTTCCAATCGCTGAACGCGAACGTGGTGCTGCGCTGGGAGTATCGCCCCGGCTCAACGCTCTTCGTCGTGTGGACCCAGGCGCGGAATGATGGGGATTCCGAGCAACTCCTACTCGACGGCGGTCCTGTACCCCGATCCCCGTACGACGTGAGTACTGGCGATCAGATCTCAGATACGTTTTCGATCTTCCCCCAGAACGCGTTTCTCGTCAAACTGAGCTATCTGATCATGCGTTAAGGCTGGGGTCCTATCCTTCAATCTCGGTTACAAGCTGGATTTCCCGAAGGACGCCCTGAACGCGGAAACAATCGAAGAAGTCGCCTTCGAAAACGCAGTCTTTACCGGTAGCGTCTATCGTGAAGGCATGTTTCTCAGCGCGTTGCTCAGAGCAGCCAGTTGCCTTCATCAATTGCAGAATGACATCTTCAAACGTGTGGATGTCATCGTCGTACACGATTACGCGCCAAGGCGTTTGCGTTTTCGTCTCGTCTGTGGTTTCGACAAGGATATCCGGCTCGGCAACGGCCGGTTCAGAAGAACCAAGAATCGATACGAAGTCGGACATCGTGTCGAAAGCTGAGTCAATAGGCAATTGCCTAGGCTGCGGAAGCGCTTTCCAGTTCCAGAACTTCTATTGAGAAGTCCTCCATCACGGAATTTGCGAGTAGTTGCTCACAGGCATTTGTCGCAACTGTTTCGGCTTCCGCAGAGGAGTCGGCATCAATCAACATTTCGATATGCTTGCCGGCCCGAACTTGAGTAACAGAGTCGTGTCCCAGATCGTGAAGCGCGTGTTGCATCGCCTTCCCTTGCGGGTCAAGGATGGACGCTCGGAGCGTGATTGTTACGTTGGCCTTGTACATGAGACAGCTTAGCGTAGTTGAATCAATCGTCGAGGTCGGTATCATCGTCGTCGTGTTCTCTACTGGTGACCACGCGGACAGCCCACAGAACGGCCCCTCCAATACCAAGAAAAAGATACACGACGGCGCTGATGAGAAGGCCGATTTCCTGCAGGAACAAAACAAGAAGAAGCCCGGTGATGAACGCCACGAACCGCCAGGGGTGTTTGCGCAACGAGCTTCGGTTCGGCTGCGGAGGCGTGGCAAAGCGAACGGGCGACACCATGAGCAACGCCAGTAGAATGGTAAGAGGTATCAAAATGGAAAGCCGTCCATACTCAAACCATGCAAACAACGTGTCATCCTGGAAGGTGAGGATGAAGGCGACAATAGTGCCTGCCATGGCAGGGATAGGCAGACCAACGAAATAGTCGGATTTTGTGGCCGCTTGGATCGAGTTGAACCGTGCCAGACGAACTGCACCTGTCATGGCAGGAAGTGCGGCTAAGAAAGCACCGACGGGAAGCTCGTTAAGGCCGAATTGGTACAGGAGGAAAGACGGAGCCACACCAAACGAAACCACATCGCACAGCGAGTCCAGTTCAACCCCGAACGAGGAATCCACGCCTGCCAGCCGCGCAACCATTCCGTCCAGAAGATCAAAGAATCCTGCAAAAACGATCAGCCAGGCGGCCCACTCCAGATTCCCTTGACTCGCCTGAACAATCGAAAAGAACCCACTAAGGAGGTTGCCCAACGTAAAAAACGAAGGGACGGCCGCGCGGGGAATGTGGGGTGGTCGACGGCCCTTGCGTCGCCGACGACGACGACGGATTTCAGGGCGCGGTCCGACTTTCGTGGGTTCAGTCCATTCCATTACCCAGAAGGTACGGCTCGAGAATCCGAGCCAGTCGTTTCCGCACGCTGGGCAGGAAATTGACCAATAACCGTGACGCCAGCCTGAACGCGCTGGCCAATTTCCACGTCAAACGCAATGTGTGGCGGCACAAGAACGTCCATCCGCGATCCGAACTTGACGATGCCAAATCGATCACCTGCTTTCACGTCATCGCCCGGCTTTGGGTAGTAGACGATGCGCCTCGCCACAGCTCCGGCAATCTGCTTAAAGAGAACGAGAGTTCCGCTTGAATGTCGCATGCCGATCTCGCTCCGCTCGTTTTTTTCACTCGCTTTGGGGTGCCAGGCAACGAGATACTCGCCCGGCACATAACGATCATACTCGATTGTACCATTCGCCGGGATGCGGTTCACGTGGACGTTCAGCGGAGATAGGAAGATGGAAAGCCTGCGAACTGGGCCATTGATGTAGAGCGTGTCGTGCTCCTCAACGACTTCCAACACTTTTCCATCTGCAGGAGCGAGAAGCAAATTGTTTGTGTCCGTAGGCGGCGTCCGAACGGGGTCCCGGAAAAACCAAACGGTAAACCCAAGAACCAAGACGCCCAACCCGATCAGCACCATCCACAATCCGCCCAGCGCAAGGCCGGCAAAGGCAAGAAGCAGGGCAAGGACGGCCGATCCTGCGATGAGTTTATATCCTTCAGGGGCCAATGGATCTGTAGAATTTCATGGTCGTCAATCAGCGGCAAACACACCTCTTGGCGTTTCCGCTACGCTGATGTTGGAAGAAATACGTAGCAAACAAAAAGGGGAAGCCCACCGAAGTGAACTTCCCCAAATGCAGCCTTGACGCCAGGATAGGTTCCATATCAACTGGCCGCGGCCGGGCGGCCGCGTAGCGTGTTCGGTCGCCCGAAACCAGAAGACGGTTTCAAATCCGTTCTCAGCAATCCGGCAGTTGCCTTTTTGCTTGCAGCTTGTTACACATCCCACACGATGAGCGCCGAAACACTCTCCGTATTAGTAGGATTTGCAGCTTCGGGTTCTGAACAAGAGTGGGTTCCCCCAATTCCTGCCCTCCACCGAGGCACTACACAGACCGTACTTTCATCCTTACAGCACCATCAACGTTCGCCCAATGCGGGATCGGTTGAACCAAGATGGCTTGCTCCGCACGAATGCGGGGCGTGGTTACCGGCGCTCAACGAGCTCAGTATCTGCCGAAGCAAATACCATGCATCGGAGCACACACAGCGATCATGACACGTCTCTGTCCGTTCCGAAGAACAGTCTTCCGAAGAAGACGATACTCCGAAGAGTTTCTACAGAGGAAGCCAAGCCCGCTGGTTTCTCCCGAGGGAGATCAGCATCCTGCTATGAGGAGACCTCATGCAGCCTGGAAAACTCAGTCGCGTCAAGGAGCAGTGTCCGCAAAGCCTAAGCTTTTTGGACGGTGTCTTCCGAGCCGAAGCTCTTCAGACGGTTGCCCTTCAAAACCGAAGTCTCTCCGGGCGGTGTTCTCCAGAACCGAAGTTCCTTTGAACGGTTGTCTTCAAAGCCGAAGCTTTTCAGACGGTGTCTTCCGAGCCGAAGCTTTTCAGACGGTGCCTTCCGAACCGAAGTTCTTTCAGGCTATGTTCTCCAGAACCGGAGTTCCTTTGAACGATTGTCCGTAGAGCCGAAACTCCTCGGACGAAACCCTTCTGAGCCGAAGCTCTTCGGGGCGCCGTCTTCCTGAACCGAAGTTCTCTCCAACGACTTCGCTGACGACGTTGCCGCCGTCGAACGCTGACGCAATTAACGAGTGAAGCGAGCGAGAAGTCAAGGCGACCAACTGTTTTGTTTTCCACTTATCCACGGGTATCCACAACGCTCGCCCAAGCTCGCCTTTTCACCGCACCGGGCAACAACAAGAAAGGCCCGTCTTACGGGACGGGCCTTTCGTAGCGCGACTGAGTTGCTGACCGACTCTCGGCCATACCAGCTACAGGCGGCATGAGGTAGTGGAAAGGTACGTATTCGAGAAGCTAAGATCAATTCCAAGAACAAGACAATAACAGCTATTACCAATATTTCATGTACGAATAGGCGGGTTTGTGTTTATTCCAATAACGGATACTGTAGCGTGGGGTGGCGTCTTAGATTGCGATCACGATGCTCTCCCGCGACCTATGCGATTCGCCTATCTAGCCTTCCTTTGCACTCTCTTGTTTGGCTGTGGCGAGGCTCCCCAGGCACCGACCCAAGGGACAGGTCCGCCCCTCTTCTCGGCTGCGGACTCCCTCGCTTTCTTTATCGCCGAATCAGCGGGAGGCCTGGCGGCGTGGGAGGCTATGCCTACCCTGCGCTTCGACTTTGTGGCCGAGCGCGACTCCGAAGAAGTATTCCGCGCACGTCATCTATGGGATCGCGAGTCGGCGGCCTATCGCGTCGAGTACCCGGTGGGCGAGGATTCCATTCTCGTCGCAGTCTTTTCCACGGACGACTTCAACATGGATGCACCTACTGGTAAGGCCTACATCAATGGGGCTCCGGTGGATTCAACCGAGATGGCGGAACGATTGACGGATGCTTACGAGCGTTACATCAACGACAGCTATTGGCTGCTTGCGCCGCTTAAACTGTTCGACCCGGGCGTCCATAGGAACATGGCACCCGACTCCTCGGATGCAGAATCGAAGGTGTTAAGGCTCTCGTTTGAGAACGTCGGACTGACGCCGGGTGACAGGTACTGGCTTCGCGCGGATTCAACGGGGAGGCTGATGAGCTGGTCGTTCCTGCTGGAAAATGGCGGTGAAGGCTACTACGATTGGACGGACTACGAATACATCGCAACGCCTGCCGGGTCGCTTTTCGTGGCAACCAGAAAGCAAGCAGGCAGTCGTGCGGTTCTCACGCAGGTTATTCCCTCGGACTCTCTGAATCGTGATATTTTCCTCGATCCGAGGCCTCGCCTGTAACAGCATTAGCCAGATTCATCCGAGCTGCGATCCTTTCGCAACATCATCACGTCTTCCAAAGCCGAAGTCCTCCACATGAAGAAGCTCCACGTAGGTCTGATATATGGAGGCTTTTCTTCGGAGCATGACATATCGATCATGTCGGCGCGGAACGTATATGCTTCACTTCAAGTGGATCACTATGACGTAACCCTCATCTGGATTGACAAAAAGGGACGATGGCATGTGGATACTACTCCAGACCGATTGCTGAATGCAGATGCACCCACCGACGCATCCGGTGACGTTTTTTTCTCTCCGATGGACGAGCGCGGTTCAGTTCTGTCCGGTCCGGACCTCGATTCTATTCAGCGCCTGAACCTTGATGTCGCGTTCCCCATTCTTCATGGGCAGAACGGTGAGGACGGACGGGTCCAAGGCTTTCTTCAAACGCTGGGTATCGCTTATGTCGGACCGGACGTTTTAGGCTCTGCCGCCTGCATGGATAAAGAGGTGACCAAGCGGCTGCTGCGGGACTCGGGACTTCCGATCACTCCATTCCGCGTCGTCTATCGGATTGATGAGCCCCCCCTTACATTTGAGGCCGTCGCCGAACAATTTGGTACTCCGTTCTTTGTAAAACCAGCCAACTCTGGGTCTTCCGTAGGGATTACGAAAGTTGAGAATGCGGCCGACTACGCGAAGGCTCTGGCCTACGCGTTTGACTACGACCGTAAGATTTTGATCGAAAAGGGCATTTCTGGAAGAGAGATTGAGTGCGCCGTGTTGGGCAACGAGCATCCCAAAGCGTCCGTTCTCGGGGAGATCGTTTCGACAGCGGAATTCTACACGTACGACGCCAAATACGTGGACGCCGATGCTTCACGAATGGAAGTCCCGGCTGACATCCCCGCGGACATATCCGACCGCATGCGGCAGATGGCAGAAGACGCCTTTCGTGTGCTCTGCTGCGAAGGCATGGCGCGCGTCGACTTCTTCCTGACAGACGATCTGGAGGTTCTCATCAACGAGGTCAACACGATTCCCGGCTTCACATCACGCAGCATGTACCCTGTGATGTGGGAACACACAGGATTGTCCAATAGCGCGCTGACTGATCGGCTGATTGAACTCGCGCTGGAGCGTCACGAACGTGAGTCGAAGATCAAGACAAGCCGCTGATGGCGTACTCAAACGATACCCGATCGCTCCAGCCCGGCGATGTCTATGTCGCGATTCGTGGCGAGGTCTACAATGGCCACGATTTCATCCCTCAGGCTATTGAGAAGGGAGCGACGGGCATCATCAGCGAGGTTGATGTTGAGACTCCGGACCATGTTGAGGTCATCCGGGTTGATGATTCGGTTGCCTACCTCGTCTCGCTCGCGCATGAGAAGGTGCGACAGATTGGTCCGGAGATTGTCGCGATTACAGGCTCGGTTGGAAAGACGTCCACCAAGACGGCCATCCTCGCCGTGCTTGAAGAAGCGTTCGATGTCGTCGCGTCGGAAGGCAACAAGAATACGCCGCTCGGCCTGTCGATTACGCTCCTCAACGCGGAGTTCGATGCGGACGCGAAGCTCGTCCTCGAGATGGGCGCGCGGCTCAAGGGCGATATCCGGGAGCTCTGCGCCTACTTCCCACCTTCCGTCTCCGTGGTTACAAACGTCAAGGGCGTCCATATTGAGACTTTCGGGAGCATCGAAGGCATCCAGCGCGAGAAGTCCGAAATCGTACTCGCTCTTACGAAGAAGGACGTCGCGTGTCTCAACGGCGACGATCCATTGGTTCGATCAATGGCGGAGCTACACGACGGCTCAACGCTTTTTTACGGCAAGGGAGACGACTGCGACATCCGACCTGAGCACATCACAACCGACCTTCCACTCCTGGGTGGTCACGCCATTTATACGGCACTGTCTGCCTTCGCAGCTGGACGTGCGCTAGGGATGTCGTTCGAGGACATCAATCGCGGACTGGCGAACATCCAACCTGAAAAGGGCCGTCTGGCTCGCCTCCGGGGGAAGAATGACAGCGTCCTAATCGACGACACGTACAACGCCTCGCCGGAAGCAGCGTTGGCTGCCTTGGACGTGCTTTGTGATCAGCATGGGACACGCCGCATCGCCTTCCTCGGGGACATGCTTGAACTGGGCAAAACAGAAGTGGAGGAGCACGCGCGCGTCCTTTCTGCTGCGGTCGAGACGGTTGACTTTGTCCACGCAGTCGGCCCAATTATGGCGAAAGCTGCAGCCATGCTTCCAACTGATCTGAAGAGCCAAATCACTCTGCATTCAACGTCCGCGGACCTGTCAGCATCATTGCGTGCCGGCGAAGTCTACGATCCTAAAAGTGGTGATGTCGTCCTAATCAAAGGCTCTCAGGGTATGAGGATGGAGCGAATCTCGAAAGTGTTGCTTCATCCTGACCTGACAGCTGAAAACGTGCTTCCTCGTCAATCGGAGAGCTGGAAGCAGATAGCGTAGGGGTGATTGGTGATTAGCGAATGGGGATTAGTGATTGGTTACCTAGTCAAGAGTCTTGATCAAACCATTGAGCATCTTTCCAACTTGATCCAATTGGCTTCGGCTGCTCGCGTGTGTGTCTGCATCTAGATAGCCGAGACGCATTGAAATCAACAACTGTGTTTTGACTTCGTAAACCGATCCTCGAGACATTATCAGAAACCTTCTAAAGTCTCGCCCTCGCCCCCGTCCCCAACCTTCCGCGATATTTGAGGGAATTGAGACTGCAGCCCGTCGAAGCTGGCTAACCAGCCCGAATCGCTCACTATCGGGATAATCAACTGTGAGCCTGTAGATGGCCTCGACCACCTCAACCCCTTTCTGCCATACCTCGAGATCCTCATAGCTTTCGATTCTGGCCATAACCAATCATCAACCACTAATCACCAATCACTCAGATAAAGCAAAAAACTGCAGCTCACCCAGCTCTCCTTCCAGCTTGGCATCGCAGACAGGATGCGGGAGGCTTTCAGCAAGTGCACGCGCCTCCGAGAGAACCTGGTCATAAATCGCTCGTCGTTCCGCTGGAGGTTTAGCAGATAGAATCGGCCGTGGAGTGTTCAGCGCATCGTTGAGCGAGAATTCGGGCAGGGCCATGCTGACTTCCTTGTGCGTCCAGCAGCCCGTGTCGACGTCGAAGTCGTACAGCGGAATGAAGCAGCTTCCGTGGTCGGCGATCAACTCGACAGCGTCCATGACGAATCGCGCCTCGTCATCGTCCATTGTGTAGTGGAAGCCCACGCGGCACCAGCCAGGCTTCACGCCGTGGGTGCCTTTGCGGATGATTCTGCGATAACGTTCAGAGGTTTCCTGATCGATAGCGAGTAACCGATGTCCGTACGGTCCGGCGCATGAGCACCCGGCGCGGCTTTGGATCCCGAACAAGTCATTCAGCAACGTCGTGACAAGTTTGGGGTGGAGGTAGCCGCCTTCACCATCGGCAATGTTGAACGACACAATGCCGATTCGCTTTGTGGGGTCAGAGGGGCCGAGAATTTCAACACGTTCGTGGTCCATCCAGCGAGACAGCGCGGGCTCCAGCAGTCGATGCTCGCGGTTTTGAATGGTCTCAACGCCTAGCTCCCGTTTGATCTCAAGCGCCAACGCTGCGCGGACAACCTGAAAGACTCCCGGCGTTCCGGCTCTCTCTCGTGCCTCGATATCGGCCGTGAAGTCGTGGCCCTGCGGTCCGACGTAATCAACCGTACCTCCTCCTCCTACGCTTGGCGCCAGCTCACTATGGTAAAGCGCCTCATCAAAGACGAGCACTCCAGCAGAGCCCGGACCCCCAATGAACTTGTGTGGCGAGAAGAACACCGCATCGAGTCTGCCTTCAGGATCTCCATCCGGGTTCATGTCGATAGGCACGTACGGAGCCGAAGCTGCATAATCGAACAGGGCAATTGCACCTCTACGATGCAAAAGGCGGGCGATTTCATGGACGGGCGATTTCAATCCCGTCACATTAGAAGCCGACGAGAACGAGCCCATCAGCTTTCGGCCCTCGAACCGTGGATCCTGAAGCAGCTCATCCAGATGAGCCAGATCGAGCGCGCCGTTTGCGTCCAAATCAACTTCAACGACCGTAGCCAACCCTTCCCGCCAGGTGACCTCGTTGGAGTGATGCTCGTACGGCCCAACAAAGACGACCGGTTGGGTTCCTCGGATTGCGTCCAGCGCACCCTCCCCCATCGACTCGTTCAAGAACTGCAACGTAACGGGCGAAATGGCTACGCCCAGAATCTCCTGCAATTTGTGGATGGCGCCCGTCGAGCCCGTACCGCAGCAGATGACTTTCCCGCTTGTCCCGGCATTGATAGCGCGCTTGATTGCCGCTTCCGCTTCATGGAGCAGATGCGTCATCGCGTGGCCCGTCAGACTGTCCTCTGTATGCGAGTTCGCATGCAGCGCTGCCAGCTCGCAACAATAGTCCTCTACAAACCCAAGGCACCGCCCCGACGCCGTGTAGTCGGCATAGACCAGCAAGCGCTCGCCGAAAGGTGTTTGGATCGGCGTATCCGCGCCCAGTGTTTGCGCGCGCAGAAAATCCAGAGTGAGGGCGGGGAGTTGCATATCAGCAAAATACGTCGCATGCGTCCTGGGGGAGATGTCGACGCACTCAGAAAATCCGACATCCCCCGTCTCGTCCCGCTAGATCGGGACGATCCACCCCCTTCTAAGGGGGACTCTTGTGGTCTCCCCTTGAGGGCTCGGCGCGCTGCGCCGATGTGCAGGCAAGCGCAGTGGACTTTCGTGGATCCCCGCCAAACGGCGGGGAGTCGGAGGGGGCGGTTAGCATCTCGACACCGCGGTACCTTTCTGCGTCCCCACTAGCTGAACATATATGTCCGATTCCCGTCAGCACGCTGCAATCAAGAAGCAGGTGCTTGCACTTCTTCGCAACCACGGCCACAAGGCGTTCCGGCCAAAGGAGATCGCAAAGACGCTCGGATACAAAGACAACAAGCGATACAAGGCCTTCCGCGATGTGCTCGGCGAGTTGGAACGCACGAATCAGGTTGATGTGGTTAAAGGCGGACGGTTCCAACACCGACGGAAACGCCGACAGCACGTAATCGAAGGGGTTCTTTCGGTCAACCCTCGTGGCTTCGGATTTGTTAGCTCAGAGGATCTGGATGTAGACGTTTACATCCCCAAGTACGGCCAGAAAACCGCGCTGGATGGGGACCGAGTTCGCGTTGAACTGGCGGCGGCGGAGCGTGGACGTGATGACCGACGAGAAGGCGAAGTACTGGAAGTGCTCGAACGAACCCGAACGCAAACCGTAGGCACCTTTGCGCGGATGGGACATTTCGCCTTCGTGAAACCCGACGACCAGAAACTGACGCACGATATATACGTCACCCAAGAGGCGTTCAACGGGGCTACGGAAGGCGACAAGGTCGTCGTTTCGATTGATGTGTTCGACGACTACAAGGCCGCGCCAGAAGG
>JAHEJB010000099.1 GCA_024639085.1 Rubricoccaceae bacterium | reverse complement strand
CCTGTCAGAGCCGACACATCGCGCGCAACGCCGATATAACTCGTAGCATCTGGGCGGTTCGGCGTTATGGCGAGGTCCAGCACGGCGTCGGTCTTCGATTGGCCAGACACTGCCAAATACTCGGCAAAGGATTGTCCGATCCGAGCTGACGTATCAAGCACCAGGATACCGTCGTGGTCGTCTCCGAGACCCAGCTCATCCTCCGCGCAGATCATCCCCTGCGATAATTCGCCGCGCAATTTCGATTTCTTGATCTTCACCGCAACGCGTTCCGATGGATCTTCTCGCGACGGAAGCATCAACGTCGTCCCCACCGTAGCGACGGGCACCTTCTGGTCTGCGGCAACATTCGGCGCACCGCATACGATCTGTACGGGCTCGTCGTCTCCCAAATCGACCTTGCAAAGCGTGAGTCGATCTGCGTTGGGGTGTTGCGACGTTTCCAGTACGTGCCCCACTACAATACCTTCAAGATCTTCGCCGACGCGTTCGATTTCCTCTAGCTCGAGGCCAGACATCGTCAACAGATCGCCCAGTTCCTCTGCAGAGAGACCGGTTTCGACGTAATCGCGGAGCCAGTTGGTACTGATCTTCATGGGAGATGGAAAACGTGAAATGGAGAATGGGATGGTTCGCAGAACCATTTCCCATCATCCATTTGCCATTCAAAATTGCTTAAGGAACCGTACGTCGTTTTCGTAGAGGAGCCGGATATCGGGGATGTCATGGCGGAGCATGGCCATGCGCTCGACGCCCATCCCGAAGGCGTAGCCAGTGTAGCGCTCGGAGTCGATGCCGACGTTTTCGAGCACGTTCGGATCGACCATGCCACAGCCAAGGATTTCCAACCAGCGGCCACCGTCGGGGAGGCGCTCATCAACCCACCAGATGTCTACTTCGGCGCTGGGTTCGGTGAACGGGAAGTAGCTCGGGCGGAAACGCATCTTTACGTCGCCGCCGAAGAACGACGCAGCGAACGCGTAGAGCATCGCTTTGAGATCCGCGAACGTGACACCTTCATCCACGACGAGGCCCTCAACCTGATGAAACAGGCAGTAGCTCTTGTAGGAGATGGCTTCATTGCGAAAGACGCGGCCGGGCACAATGACCCGAATTGGCGGTTTCTGCTCTTCCATCACGCGGATTTGTACAGGCGAGGTGTGTGTGCGGAGGACTACGCCGGGGGTTTCGTCGGAAGGCGCTTCAAGGAAGAACGTGTCCTGCATGTCCCGCGCCGGGTGCTCAGGCGGGAAGTTCAACGCCGTGAAGTTGTGCCAGTCGTCCTCGATCTCAGGCCCGTACGCAATCGAGAACCCGTATCCCTGAAAGATCTGCTTAAGGTCGTTCAGCGTCTGTGTGAGGACATGCAACGATCCCGGTTCAATCGGCGCCGGGACACGGCCCGGAAGCGTGAGGTCGATGTCTGTTGCCTTTTCTGAAGACGAGGCCACCTGTTCACTCAGTGCTGAATCCAGTCTTGACTGTGCCCGTTGCTTGAGCGCATTCAGACGCTGCCCCATTTCGCGTCGTTGATCACCGGGAACTTCACTCATGCGAGCAAACAGATCCGTGACGACACCGCTCTTCCGGCCCAAGAATCGGATGCGGAAGGCTTCAACCTCATCCACATTCGTCACCGACGTGCTGTCAATCTCAGCCGAGACGGCCTCGATCTGCTCTTCGATGGAAGTTGTGGGAGAATCTGTAGACATACGCTGCAATCTATCTATTCAGTCTGGCCCGGTGCCCTTGGGGAGCCAGAGCCTATGCGGGACGACCCCCTCTCCCGAAAAGTCAGGTTACTCCCGCTGGACAGGGGGAGAGTTCGTTTGAACAAAAAATCCCGCCGATTCCGTGGGGAAAGGGCGGGAAAGTGGTCGCGCGGGATAGATCAGGCTTTTGCCTGTTCGACCACCGCGGTAAAGGCTTCCGCGTCGTTTACGGCAAGATCCGCCAGCACTTTCCGATTCAACGGAATGTTGGCGTTCTTGAGGCCGTTGATGAGGCGCGAGTACGTAGTGCCGTTTTGTCTGGCTCCCGCGTTGATACGGGCAATCCAGAGGCGACGGAACTGGCGCTTCCGCTGGCGACGGTCGCGGTAGGCGTACTGCAGCCCCTTCTCGACGGAGTGCTTAGCAACGGTGTAAACGTTGCCTCGGCGCCCCCAGTAGCCTTTCGCAAGCTTTAACAGCTTTCTGCGACGGCGACGGGAAGCCACGTTGTTACGTGCGCGTGGCATTTGATGCTCCGGTTAAAGGAATGGGGTGGTGAGGTGCGGTGTTAGCCGCCGATCATGCGCTTGGCGCGCTTTTCGTCTGCGGCGTTCACGAGCGTGCTCTTACGCAGGCCACGCTTCGTCTTCGGGGACTTCTTCGTCAGGATGTGGCTCGCAAAAGCCTTCTTTCGCTTGACGCGTCCGGTCCCAGTCAGTTTGAAGCGCTTCTTGGCGCCGCTGTTGGACTTCATTTTTGGCATACGATGCTCCTTATTTGAGCGTTTTGGGCCGAAAACGACCGAACCTGGAAGATAGCAGTACGCGATCTGCGCTCGCAATTAACCGAAGCACCGAAAATTGTTCTTCACGGCGATTGCGTGAGGAGTACCACCTACTTCTTTTTCTCTGGCGCCAGCATCACCGTCATACGACGGCCCTCCATCTTGGGTAACTGGTCCACCTTTGAAATGTCGTCGAGGTCGGAGGCAAACTTCTCAAGCATGGCCAGGCCACGGTCCTTGTAAATAATGTCGCGACCACGGAATTGCACCCACGCCTTCACTTTGTTGCCCTGTTCGAGGAATTCCCGAGCGTGGCGAGTCTTGAAGTCGTAGTCGTGATCGTCGGTGTTGGGGCGAAAGCGGATCTCTTTGAGCTCGCCCTGCTTGGCCTGCTTCTTTCGCTGCTCCTTCACCTTTTTCTGGAGCTCGTATCGGTACTTCCCGAAATCCATAATCTTGACAACCGGAGGATCTGCGTTAGGCGAGATCTCTACAAGGTCAAGGTTTTTTGCTTCGGCTGCTTCAAGGGCGTCGGCAATCGCCATTACGCCAAGTGGGCCGTCTTCAGTAACTACGCGTACTTCGCTTGAGCGAATTTGATCGTTGATTTTTGCTTGGGGCTCGCGGCGTCGTGGCTGCGGCGTCGAACGTCTTCTGGCTATGGTATCCTCTCGGGTTGTTGGAAATACGAGGTAACTCGATTGAGCTACGAAACTAACCTACGCGCACAGACACATTCCGTGCCCGGCGCCTGATTTCTTTATGAGGCGGCAGCAGTTCTAGTAGAATCCAGAGCGTCAGCCACTTCCACCTGAACATGCTCGATAAAGGCACTCAGCGACATCGAACCTTTATCTCCTTCGCCATGGCGGCGAACTGAAACATTGTCCCCATCCATTTCTTTCTGGCCGATGATGAGCATGTACGGGACTTTCTCGACCTCCGCATCGCGGATCTTGCGGCCCACTTTTTCGCTGCGACTGTCTACCTCTACGCGCAGTCCGGCATCCAGCAATTGCTGTGCGATTTCGTCTGCGTTGGGGATAAAAACGTCGGAGACAGGCAACATTTTCACTTGAACCGGGGCAAGCCATGTGGGGAAGTTGCCCCCGGAGTGCTCAATCAATACGCCGATGAACCGCTCAAGCGAACCGAACGGTGCGCGGTGGATCATAACGGGGCGTTGCTTTTCGTCGTTCGCGTCGGTGTACGATAGGTCGAAGCGCTCGGGCAGGTTGTAGTCGAGCTGAACCGTGCCCAACTGCCACTCGCGGCCGAGAGCATCCTTCACCATGAAGTCGAGCTTCGGACCATAGAAAGCAGCTTCGCCTGGCTCTTCAACAGTATCCAGGTTCATCTCGGCAGCGGCTTCGCGGATGGCCTTCTCAGCAGAATCCCACTGCGAGGGGTCGCCGATGTACTTGTCTGGATCGGCAGGATCGCGAAGAGAAACCTGCGCCTTGAAATCGTGGAAATCGAGCGCCGAGAAAACATGCAGGGTCAAGTGGATGACATCTTTCAGTTCGTCCTTGACCTGCTCCGGCGTACAGAATAGATGGGCGTCGTCCACAGTGAAGCCACGGACACGCGTCAATCCACCTAGCTCTCCCGACTGCTCGTAGCGGTACACCTGCCCAAATTCCGCCAACCGCACCGGAAGATCGCGATACGACCGCGGGACGTGGTCGTAAATCTGCGTATGGTGTGGGCAATTCATCGGCTTGAGGAGATAGCCATCGA
This sequence comes from Rubricoccaceae bacterium, assembly GCA_024639085.1. GTDB lineage: Bacteria > Bacteroidota > Rhodothermia > Rhodothermales > Rubricoccaceae > JAHEJB01. The sequence goes on along the minus strand of JAHEJB010000099.1, from coordinate 6,093 downwards.
GGTCATTCTCGCTGTCGGACCCCGCCGCACTCCCATCTTCGCTGGTTTCGAACATCGGCGGAAACTGGCTGTCCGCATAGTAAGGGTAGTGCCCGGACGTCCTGTAGAGCTCCAGCCGCCCAATGTGTGGAGTGATGACAGGCTGATAGCCACGTCGGAGCTGCTCTTCCTTCAGAAAGTCAACGAGTGCCTCGCGTAGGATTGCACCTTTCGGGAGCCACATCGGCAGACCGGGGCCAACTTTCTGCGAGAACATGAACAATCCCAGTTCTCGCCCCAATTTGCGGTGATCGCGTTCTTTGGCTAATTCGAGGCGCTCAAGGTGTTCTTCCAGCAGCTTCTGTTTCGGGAAAGAGACGCCGTACAACCGCGTCAACTGCGGACGCGACTCGTCGCCACGCCAGTAGGCGCCGGCGATGTTGAGCAGCTTGACGGCCTTGATAGGCTTCGTGCTCGGGATGTGTGGCCCTTTGCAGAGATCCACAAAACTGCCCTGCCGGTAGAATGTGATCGTGCCGTCTTCAAGGTCGTTGATCAGTTCCAGTTTGTACCCGTCGCCCTTCCCGGTGAAATAGTCGAGGGCCTCCTGCTTGCTGACTTCGCTGCGCTCGAAGGACGAATCCGTTCGCGCCAACTCGATCATTTTCTTTTCAATCGCCTCCAGATCCTCCGCCGTCACTTTGCGGTCGCCTAGATCAACATCGTAGTAGAACCCACCTTCGATGGGTGGACCGATCCCGAACTTGACGCCGGGATAAAGCTCCTCAAGCGCCTCAGCCATGAGATGCGCCGACGAATGCCAGAACGCCATCTGGCCACCTTTGCTTTCCCACGTCAGGATTCCCACCGCCGCGTCGTCTTCAATCGGGCGATGAAGATCGCGTACTTCACCGTCTACATCAACCGCAAGCGCGTTGCGGGCAAGTCCTGGCGAAATCGATTCAGCGATCTCCATTCCAGTGGCACCGTCGGGGTACTGGCGGGATGATCCGTCTGGGAGGGTGATGTTCATAGAATGCATTCAACAGGCACGTTCGGCCTGCTTTGGTCAGGCATGGATGATACACCTGTGCGCCGCTCCGCTTCTCGGTGGAATTGGTAAAGAAGGAGGGCGAGGTCAACTAAAGTTGACGCAGAATCGCGGTCGCCCTAGAACGGCATTCCTACGCCAATGTGGAGTCTGCTTCCCTCGTCACTCTGCGCAATGATGGCAGATAGACCGGCCGTTCGTCCGAGAAGTCCAAGCCAGACCCCACCACCAAATGACTGGTGCCAGCCTCCGGGTGAGTCGCCATCAAGGTAGACGCGGCCAACGTCAGAAAATCCGATCACACCTACGTCCCCTTTTGTTAGGAAGCCTAGTTTGAAGAGGAAAAGGCGTACTTCGGCCGTTCCAAATACGGCTACATCACCTGCAAACCGCTGATTATCGAATCCACGGACCGTTGAACTGCCTCCAAGAAAGGCAGCGTCAAAAAATGGTGCATCTCCGAAAATGCCTCGCGCGCCGGCACGAAGAGCTAACGTTGGCTCGAATGGTGCTCCCGCTGCAGATATGTACGCAGTACCGACAGCTTCCAGGGATCCATACGTTTGCATCACGTCCAGAACTTCAGGAGAAACTGTGCCACGCAAATGGATGGTCAATCCTCTGGTTGGTGCGCCAGCATAATTACGCGAGTCAAGATTTACCTCCGCAAACGCGCCTATCGACGAAAATCCCCCGGCTCCGTACAGCAGGGGTGGGGCGCTCATCGGCAGGAACGGATTCATGTCGGAATCGGAGTGCGTATAGCGGCCTTCGACGCCAACACCGGCATCGCCGTGATCGCCGACGTCAGCTCCGAACCGCGTATCTGCTTCGATCATACTAAACAACACATGGGCCATTTCGGGCATGGCAAATTCAGGCGAATCGTTGCCGAATCCGTAGAAATTGCTCAACCCGAACTGGCTTCCACGAACGCCCAGCGAGACGTGCTTTGTCGAGTTTTCGAGATAGCGACCATACTCAATGTGACCTGCAAATCTGGCTTGTGAAGATGCAGAGGCACCGTACATGAGTCTCGATTTGTACGGGTCGCGCCGGAAACCATAGTCAAAGCGCGTCGCTCCGGCACTAATCACAAAGCCGAATTCCGACGAGAAACCGACGCTGCCACTTGGTACGGTCCAACTACCCGTATGATTTGGCGCGACGTCATGGCTTGTCTCCTCTTCTCCCTCATCGTCATCTTCGGCCTCTTCCTTTGGCTCGTACTCCCTCGCGTTAATCGCGTGGCTGGGAGCAGCACCTGTGACCTGATTCTCGCCTTGGGCATCGTAATAGCGAATGCGCCCTACATTCTGATCATAGTGAACAACATCGTCGCCCTCACCTCCCACGACACGAACCAGAAGGCCGAGTTCGCCGCGGCCTCCGACGGTCACAATGTCATCGTCGCCATCAAGGTAAATGCGAATCTCCTTCGTTTCTGACGGATCAAAGACACGCTCGAAGAAGACGCTCTCTGGATCGTTGGAAGGCCATACTCTTACTTCGACTTTTGAGTCCTCCAGGGACGTCACCTCAACCTGGTCAGCGAGATCGGTGAGGTGGACTTCGACATCCACAGCAAGAAGCGTGTACAGATCATCCGCTGCTACTTGCAGTGCATCTCTCCGTGCCTTTAGCGCATTCGATATGAACGCCCCGTCTTCTTCGTACATGGCATCTGGGAGCCTGCGAACCGCATCATCAATGACATTGTTGGTCATTTTCGCCTGGAGTTCGGCGGCTACGGCATGCCAGTCCTCGCGACTGAGCTCGGCAAGGAACTGGCGGTCAAGATCCCGGGCCTGATGATGGAGACCGTAGATATCAGGAAACTCTTCCCCGAAACCGACTAGGTGCCTCACGTAGCGGTGGCCTTGCGAGGGAAGCAGACCATCCAACCGAGAGAACGCCTGGTCTCTGTCTTCCGCAATGGGCAACCAGTTCTCGGAGTCGACCGGCCTTGCCCACGTCCACTGCCCTGGGTGACGGTCCCAGTCGCCGATTAGGAGATCGAACAGGCGTGCGTTGAGGAAGGCACGAGCATCGACGCGTTCGGTTTGGCTCTCACGCATGCGTCGGCGAATTCTGTCGCTGCCATCAATGTTGTCGTAGCCGCCAAAGATTGGGCCTCCATCGACTTCGTCGCCGGGGCGTTCCGCCAGAATGCCCGCCTGTCCGGCGAACTCTTCCCGGAACTCTCCAAGAGCAGGGTCATCGGGCATGACGAACGGCTCGGAGACTGACGTGTTCACACCCGCCGCCATTTCAAGTTCGTTCACAACCAGAATTGCGAGCGGATGCGACGCGCTGATCTGGTCCTGGAGGAGTGCATTTGCCGCGGTTCCTCGTAGTTCGGGGGGCAGTGCCGGCGTTGGGTCCTTGTCGATGAGCCTGAAGGAGTACCTGCGTCTATCCTCGCCCCGAAAAACGAGCGAGATGGTTTGCTGGCCACCGCCCTTACGCTCTGCCGTCAGGCCGCCTGCGTACTGGGTCAGATTCAGAACAGGCAGGCTTACTTCTGTCGTCCAAGCGTCGCGGTAGTGGTTGCCCAGTATTGCTCGCTGGACTCCACCCGCGGCGTACCGTTCTCCAATGACGACATCAACCGACTCTTGAGCCTGCGCCGGAATTGCGCTCGGAAGCGCAAGTCCAATGCAGGCGACCACCATGCAGACAAATCCACTGACTCCACAGGTGACTTGTGATCTGCGGGCGCAGCGTCGAGTACACGGGAAAACGGGGCTGGGAACCATCTCCGGAATCAAGGTTGGCGGCAGAAAGCAGAGCAATCATGACCCCAATTCAAGGGCCGAACAACGCTGTTCTGCGCCAAAACTACGCTATCGGCACATAAGACATTCCAACTCAACCTGAGAACGACGTCCGATGCCCTCGATCGATCAAAAACCACGATGTGGGCTCTACTGGATTCGAACCAGTGACCTCTACGATGTCAACGTAGCGCTCTAACCAACTGAGCTAAGAGCCCGGCATTCTTCAAGGAAGAAGAGCTTTTAAGATACCCCGCTGTAAAAAAGGGAGTCAAGGTGACAGCCCAGAGTTGATGTGAACCTTCCGCGCAGTCGTCCGCACCCGCTATAGTGAGCACGGCTGTCGGCGAAATCCCCTAACCCGTTACGTTTTGGATCATCCTGAAAAACGGCGCATAGTCTTCAAGAATGAGGAATGCCTGAGAACGTCGCATCAGCGCTCGAATGTCGGTTGAATGCGTGACAATTCCAGCACTTAAAGAGCAGCTACCTGATGAATACGTGCGAGCACTCGTTAGTAGGACGTGTGGCATAGGCTTTGGAGTCCTTTCAATCACACTCGTGCTCCTTTTCTCCACACTCCGCCCCCGTTACCCATCCTTATGGACTTGCCCCAATCGCATACGGTGCAGCCGATGTCACGCCCGGCCGAACTCAACCCGCTTCATGCAGCGTTGAGAAGGGCATTTGATGCCGTGCGGGATATTGAGGTGGATTACGCGATCGATCCGTGGAAATTTTATACGATTGAGCCACAGAAGGCGCATGCTATTGCCTGGTTGAATGCACGCATCATCGAAGATGAGGCAGGAATCGAGGCCGCGCAGGCAGCGTACGACCAGTGGCGAAGTGTACCCGGCTGGGTCGTTGTAACGTGCCTCCGAGTTGACGATCCTGAGCAGCAGGATCATCTCAAGGAGCGAAGCCTCACTGCGGTTCAGCGCGTCTCGCTTTCGATGTGGAGCGAGTCTATTCGGACGAGCTGGATTACCGAACTCTTTGTGGAAGACCAGCGGTTTTACGATGTGCTGGGCATAGATCCCAAACACGAGCTTGCTGTGGGCATCTTGTGGTACGGACACGCAGAAAAACCTAGGGACTAACGCGTTCCTAAAACCGGATGCTCAAGTTGACCGTCGGCAGATCCGCGCCCGTCTGAGGCATTCCTAACGACAGCGTCGCCTCCGTTCGATTAGCACTGCGTGAGGCGCGAAGAGCACCAATTCCGGAAAGCAGCCTGTTTCCCGCCAGCAGTGCCGCATAAATCGGGCGACGACGACGAAGTGACTCAGCATTCTCGCGCAGCGCTCGGTAGCTCTGATAATCCTCTTCACTGGCCCATTCCCACTGGTTTTCAGGGAGCTGGGCGGCTTCCAGCTCGTTCCACGCTCGGTCGCGTAGAAGCTGCTCAACGTATTCATCCGACGACCGATAGCGGGACAGATTAATGAAGAATCCTCTTCCCTGGCCGTCAATCTGTGCCCCCGCGTTAACGGCGGCGAGTGTCTCATAACCCGTTTCTGCAGAACCGAACCGCGCGTTCGTATCAATCAGCGCAATCCATAACCCGGCATCCGCGAGGGCATGTGCGGTAGCCGTCTTTCCCCAGCCTCCATCTGCGTAGCGATGGCCCAATCCAGGCAGAATGAGGCTCAGACCAAAGGCCGCACCAGAAGACCGGTTTGCGGCACCATTGGATTCAGCAAAAACGACATCCGCTGCCTCCTGCTCAAACAACTCCGGCCCTAGTCCCGGAACAACAGGGGACTGTGCGAATACATTGGCCGCCAATAAAAATGTTGCGACAAGCGCCAAGACGCGGGACATCATACGAAGGTTAGAACTGGTCACTTTTCGGGGTGCTACCTTGATTCAGCCCCAACGATAAGCAGAATCGAACGCCAAAACAGTCCAAAATGAAGAAGACATCCTCGAGAATGTCTCCCGTCCAATGATCCGAAATCGACTCAGCGTGCGTTCTTTTCGCACTCTATTGCTACTTGTTGTAGCCGTGTTGCTGAATGCAGCATCTGTATATGCACAGACGCGTGAATCCGCGGCTGCAAACGCAACGCAAGAATCCATCCTCTCCGATTCGCTTAGGGCAGATTCTCTGGCAGTGGATTCGCTTGGTTCCGATACCCTGCGAAACGCGGCAGGAGTTGACATCGTCACGCTGGCGGATTCTGCCAAGCTGAAGCTCGATTCGGCGGCGGTGGCGGCGATTTCGGACACGTCTCAGGCGTTGCCATCGTCTCTGAGCGGCGGTACGGATGTGCTCTTCTT
>JAHEJB010000013.1 GCA_024639085.1 Rubricoccaceae bacterium | reverse complement strand
ATGGGCGTCATTGTTCTCCCGCTCCTGTTTCATCCAGAGATGCCTGGCGGTAGACTAAAACGCAGGCTCATCAATCAAGAAATCAACCGAACTATCCCAATATGACGCGCCCTTCCATGCTCGCTGCTTTGGATGCAGCAACGGATCCGTGGGATTTCATCATTATCGGCGGCGGTGCGACCGGCTTGGGTTGTGCGGTAGAAGCGGCTTCACGAGGTTATCGGACCCTCCTCCTGGAGGGCCATGACTTTGCCAAGGGTACATCTAGTAGAAGCACAAAACTTGTTCACGGTGGCGTGCGCTACCTCCAGCAAGGCAATGTGGCGTTGGTTCTCGAAGCTCTGAAGGAACGTGGTTTGCTTGTCCAGAACGCCCCTCACCTCGTTCACGACCTGCCCTTCGTTGTACCTAGCTACGAATGGTGGGAAGGCCCGTTCTACGGCATCGGGCTGAAGGTGTACGACTTGCTCGCAGGCAAGGCAGGCTTTGAACCGAGCCAACGACTTACCAAGGAAGAAACGCTGGAGCATCTTCCAACCCTTGAACCGGAGGGACTTCGAGGAGGCACGATCTATTTCGATGGCCAGTTCGATGACGCGCGGTTGGCAATCACATTGGCCCTCACGGCCGCCGATCACGGAGCAGTAATGCTCAACTACATGCCGGTTGTGGGGTTGATGAAGGCGCCGCGTGGCGAAGTCATCGGTGTGCGGGCGCGAGACGAGGAAACCGGCGAAGAACGCGAAATCCTTGCCCGCACGGTCATCAATGCCACAGGCGTATTTGCAGATGCCATCCGCCAAATGGACGACGCGGATGTGCCTGATATGATTACGCCGAGCCAGGGCGTCCACATCGTTCTGCCGAAGGAATTCCTCCCCGGCGATGCCGCCATCATGGTCCCCAAAACCGACGACGGACGCGTACTGTTTGTAATCCCATGGCAGGATAGGCTTCTCATCGGGACAACAGATACAGAAGTTGAAGAACCATCTCTGGAACCCCAACCGCTTGAGGAAGAACTCGATTTCCTTCTCCGCCACGCCGCGAAGTACCTCGTCAAAGACCCCACACCAGACGATGTTTTGAGCACGTTTGCTGGTCTCCGACCCCTGGTCGGCAACCCGGAAGGCGAGGAGGGAACGGCAGGCATTTCACGTGAGCACACGCTATTGATTTCCCAAACTGGCCTCGTCACAATAACAGGTGGAAAGTGGACGACCTACCGAAGAATGGCCGAAGACACAATTGACAAGGCGGCAATTATCGCTGGACTTGACGAAAAGCCGTCCACAACGGAGTCGCTGCAACTGCATGGTTACCACGCAGCTTCCGAGGCACTCGGTCAGTTCCGTGAGTACGGCTCAGATGCGGCGCAACTCGTCTCACTCTTGAAAGAAGACCTCCGCTACGCCGCGCCTTTGCATCCCAACCTGCCCTTCCTTGCTGGTGAAATCGTCTGGGCCGTACGTTACGAGCTCGCCAGGACGGTTGAAGACGCACTTTCCCGCCGAACGCGGTCACTTCTCCTAGACGCGCGAGCCAGCATCGAAGTCGCGCCCCACGTGGCTGAATTGCTGGCTGAAGAACTTGGCTACGATGAGGCCTGGGCCGAGCAACAGGTGAAGACATACACAGCGCTCGCAAAGAGATACCTGATTACCTGATCGTTGCCATCGCGACATCCGGATAGTCCGTAATCAGGCCGTCCACGTCCAAGCCACGAAGCCGAAGCATATCGCCGGCCTCGTTCACAGTCCACGGTAGCACCTTCATTCCTTTGCTGTGCGCCAATGCAACGACCTCCTTGGACACAATATGGAAATCTGGGCTGTAGATATCCGGTATGAATCCAAGGTCATCAACGCTCTTCTGAAGAAGGCTTTTCGGAGATTGAAAACCAGCCGCTACAAGCAGGGCCAACTTGATCGGAAGATCCATGCGTCGGGCTTCCTGTAAGGTCCGCACATCAAACGACTGAAGCGTGAAACGGTCTTCAATCCCCGCAGCTTCAGCGACCTCCCAGATCAAAGCAACGAACTCCTCGGGCGTGGGATGGAGCTTCCCGTCGCCTTCGGGCATCGATTTCGTCTCTACGTTGTAGCAGACCGCCGGGCGATCGTGCTCAGCGACGTATGCCTCTGCGAATGCAAAGACTTCACTCAGCAGTGGTTTGACGGCCGCTTGCGGCTCCTGTTGAGGAAAGTCCGCGTGGCGCCTTTTTCCGCAATCGTAGCACGCAATTTCCTCGTACGGCATCTGGTAGATGAGGTGATCCTGCTCCTCGCCCTCCGAAACAGGCCTACCGTTCGGCTTCGTGCAAATCTTGCCGGACATCCACGGATCATGGGAGACAACGACCTGTTTATCCGCCGATATGACCGTGTCGAGTTCGAGCGTCGTAACGCCCAACTCCAGCGCCACCGCAAACGACGGCAACGTATTCTCAGGCGCAAGGCCACGAGCGCCTCGGTGCCCCTGGATGTCGAAGGGCACGCTCACATCACGCCGTAGGCCAGCATGGCGTTCGCCACTTTGACAAACCCGCCGACGTTGGCTCCCGTGATGTAGTTCACGGTTCCGTTCTCCGTGCCGTATTCAACGCATGTTTCGTGGACTGACCGCATGATTCCCTGCAACCTCTTGTCCACTTCCTCGCGTGACCACGAAAGACGCAAGCTGTTCTGGCTCATCTCCAAACCGGATGTCGCGACGCCGCCTGCGTTGGCCGCTTTACCTGGGCCGAACAGAATTCCAGCCTGTTCGAAGCGATGTGCGGCCTCTGCCGTACTCGGCATGTTCGCGCCTTCGCTTACGACGTAACACCCGTTCTCCAGCAAGGTCTTCGCATCGTCATCGTCCAATTCGTTCTGTACAGCCGAGGGAAACGCACAATCGCAAGGAACTGACCAAGGCTTCTTGTCTGCGTGGAACTCAAGACCGTTGGCCGACGCAAAATCTACCAGCGCACCCCGTACTTTGTTCTTGTGGTGCATGACAGCTGCGAGTTGTTCCTCAGTCAGTCCATCCTTGAAATGGATCATTCCCGACCGGTCTGAAAGTGTGAGTACCGTCGCGCCCAACGTCAGAAGTTTCTCGGCCGTGTATTGCGAAACGTTTCCCGATCCGGAAACCACGCACTTCTTTCCATCGAGGTCTTCGCCCCGATGCCGAAGCATTTCTTGCGCGAAATAAACGGACCCATAGCCGGTTGCTTCAGGCCGGATCAGGCTGCCGCCCCATCCCACGCCCTTGCCTGTAAGTACGCCTGTGAATTCGTTTCGGAGGCGCTTGTATTGCCCAAAGAGAAAACCGATTTCGCGTCCTCCAACGCCGATATCGCCAGCCGGAACGTCTGTGTCAGCCCCGATGTGTCGTTGTAGCTCTGTCATAAACGACTGGCAGAAACGCATCACTTCTGAGTCGCTCTTTCCCTTCGGATCAAAATCGCTGCCGCCTTTTCCGCCGCCCATCGGAAGTGTTGTCAGGCTGTTCTTGAAAACCTGCTCGAACGCGAGAAACTTGAGCACCGAGAGGTTTACGGAGGGATCGAACCGTAGCCCTCCCTTGTACGGCCCAATCGCGTTGTTCTGCTGGATACGGTAGCCCCTGTTGACGTGAACGCCCCCCTTGTCGTCTTCCCACGTCACGCGAAAGTGGAACACACGGTCTGGTTCGGCAATGCGCTCCAGAATCCGAGCTTCTTCGTATTCAGGGTGGTCGTTTATGTAGGGGATGACTTTCTCTGCAACCTCCTTAGCTGCTTGCAGGAATTCGGATTGGCCCGGATTGCGTTGCTCCAGGCTGCTCATAAAAGTCGAAAGTTCCACGGGGTTTCTCTGCTGATAGAACGGACAAGACGGCGGAGAATACGCCCTAGCGGCCAAACCTGGAAGAACCTAGGCCGTTAACGCTGCAACGAGACCGGGATGGACACGATTGTGCCTCTGTTCGCGCCAATGGGGAAGTGGAGCGTAATGCTACTCGGCGTGTCTCCTGCCGATGGTCCGTAGAAGGTCAGCCGACCACTTCGTGATCCGCCGGGCACAACGAGATCACCAGCCCCACCCTGCGCCTCTGATGCTTCCGCATTGTACCGACGGCCTGTGTCATCCGTAACCCAAGCATAGCGAGCCCTGCGTGCCCACTCGTCCCATTCGCCTTCGAAGTCGAGCGACCGCTCCGTCACATCCAGCCGAACCCGCACGCGACCTTCTGAGACGCGCGCCATGTTTACCCCTGTAACGGTAACCTCAAACCTGTTGTCGCGGAAGGAATTGCCCACTCTTCGAGCCTCAGTATTGAACGATTGTGTTCGGGGACCCGTTGGCTCGTCAATCGTGACGGAGACGACATAAGAGCCGCCTTCCCCGTCATCCACGCTGGTCACGTCTAGTTCGTAGCCGGACGTTGAGCTGAGCGTCCTAGCTATTCGCGCAGAGGACCCGCCTTCTGCTGACGCCACGCCACGCTCTCCACGGCGAAGAACCAGTCGGGGCGAGAATTCGCTTGAGCGCACCGAGATCACCACCTGATCGTCGGCGCTTGCATTGAAGCGGTACGTATCGATGTACTTGCCTGATTTGAACCAGCTTCGTTCGCCGAGTTTTGCGCTGACCTCACCGCTATCCGTTCGAATAGCGAGAACACGGACGGTCTCCAACTCAACGATGTACGAACCCTGTGCGGCTCTCTCCTCCGACGTGGCTAGCAGCAAATAAGGTTCTTCACTGCCCGGTCGAAAACGAAGTACGGTAACACGGGTGCTGTCTTCATCCACACGCCTCTCAACCGAACTCCATGGCTCCACAACCTCACCTTCCGGCCCGAGGATATGGACCCTTGGAGTAAAATCTTTGGCATATACGCTCAGGATTACAGGTTCCCCTGGACGGGCCTCGACTAGATAGCTTTGTTCGTAGCGTCCTGCACGAAGGAGCCCTACGACACCCAGCGTGTCTTCGTGGGTGGCTTCACGTGCGTTCATGAGAACGGGCATGTCGGGCGCTCCTGCAGACACTTCATACGCTCCTTCTTGGCCCTTATCCCTTGTCGTGACGGTTATCTCATACCGTCCCATTCCTGACAGGTCCAGAACCTCTGCACGATAATTCGTTTGCATCAACGCGGATGCCGCAAGACGACGACCATCCGGCGTCGTGACCGTCAAATCCGGGACAAACGCTGCCGAGGTCAGGATAATCGAGAATGAGCTGGAATCCGGAGGCTCATAATAGAAATAGTCTTCCAGGTGTTCATCGTAACTGAGCGCATCCCCTTGTTCAAGCGAGCCGGTTGCCAGCTCTCCACCCAGTGACAGCGGTGATTGCCGCAATGCCGCGGAGTACGCAACCTGATCGGCTGCGAGACGACGGGCAATTTCAGCTTCGTCTATCGGATCGTTCTGCCGGATCATGAATGCCGCACTCATTGCTGATAGCAGTACGATCCCCGCAAGCACCATGGAGGCAACCGGTCGCTTCTTCATCGTCAGCACGATGGAGTCGACCGAGAAGTCACGAGGCGTCTGTGTTGGGGGGGCTTTCACGCCGGCCTCTAACGAAGCATAAAAGAAGAGGGGGCGACAAAGATAGGTGCCAAATGGGCCCGTGGCAGGGGTAATGCAGCCCCAGCTGTTCACGCAATAGAATTGTACTGGACGGTGCTCTCCGTCTCCGAAGTACCACTTTCAGTCTCGTCAGTCGCTAACCGGAGCCAAACGCTTGCAAGCCATTCATAAACATCTCCACAGCCACCGCGGTGAGCACCATTCCCATTAACCGCTCGATGGCAATCAAACCTCGAGCACCGAAAAAGCCACTAAGCCTTTCCCCTAGCATCAGAATTGCCGCCGACGCAGCCCAGGCGAGAAGTACGGCAAGCAGCCAGACAGGCCACTGTTGTGGATCGCTGCTCATGATGAGCATCACAGAAGCCATCGCGCTCGGTCCCGCAAGGAAAGGAATGGCCAGCGGAACAACGAACGGCTCTCCCTCAAGCTCTTCTCCTGGCGACCCTCCCGCGCCCGGGAAAATCATCCGCAGCGCAATCAGGAAGAGAATAATTCCACCTGCTATGGACAGTGCCTGCTCGGAGATGCCAATCCCCTGAAGAACGTATGGCCCGGCAAAAAGAAACAGAACCAATACTGCGAGAGCGATTAGCAACTCGCGAATGATTACAAGTCGCCTCCGCGTTGGGTCGACCGGCTTCAAGGCGGCCACGAACAACGGGAGGTTGCCCGCCGGGTCCATCACCAGAAACAGAAGCAGAAAAGCAGAAACGAGGGTCATTTAGCAAACGTAGCCATCGGCGGGCTTTTGGATTGGTTGGCGCGCTCAAACACCGTCATTACGAGGAGTCCTTCGACTACACTTAGGACAGGCTCTGCGACGCGGCAATCCCGAGGGATCAAGTAAATCCAAAGTCGGCAAGAGGATTGGCTGACGCCCATCCCGTTTGCGAGGATCCTGCAATAGAAATCTGGGGCTTCGCCCTTTTTTATCTGCGAAGGGCACGCTCGAGTAAACTCGGCGTGCCCTTCGTATCAGATTTCCCTTGCGGAGAGGGAGGGATTCGAACCCTCGGTACCCCTAGCGGAGTACGCAGGTTTAGCAAACCTGTGGTTTCAGCCACTCACCCACCTCTCCGTTGCTTGCCCGCTGAATGGCGGGGCAGGGAAAATAGAAAGCACGCCCACGCCGAACCAAGTGGATTTTGTCCGAACGTGGAAGCATTCCGAAGTACGTAAGACCCTATACCGTGTTTCCGCGCCGACGCGTATCCTTGAGTCGCTCAAAAATCTACGGTCTCTATGTCCTCAATCGGAACAGACTCTACCCCACTCCGCGTGGCCATCGTTGGTGCGGGTCCGGCAGGCTTCTATGCCGCCGATGCCCTGCTGAAGCAAGACGATGTTGTTGTAGAAGTGGATATGCTGGACGAGTTGCCTACGCCTTTCGGGCTCGTCCGCAGTGGTGTTGCGCCCGACCATCAAAAGATCAAGAACGTCACGCGTGTGTTCGACAAGGTGGCGAGCCACGAACGATTTCGGTTCTTTGGTAATGTCCGCTTTGGCGAACATGTGAAGCTTGAAGAGCTTAGACAGCATTACCATCAGGTTCTTTTTACGACGGGAGCACAAACAGATCGAAGCCTGGGCATTCCGGGCGAAGATCTGCAAGGCAGCCACTCAGCTACAGAATTCGTGTGGTGGTACAACGGTCATCCCGACTACCGGGACTGCTCTTTTGATCTTTCCTGCGAGCGCGTCGTCGTCGTAGGCGTGGGCAATGTGGCGGTGGATGTGGCGCGCATTCTATGTCGGACGCCTGAAGAACTGGCAACGACAGACATTGCCGACTACGCGCTGGAAGCGTTGCGTGAGAGCAAGGTGCGAGAAGTTGTCATGCTGGGGCGACGTGGCCCTGCACAGGCTGCGTTCACTAACCCGGAAGTAAAAGAATTGGGCGAGATGCAGGACGCCGATTTCATCGTCCGTAGCGACGAAGCCGAGTTGGACGCACTCAGTAGGGAAGACGTGGAGGCTGCGGATGATCGGCTTCTCAACAAAAAGGTCGACCTACTTCAGGAAGCCGCACAGCGTACACTTGAAGGCAAATCGAAGCGGATTGCGTTGCGATTTTTGGTCTCGCCGACGGAAATAATCGACGATGGCTCGGGACGTGTCGGCGGCGTTCGACTTGTGCGAAACGAGTTATTTAAAAGTGGTTCTGGCCGATTAAGCTCCCACGCTACGGAAGAAACAGAAGAGTTGTCATGCGGCCTCGTCTTCCGCTCTGTCGGTTATCGAGGAGTAGCCTTGCCTGACGTTCCTTTTAGAGATGATTGGGCGCTCGTTCCAAACGACGAAGGACGCGTTCTGGAAGAACCAGATGGCAGCCCGGTACCCGGTCTCTACGTCGCCGGGTGGATTAAGCGTGGTCCGTCGGGCGTCATCGGAACCAACAAACCGGATGCGCAGGAAACGGTCAGACACATGCTGGAAGACGCCTCAGTCGGAAGCCATCTGGATCCTTCAAACGCCGATTCAGTTTCTGCTGAAAGCCTCGTCCGCGAGCGTCAGCCTCAATGCTTTTCCTACGCAGACTGGCAGCAAATCGACGGTCTGGAAACCGTAGCAGGCGAAAAACTGGGCCGTCCCCGCGTCAAGCTGACGCGGATTGAGGAGATGCTTGAGGTGCTGAGGTAGCTGCTAGTCAGCAGCCAGCGCATCCGCGCCACTTGAAATCTCGATGATCTCTGTCGTAATCGCGGCTTGGCGAGCACGGTTGTACGTGAGCTGGAGGTCCTTCAACAACTCGCCTGCGTTGGTGGTCGCGTTGTCCATGGCCACCATGCGCGCGCCTTGCTCGGCGGCGTTGGATTCGAGGAGCATCCGCCAGAGCTGGTACTGCATGAACTCGGGGATCAGGCGCTCCAGCAATACCTCGGGGCTCGGTTCAAAGATGTACTCGACTTCTCCCGCTGATTCTTCTACTTCACCGTAATCAGCGCTGGCCTTCATGACCGGCGTGATAAAATCGCCCGTCGGAACGGGAAGCAGCTGCTCGGCGATCCGGTTCTGCGAAATCGTGTTCTTGAACTCGTTGTAGACCACTTCAACGTGATCCCAATTGCCTACGTCAAAGCCTTCCACGGCGAGATCTACTATCCTACCAGAGATTGGAAACTGCAGATCATTAAAGACCCCCCGGAAGTCGCCAACGAGGTTGTAGCCACGCTTGGCGAAGTACTCGTGCGCCTTCCTGCCTATCGCCAGGATGTGTAGATCATTTGTTGCTTTGTAGTCCGCGTAGGCCTCCGAAATGCGCTCTTCGGCCTTCTTCAGGATATTCGTGTTGAACGCGCCTGCGAGTCCACGATCCGATGTGACGACAATGAGCAGTACCGAACGTATCTCCTCCCGAGGCCGGAAAAGTGGATGACTCAGGGGGTCAAGGCGCTGACGAAGGTGTCCGATCAGCTCACGAATCTTGAATGCGTACGGCCGGGCCGTAAAGATTCGCTCCTGTGCCTTCCGCAACTTTGCCGCCGCCACCATTTTCATGGCGCGAGTAATTTGCTGCGTGTTCTTAACAGACCCGATACGGGTGCGGATGTCGCGGAGGCTAGCCATCGTGCGTGGTCTTGCGGCAGGGGCCGACCCGTCGGGTCGTCCCTACGATCTAGGAGGTGTACTGAGCGGCGAGGTCGTTGGCCTCTTGTTCGAATACGGCTGTGGCTTCTTCGGACATCTGGCCCGTCTTGGTCACCGATGCGAGAACATCGGCGTGCTTGAGGCGCAATGCTTCGCGGAACTCAGATTCGAATGCCTTCACGTCTGAAATCGGCACATGGTCAATCAGGCCCTTCCCGGCGACGTAGATAATCGCGACCTGTTCTTCTACAGCAACAGGCTGGTACTGGCCCTGCTTGAGAATCTCGACAAGTCGAGCACCACGGTTCAACTGACGCTGCGTAGCCGGATCGAGATCGGAACCGAACTTGGCAAACGCCTCCAGCTCGCGGAACTGAGCAAGGTCGAGGCGGAGCGTGCCAGAAACCTTCTTCATCCCCTTAATCTGCGCGTTTCCGCCCACACGGGATACAGAGATACCTACGTTGATAGCGGGGCGGACGCCGGAGTTGAAGAGATTTGTTTCGAGAAAGATCTGACCGTCCGTGATCGAAATCACGTTCGTTGGGATGTAGGCGGAAACGTCACCAGCTTGCGTTTCAATGACCGGCAGCGCTGTCAGCGAGCCTCCTCCCTTTACCTTGCCCTTCAGCGAATCGGGCAGGTCGTTCATGTTCTGCGCAATCGAGTCGGTTGCGTTGATCTTTGCGGCGCGCTCGAGGAGGCGGCTGTGGAGATAGAACACGTCGCCCGGGTATGCCTCACGACCTGGAGGACGACGAAGCAGCAATGACACTTCGCGGTAGGCAACGGCCTGCTTGGAGAGGTCGTCGTAGATGCAGAGCGCGTGGCGGCCCGTATCGCGGAAAAGCTCGCCGATACATGCACCGGCAAAGGGCGCAATAAACTGGAGCGGCGCTGGGCTGGACGCTGGGGCAGAAATGATAACTGTGTAGTCCATCGCGCCAGCCTTCTCCAACGCCGACTGAACCTGCGCCACCGTAGAGTTCTTCTGGCCGACAGCCACATACACACAGTAAACCGGCTTGTCGCCTTCTTCGTGCGTACGCTTCTGGTTGATGATCGTATCGATCAGAACCGCTGTCTTGCCCGTCTGGCGGTCGCCGATAACGAGTTCGCGCTGCCCGCGACCGATCGGCACCATCGAGTCGATAGCCTTGAGGCCTGTCTGTAGCGGTTCAGAAACCGGCTCACGATAAATAACGCCCGGCGCCTTGCGCTCCAGTGGCATTTCGTATGTCTCGCCTGTCAACGGTCCCTTACCGTCAATTGGATTTCCAAGCGGGTCGATTACGCGTCCCAACATGCTCTCTGACACACGAATCGAGGCAATACGGCCCGTACGTCGTGCTTCGTGGCCTTCCTTCACGGCGTTGGCTTCGCCAAAGAGCACGGCACCCACGTTGTCCTCTTCGAGGTTGAGCACCATGCCCGTAACGTTGCTGTCGGGGAACTCGATGAGCTCACCCGCCTGCACGTTTCCGAGGCCGTAAAGGCGCGCGATACCATCACCTACCTGGAGTACGGTGCCGACTTCGTAAACGTCGGTCTCGGACTCAAATCCGCCTAACTCCGAGCGGAGAACGGCAGTGACTTCATCGGGACGAATTGCGGTTGACATAGTCGTTATTTAGTGTGAGTGTGAATGTGATGGAGGTCATCAGATCACACAAAGTCAATTCTGGCTAAGGAAAGCGCGCTCCTGAAACTGCGCACTAAGAACCTGGAGTTGATGGCGAACACTGCGGTCGAAGACCTTGTCACCGATGCGAACGACGAGCCCACCTTTCAATGACGGCTCGACGTCCATCTTCATCCGGACCTTCTTGCCCGAACGAGCTTCGAGAGCTTTGCGCAGGGATTCGGCTTCGTCGTAGCCAAGCGGCTTCGCCGTGCGGACGTGTGCTTCAACGACACCAAGACGCTCGTCTTTTAGTGCGCTGTAGGCTGAAACGGTATCGGGAAGCAGTTCTTCCCTTTCCTTTTCAACTAGCAGCTTGATGAACCGCATTGTCAGGTTATCCACCTTGCCATCGAAGAGGCGGTTGAGAACCGCTTCTTTCTTCGGGCGCGAAATGATCGGACTGCGAAACATAGAAACGAGTTCGCGCGAGCCGTGTAGCGTCTCACGGAGCGTGTCCATGTCGTCGTCAATTCGATCGGCCACGCCTTTTTCCTGCGCCTCCTGATAGAGGGCAAGGGCGTACCTGCGTGCGACTGGGTGGCTCATAGCGGTCTGGCTTGACGCCTAGTTCTGCGGCAGATCGTCGAGAAAGGAGTCCACGAGCTTTCGCTGGCGATCATCGTCCAGGTTCTCGTCGAGAATCTTTCCGGCTGCGCCAATGGCGAGGCTGGCGACTTCAGACCGCAAGGCCGTGAGGGCCTGCGTCTTCTCCCGCTCGATATCGGCGCGGGCTTGCTCTTGCATCTGCGCGAGCTGTGCTTTTGTTTTCTCGACTTCTTCGGTTCGAAGCTGATCGGAAGCATCGCGTGCATCGCGGAGAATGCTTTGCGCCTGACGCTCGGCATCGCGGCGAGCGGCCTCGTTGTCTTCCTGCATTTTGCGGGCTTCTTCAAGGGCGCTTTCGGCGCGTGTCAGAGACTCCTCAATAGTTTTCTCACGCTCGTCGAGTGCGCCGACCATCGGGCCCCAGGCATACTTGCCGAGGACAAAAAGCAGAATCGCGAAAACGATGAGCGTCCAGAAAATCAGCCCGAAATGGGGCGACAACAAAGACGAGGCAACAAGTAGCGTCATGATTCAAGTGGCGTGGATAGACGAAAAGAAGCGGGGGACGCCCGGTGAGGCCATCCCCCGAACCAGTTACGCCGTTGCCAGGATGATACAGATCACCAGGCCGAAGAGGGCCACACCCTCAATAAGGGCGGCGGCGATAATCATCGTGGTACGAAGATCGCCTGAGGCCTCTGGCTGACGCGCTGCGCCTTCGAGGGCAGAAGCTGCGAGGCGGCCAATGCCGAGACCGGCGCCGAGGGCAACAAGACCGGCGCCAAGACCGGCTCCGAGATATCCGAGGGATGCAGGATCCATGATGATGGAGGTTGGGGTGAGTAAGTGTCGGTGGACGGTTTAGGAGACGGACTCGGGGCCCGCTGGTTGTTGATATTCGGGGAAGGCGGCGTGGAGCCCCTTCGAAGAAAATCAGGCAGGTGCGAGGGCCAGAACGGCTTCGGTGCCTACTGTCTTTTCAGGTTCGTGGTAAATCTGACCGTTCCCATCAGTTGACATACCGCTGGAGACTTGAACGGCTTTCTCATGCGCCGTCTGGTCGTGATGATCGTCGTGCCCGTGATGCTCATGCTCAGCAGCAGCCATTCCAATAAAGAGGGCAGATAGAATGGTGAACACGTAGGCCTGAATGAAGGCGATCAGCAGCTCCAGGCAGTACACGAAGACCGTCATCGGTACGGCCGCGAGCGAGGTACCCCACCCGACGGCGTCACCGAAAATCTGTCCAAATGAAAAGATGAGGCCAATCAGGCTCAGGATGACAAGGTGGCCAGCCGTCATGTTTGCAAATAGACGAATGGCGAGTGCAAACGGCTTGGTAAAGATGCCCAGGAACTCAATAGGCACCATGATGAACTTTACCAGAAACGGGACGCCGGGAGGATTGAAGATGTGCCCCCAGTAATCTTTCGTTCCTGCGAATTGAGTAACGACAAAGGTGAATCCGGCCAGCACCGCCGTCACGGCAATGTTGGAGGTCATCGTCGCGCCGAATGGAAAGAGTCCGAGCAGGTTGCCGAAGAGAATGAAAAAGAACGCCGACAGCAGGTAGGGCATGTACTTGGCGTACTTGTCGCCCATCGTTGGCTTGGCGATCTCCTCGCGCACGTAGATGACGAGTGCTTCCATCGCGTTCTGGAGGCGGCCTTTGGGGGCGCTCGTTCGGCCGATGCCCTTTCGGTACTTCGCACCAAGCGGAAGGAAGATGATGAGCAGCATCAGCGCCGCCAGCATCATAAAAATGGTGTGTCGAGTGAAAGACAGGTCAGCCACGATCTCACCATGCGCGGGTACGATGCCAGCTTCAAGGGGATCGGCATGAGCTTCGGCGGATTCTGTTGAAGCAGCCTCACCGTGATCATCGGGCGCACCATGTGCCTCTGGGTCTTCACCATGTGCAGCACCAGCTACAAATTCTCCCGATTCGACAGCCGCCGTGGTTGATCCAAAAAACTTGAAGCCAAGACCTCCATCCTCTCCTCGCACGACGAATATCCTCGGCAACTGAACCTTAGGTCCGGGCGTGAAGTCGAGGTAGAAACCATCTGCAGAGTGATGCAGTGCGTCAAGCTCTTCTTCGTGGACAACATCCTGTGCATCCTCATGCCCCTGCGCGGACACAGGTCCGGCGAGAAGCACGACAGCAAAAAGGCTTAGCAGGAAGGCCGGTAAGGTCCGCAAGCGAGGCACAAGAAACACAGGCTTCAGCTCCCGTTAACGGGGCAGGCTTTCGATGGAAGAAGAGGGCTTCGAGGCCCAGCGTTGCAACAAGATGATCTCCGCAACCGTGGCTAGCGCAAATGTGGCGAAGAATGCGCCGACAAAGCCAACCCGACTGACCGGCAGGAAAACGATGATTATGGCCAGCAAGGCAAGCACAAGCATCATCCTTCCCACCATCCCTCCGAAGACGATCACCATGAACGTCCCGTGAGGCTTGTTGCGGGCAACTCTGTAAGACAGAAAGCCAGCCGCTACGTTCGCAAGCCCTAGAAGAACGCCAAGGACGATACTCGTCCAAAGGGCAACTTCCATCAGATCATGCGAAAGGAGGGAGACAGCCGTTGAGAACCTCAATCGAGAGATACGTCAAACGGAAGGGCGGCAAAGTTAGATCGGCCCTTATTGAGGCGTCTGCAAGGGTAAGTGAATTCCGGTAGAAAGGAGGCGGCATCGCTCTTTGTAACTCGGTCCGCACCAACTCCTGGGCAGGTTCTAACTGCCGTGCTGTCATTGCTTCTCTTTCTGGTCCGCGTCCGCCTCTCTTGCCATTCTGACGACCAGATAGAACACGCCGATCATCCCTACACAGGCACCCACAATCATTCCCCATGGTGTCGAGTTAAGCCATTGATCTACACCGTATCCGATTCCGACAAACAACACCATCCCAAAAGCAATCTGCATACCGAGCGAGAGGTATGGCCCGGCATCCATCATGCCCTTGCCATACGAAGCTATTCCGCCTGGTTGACTCGCTCTTGCTGTATTCAGTCTCGGCGCGGCGGGTTTTCCCCAGTCTGCATTCTTCCAGTCGTCTCTTGTCCAGGAGTCTTCCTCATCCCAGGTATCTCCAGTGGTGTCGTCCAGAGCTTGCTTTTCGTACGATGGACCAGAGGAAGAGTCCGCCATGCTTGCTAGGCCTTCACCGCATCCTTTTGTGCGTCTGGATTACCTCCCAGCATTCGCGTAGGTCTTGAGACGTCGCCAGGGCTTTCTTTTTCTGTTGAACGCGATGATCGGGAAGATCCGCTCATGTCGCAACGTCCAGAAAACGAAGCGCCGTCTTCGATAACCAATTTGGCGGTACGCAGATCTCCATCCACAACTGCAGTCGATTTCAGAACAAGGCGTTCGCTAACAGCGATCTGCCCTTGGACCTTCCCACCAATTTCGGCTGTAGTAGAGGAAACCTCGCCTTCCACAGCACCACCGGGCATCACAACGGTCCGCCCCTGAACCTCTACATTGCCTTTGACCGTACCACTAATATGTACGTTGCCACTCGAACGTAGCGTGCCTTCGATTACTGTGTCTTTACCCAGGATGTTGTGCTGTTCTGCGGGATTCGATGTGGACTCTGGTGTCAGGTTTCTGGCCATGGGTGCGGGGGTTTGCGATGGGGCGGGCCGATTAGTTAAGGCCAAATTCTTACGATTCCAAACACTCATGGATTTATGGCGTCACGAATAGTGTCCGTGGATCCTGCGCAAGGCCATTTCTCCACAATTCAAAATGAAGGTGTGGCCCGGAGGTAATTTCGCCTGTGTTTCCGCTGAGAGCAACGGTTTCACGGCTACCTACGCGGTCGCCGATTCTCTTTAGCAGGCTTGAGTTGTGTTTGTAAACCGATAGGTAGCCGTCTGCGTGTTGAACGGCAATGACATATCCCCCTTCATGCGTCCAGTCTGCGAAAACTATGTAGCCATCACCAACCGCTCGAATGGGTGATCCATCGTCTACGGCTATATCAAGTCCAAAATGGCCTTGTCGTGCGTTGAACCCACGTGTGAAGAAACCCTCTGCAGGAGGAAGAGCTGGGAGACGCAGACTGGAGAGATAAGCCTCTGCGACAGATCCTGGCAGAGGGTCGGTATCTCCACTAACATCCAGCCACCGGAACGGCACGGCGGGTTGTTCGTGCACGGATTGGTTTGGAGAGAGCGGTTCATCCAGCGTCACGCCAAGAACAGCCTCGGCTTCGGCAGGTTCGGGAAGAAGGGGATCATCGGAGACGGGAACTGTGGTTGTCAAGCTGTCCAGGTCTCCCGTAATCAGCGCACGCAATTGAGTGATTTGGCGGTACTGGGTGGCAACGGAGTCCTCAAACGCAGCCGCTCTACGCGCATTCAGTTCAGCTATTCCGCGATAGTTTTCGAGATTAGTTCCTCCGAACAAGCCGCGAACAGGTGTGAATAGAAAGACGCCAACAACGAGCAGTACAGATACAAGTGTGAATGCTCCGATTCCATAAAGAAGGCTTTTGGGCTTCACTTCATACTGCCTCGGCGAGGCCATCATGTCCTGCTCCAGCAGAACAATCGTACGAGTTGTCCCAGAGCGGGCAAATAGGTCGCGGAGGAAAAGGAGATTCAAGACGTCCGTCGTTCAATTAGGTAACAAAACTGTATTCTGCAACTCACTGCTCGCAAAACTTGCCGGACGAAGCTTTAAAAGTCTTCTGTTTCGCGGTATCTGCATAGACAGCGTACTAAATTAGCAGATTAGCACGGCGTTGCCGCACAATCCCCAGTGAAGCAGAATTACTCCGAGACGGCAAGGAAGTGCCGGATCTTTTAGGTCGTCGTCCTTACTTTAGCAGTACCAGATCGCACAATATCACCTATGCCACAGCACAAATCAGCTGCAAAACGAGTCCGCCAATCGGCAAAACGCCGTTTGAGCAACCGTTTCCATCATGCCCGCGTCCGTACGATGATCAAAGACTTGCGCGAAACAACATCCCGCGAGGACGCTGATCAGAAACTGAATGCGGTGAAGGCTCAGCTTGATCGCCTGGCTACGAGGCGACTCCTCCACCCCAATAAAGCGGCAAACATGAAAAGCCGTTTGGAGCGTTTCGTGAGCACGATCGACTAAGCGTACCCCCTGCGAGCGTGTGCGATTCCATGCCACCTCGTTCGTTTTTTGGCATTCCCGAGCGTAACAAAGAAAGAGAATTCGCACTGCGCAGAAAATTTGAAGGGCAAATCTTCCGTTCTGCGTTGTGTTTTCAGCGTTTGACTCAGCTTGTTCTTTTTGCAAGTCTGCGTATTATTTTGCATACTGGGCAACGGCGTCAAACACCGTGCGCTCACGTCTCTTTCGATACACTCGAATCCGTGTTCCTGTTCAGATGGGCCTCGTCCTCTGAACGGAGCAGCCAACAACTTCTACCCTCACTCTCCATGCCCCAGAACCGAAAGGAGAAGACTATGACCAAGCGTCTACCATCTTCATTTATGCTCGGCTGTCTTGCCATGCTGACTCTCGTCTTTATGACGGAAGTCCAGGCACAGCGCCCTAGCAATACACTCTTCATTGGCCTCCGAGGCGGTGCGACCGCCTACGGCGGCGAACTCGACGGTACCGGCTTTTCGTTCGGCGACGCTGATAGCGAATTCGGATGGCTCTTCAGCGATCTTGGCTATGGCTTCGGCGGCGAGATCGGATACCAGTTTGACCAGCATCTCGGATTTGCGGTCGGTTACTTGTATGGCAAGTATGCCAACCTTGATCGTGATGATGCCGCTAACCCCAACATCCCGGGATGCTCTGGTAACAACACGCCGCCTCGAACAGGCTGCCAGTTGAACGCGGATGAGAATGTTAGCCAGATTCAGGCGATGTTCCGTTACATGCCATGGCCTAGCTCAAGGCTTACGCCTTACATCGAGCTTGGTGCGTCCGTAGTTCGAGGCCAGGGTGTTGATGCCGGTGGCAGCGATATCACTGGATACGGTCCTCTATTGGGAGGTGGCCTTGATCTGCAGTTGGGCCGCAAGGTTTCACTCTTCCTGGAAGCAACAACTACGTTTGTCTTCCCAGATGACGCCGTTGACAGCTCAAATCCAGGAGGCGGTACCGTTCCCTTTGGTGACGACGCGGATTATGACAACCTGAACCTTTATGGAGGCGGTCTCCGCTTCTTCTTCAAGGGTCCTGGTGTAAACGTCAACGTGATGGCAGACTGTTCTTCGGAGTTGAACGTAGGCCAGAGTGGCTCGTTCACGGCTTCGAGCAACGCCGACGCCTCACAGCCCGTCTCCTACGCATGGAACTTCGGCGACGGAACCACCGGAAGCGGTATGACCGCCTCCCACGCCTTCTCGGCTCCTGGTTCCTACACCGTCTCCGTTACGGCTGATGGCCCCTACAACTCCGACACAGACACCTGTCTCGTGAACGTGGTTGAAGTAACCGAAGCACCAACGGCCAGCTGCCGCGTCTCGCCAAGCCGCGCAGACATCGGCCAGACGGTTACGGTATCGGGCACTATCACAGGCTCCGAGCCTTACACGGTCAGCGTAGACTTCGGCGACGGCGCAACAGCCAGCAGCCTACCCGCTACGCATAGCTACAGCGACCCAGGCACCTACACCGTCACAGTGACGGCGACCAACGCCTACGGTAGCGACAGCAGCACGTGTACAGTGACTATCGGCGACTCCTTCTGCGACGAAGTGACCGAACTGAACACGGTCTACTTCGACTACGAGATGAGCTCGCTCAGCAGCGAGGCGCGTAGCCGCCTTGACGAGAACATCGAGGTTCTCACACGCTGTCCGAACATCTGCGTCGTGATCAACGGCTACGCCGACGATCAGGAGCGCGACAAGCTGCGCCTCTCTGAGCGCCGTGCTGACGAAGTACAAGCGTACTATGTCGCCAACGGCATCGACGAGAGCAGGATTGTTGCTCGCGGCCTCGGTGAGCATCCGGACTCCAATTCGAAGGAAGATCCGGGACCGGGCGACCGTAACGCACGCCGTGCCGACTCCATCCCTGTTGACTGCTCCCGCCTCGGAAGCTTCAACTAAGACGGATTTGGACCTCACGGTCTGAATATCAAAAGGGCGGCCTCGCTTTCATGCGGGGCCGCCCTTTCTATTTTGGATAAAACACGGAACAGTACAGTTTCGCGTCCTAAGCCACAGACAGTTGCGATTTAGGGCGAACTTCCTTGAACCATAATTTTGTACTGTTTTGTTGGGGTATAAAGTTTTACGGAGTATTATCAAAAAGGTGAACTACGCTCTTTCTCGATTGCCCAAAGTTCTCCGCCTCCACGCGCTTTGGTGAGATTGGTATATCGAGTAGCGACGCCATTTCCGCCGTCAATCACTCGATCGTCTTCTGCCCCATGGAACGTACTCTTCGATTCTTGCCTCTCGTTGCCATCGTCGCACTGTGTGTTGCAACGACGGTTGCGAGCGCTCAGCGACCTAGCGAAACACTTTACATTTCCGCTCGCGGTGGAGCGATCGCCTACGGCGGCGAACTCGACGGGACTGGTTCTGCGCCCGCTGGCGATGATTCTGGCTCTTTAGCGTGGATGATCCGTGATCTTGGCTTTGGTGGTGGTGGCGAGATCGGCTACCAGTTTACACGCGCTCTTAGTTTTGGCATTGGTTTCTTTTACGGGCAGTACAACAATCTTGATCGCACCAACGCTCTAAGCCCAGTCACTTTGCAAGCCGGACAGATCAATGCGGGTACCTCTGTATCACAATTGCAAGGACTATTCCGCTTTAATCTCATACCTGGTTGGAAAGTCAGCCCCTACATTCAATTTGGTGGCGTAGTGATTCGGGGGCAGGGTGAGGATCCCCGCAGCGGCAATAGGATAGCGGGATACGGGCCGCATCTAGGCGGTGGCCTGGATATTCTGTTGGGTCGTCAAGTTTCGCTGTTCCTTGAAGGCTCCGGCTCTCTGATCTTCCCGGATGACGCCGTTGACAGCTCCGACCCGAGTGCAAACAGTCTCCCGTGGGCAGATGATGCCGATTACGACGCACTAACATTTTATGGCGGTGGCCTCCGCTTTTTCTTCAAGGGTGCCGGTGTGAACGTCGATGTGATGGCGGACTGTTCATCGGAGCTGATCGTGGGCCAGAATGGCTCGTTCACAGCTTCGAGCAACGCTGACGCCTCACAGCCTGTCTCCTATTCGTGGAACTTTGGCGACGGAACTACCGGAAGTGGCATGACCGCCTTGCACGCTTTCTCGGCACCTGGTTCCTACACGGTCTCCTTTTCGGCTGAAGGGCCTTACAATTCCGACACCGACACCTGCCTCGTGAACGTAGCTGAAGTAGCCGAAGCACCGACGGCAAGTTGCCGCGTCTCGCCAAGCCGCACAGATATCGGCCAGACAATTACCGTCTCCGGTAATATCACAGGTTCGGAGCCTTCGGTGAGTGTACACTTCGGGGATGGCTCCACTGCTAGCAGCCTGCCTGCTACTCATAACTACAGCGCCCCAGGCACCTACCTTGTGACCGTTACAGCAACAAATGCCGCGGGCAGTGACAGTTCGACATGTACGGTGACTGTCCTTGGTGGCTTCTGCGAAGAAGTAGCGGAGCTTAATACGGTCTTCTTCGACTACCAGATGAACTCTCTCAGCAGCGAAGGACGCGGCCGACTTGATGAAAACATAGGCGTCCTTTCGCGCTGTCCGGACATCTGCATCGTGATTGATGGCTATGCCGACGATCAGGAGCGCGACAAGCTGCGCCTCTCCGAGCGCCGTGCTGACGAAGTACAAGCGTACTACGTTGCCAATGGCATCGACGCGAGTAGGATTGTGTCTCGCGGCCTCGGTGAACATCCGGACTCCAACTCGAAGGAAGATCCGGGACCGGGCGACCGTAACGCGCGCCGTTCCGACTCCATCCCTGTTGACTGCTCCCGCCTCGGAGGCTTCAACTAAGAAGGATTCGGACCCCACGGTTTGAATAAAGAAGGGGCGGACCCGCATGATTGCGAGGCCGCCCCTTTTCATGGGCGTCAGCAGAAAGTTTTCCTGTTCACGTCGTCTCTTCGGTAGCCGTAATCACTGCTGTAAGGATTGCTGGAGGTTGAATGGTTTTTAGACTCTAACTGCCGTTCATGTAACGTTTACGATTCACATCTCACGATTATATCCTGCGCAAGCATATTGCTCCTCTTTTTGTGAGGCATGTCCATGGACAGTCCTGCCTTCGGTTAGGAACTGCCTCTCTCCACTGAAGAACTTCCACTCTCTCCCCCTTAGGCACATGCTATCCCGTACGCTCATCCTTGCGCTTGGCCTCGGATTCGCGCTCGCATTAACTGCTGACGCGCAAACGCCCTACCACACGCTGGATCAGACTCAGGACAACGCGCCGGGCGTACGCCTTGGCATTGGTATCGGCCCCTTCAGCTACTTCGGCCCCAACATCCTCTACGGATCGCCTGACGACCAGGAAAACGTCTCGCAGACACGCCTTGGCGTTACGGCCAACCTTTCCTTCCCGCTCGTACGCGACAAGGTATACTTCCGCGCTGTCGGTGGGCTCCTCAACATCGGCGCGAGCGAAGTGGATGGCGTAGGGCCGGGCCAGAACCCGTTCCTCACCAACGAGCTGCTGCTTGCCGAGGGCGACCTCATCCTGACGGCATCGCACCGCCGTAGCAACGTCGTGCCTTACATCTTCTCTGGATTCGGGGCGCTCATCGCAGACCCATTCGGGCAGGATGACTTCATTGACACGCTGGACCGCGAACGGACGGCGTACTTCATTCCGGCCGGTCTGGGTGTTGACTTCCGCCTCTCGCGCAACGTCTCGTTCTATCTGGAGGGCAGCTACCGCTTCCTGCTCAATGAGCTAGGGGAAGCCGTGTCTCCAGTAACAGCGAACTCAGGCGGCGGCGGCGATCCTTGCGAAGTCGACCCGGACGGCATGGCATGTAAGTGCAAGAAATTCCCCGAGCTTCCTGAGTGCAAGGAAGACCCGGACGTCGACCCGGAAGGCGACTTCAACTTCGACAACAGATTCCACACTACCCTCTTCACAGGCGGACTCAACTTCGGGTTCGGAGGTGCACCTCCGCCACCGCCACCAATACCATGTTATGTGACGGATCCTGGCAGCCCTGCTTGCTGCGCGGAGTACCCCAACCGACCTGAATGTGAACCAGAACCGCCATGCTACGAGACAAATCCTGGCAGCCCGGCGTGCTGCGCTGAGTTCCCCAACCGGCCCGAATGTAGGCCGGAGCCAGAACCCTGTTGCGCATGCAATATTGCGGATCTCAACACGGCCAGCTTTAGTTATGGAGAAGCGGACCTTAGCCCCGACGCACTTTCTCGTCTTGATGAGAACATCCGCGAACTCCGTGAGAATCCCGACTGCCATTTGCTCATTCGTGGGTATACCGACAATTCCGAACTGGATCGCTACGGAACCCAGTTAGGACGCGAACGAGCGAGAGCTGTCTTCGATTATTACCTCGATCGCGGGATTTCTCGCAACCGCATGCGGTATGAAGGAGGCGGGGCGCGCTTCTCGAATTGCGACAAAGAGAACCCCAATCCGGGTAATCCAAGTTGTCGCATCATCGAGATCACACCGGCATGTCCTCCGGGAATTCGGGCATGCGAGTTACCGTAAGGCAACGAAAGCTCTTACCCACTTGAACTAATAAGCGGCCTTGCTCTGAAGAGTGAGGCCGCTTTTTCGTGTATCGGCCTTCAGACTCTAGTCTTAGCTACTAGCACATTCCCATACCCTTCTTCCTCCGTTAGTAGCGAGACTACAACGCAGTTTTTGCCACTTCAGCAAAGCGTGGTGTAATGATGAGTCACCTGACTGCTCAGATGAATCCCGGTGGACCAGCATGCGCCGGTTCTTGCATCGCGGTCCGATGCAGAGCCCTGATCTCGGTTAGGCTCGCGTCTCTCCATTGAAGAACTTCCACTCTCTCCCCCTTAGGCACATGCTATCCCGTACGCTCATCCTTGCGCTTGGCCTCGGATTCGCGCTCGCATTAACTGCTGACGCGCAAACGCCCTACCACACGCTGGATCAGACTCAGGACAACGCGCCGGGCGTACGCCTTGGCATTGGTATCGGCCCCTTCAGCTACTTCGGCCCCAACATCCTCTACGGATCGCCTGACGACCAGGAAAACGTCTCGCAGACACGCCTTGGCGTTACGGCCAACCTTTCCTTCCCGCTCGTACGCGACAAGGTATACTTCCGCGCTGTCGGTGGGCTCCTCAACATCGGCGCGAGCGAAGTGGATGGCGTAGGGCCGGGCCAGAACCCGTTCCTCACCAACGAGCTGCTGCTTGCCGAGGGCGACCTCATCCTGACGGCATCGCACCGCCGTAGCAACGTCGTGCCTTACATCTTCTCTGGATTCGGGGCGCTCATCGCAGACCCATTCGGGCAGGATGACTTCATTGACACGCTGGACCGCGAACGGACGGCGTACTTCATTCCGGCCGGTCTGGGTGTTGACTTCCGCCTCTCGCGCAACGTCTCGTTCTATCTGGAGGGCAGCTACCGCTTCCTGCTCAATGAGCTAGGGGAAGCCGTGTCTCCAGTAACAGCGAACTCAGGCGGCGGCGGCGATCCTTGCGAAGTCGACCCGGACGGCATGGCATGTAAGTGCAAGAAATTCCCCGAGCTTCCTGAGTGCAAGGAAGACCCGGACGTCGACCCGGAAGGCGACTTCAACTTCGACAACAGATTCCACACTACCCTCTTCACAGGCGGACTCAACTTCGGGTTCGGAGGTGCACCTCCGCCACCGCCACCAATACCACCTGTTCCTCCAGTTCCGCCGACACCTCCAACGCCACCACGGCCGCCGGTTCCGCCAACACCTCCACCAGCGGTATGTGATCTGGTCGAACTCAACACCATTTACTTCGACCACGGCGAAACAAACCTGACTCCACAGGCGCGTGCGCTGCTCGCCGAGAACGTTCAGTCGCTTCGCGAGAATCCAGAATGCTGCCTTTTCATCGACGGTTACACCGACACGTCGGAATACGATCAGTTCGGAATGCCGCTCGCAGGTCGCCGCGCCGAAGCCGTGTACAACTACTATGTTGATCGTGGCATCTCTAACGACCGGATGCATGTGCGCAACCGAGGGGCTTCTTACCCGCCATGCGATAAAGAAGACCCTGAAGAAGGATGCCGCCGCGGACGTCGAGTCGAGTCCCTTCCGATGGACTGCCGTCGCTTTCAGAATATGGTTCACTAAGCCATCCTGCGACACCTAGACTCTTCACCCCGAGTCTTCAAACGGCCCTGCCCTTCTGTTGGTGGGGCCGTTTTTATTTGCATTCCGCCGAGAGAGCGTACGTTACGTACCAAGGAAAGCCAATTCGCCATGCCCGGTTTCGATGACCATGCTCAGGAACGCCTTTCGCGCGAACTCAAGGCCGAGGCGCGGCGAATCGGGTTTGATGCTTGCGGAATTGCCCGAGCTGAACGGCTGGACAATGAAGCTCGAAGACTGGAGGCGTGGTTGAACGACGGACGCCATGCAAGCATGGGTTGGATGGAAAACCACTTCGAGAAGCGTGTGGACCCTCGTCAGCTCGTTCCAGGGGCCAGGTCTGTCGTGTCCGTTCTGCACAGCTACTACCAACCTGTGGGACACACACAGAGCCTCGACGTTGGCAAGATCAGCCGATACGCCTGGGGAGACGATTACCACGATGTACTGAAAGAAAAGCTGGCGGAGCTATTCGCGTGGCTGGATGAACAAGTGGGAGGAATTACCGGGCGTGTGTTCGTGGATTCCGCTCCGGTGCTCGACAAAGCGTGGGCGCAACGCGCCGGCCTCGGATGGATGGGGAAGCACACAAATCTGATCAACCGCGAGATAGGCTCCTATTTCTTTATCGCAGAGATGATTGTGGATGTGCCGTTGGCGGCTGATGAACCATTCTCGGCCGACTACTGTGGTTCGTGTACGCGTTGTATCGATGCCTGCCCAACGGACGCTATTGATCGGCCATACTCTGTGGATTCGAATCGCTGCATCTCCTACTGGACCATCGAACATCGGGGGGACGACATTCCGGATAGCGTAGCTAAGGACTTCGGTTCGTGGATCTTCGGCTGCGATATCTGTCAGGATGTGTGCCCGTGGAACAAGTTCAAAAAGCCAACGACCGACTCCCGATTCTTACCCCGAGAAGGCATGGAGACAACCCAGCTCTCCGAATGGGCCGAACTCAACCTCGAAGATTTCCGTCGGCGCTTCCGAAGGAACCCTGTGAAACGTGCCAAATTTGAGGGCTTCCAGCGCAATGTGCGCCAAGCACTGGAGAACGCGATGCGAGAATGAGACGCGGTTGCACCATGCCTATCGGCAAGCATCGAATGTCACTTCGAGGCAGCTACCGATTCCTTTCTCGCTTTCCACGGATATTGTCCCACCCATGCCATCGAGGAGCCGCTTGGTGATGGCCAAGCCCAGTCCGGAGCCGTCGTAGGCTCGGGTAAGCTTGTAATCTTCCTGCGTGAAGGGCTCGAATAGCTCTTCCAAATACTCGGACGCGATTCCAATTCCCGTGTCTTCTACCTGGAGGATTACGTTTGATTCTTCAATCTTCGTCCGAATGACGATCGAACCTTCGTCGGTGAACTTCACCGCATTGGAAATGAGGTGCTCTATGATCTGCTCTACGCGCTCAGGGTCACCAAGAAGCACCGGATCGCCTTGAGCTCGCTCGAACGTGACATCCAGATCCTTCTCCTCGGCGAGCCGCTGGTACTGCGAAAGAACTCGTTCGATAGCAGAATGCAACTCGACGGGGATGTTCTGCAGGTCCAATGAACCGGATTCAAGACGCGACAAATCAAACAGATTGTGCACGAGGTGAAGGACGCGCTTTGTATTTTCGGCAATAATGCCTGCGAACTCACCGAATTGCTTTGGTGGTTCGCTCCCCTCTGCCTTCAGGTCGTTAACCTCGTCGCCCAGGAGTTCCGCAAAACCATGAATTGCCCCGAGCGGTGAGCGGATTTCGTGACTCATGGTTGCCATAAAAACCGTCTTGGCCTGGCTGGCATGTTCAGCGGCCTGCTTCGCCTGGAGCAGCGAAGCTTCTGCGCGTTTCCTCTCGGTAATGTCTGAAACGAGCCCGCCTACGACCGCCCGTCCGCTCGGACTCAAGCTCGGCGTTGCGCTTTCTCTCAACCATCGTACTGCCTTATCGTCGGGCCGAACAATGCGGTATTCCAATTGGCTTCGTTCTCCCGACCGAAGTATTTCTTCGTGTTCGGCGAAGGCCTGGTTGTCACTTTCGTAAACGACAGACTGCCAGGACAGCTTTGGCTGCTTCTCGCCATCCGACAGCAGAGCGTTCGCGTTGCAGCCCGTGATTTCCTCAAACTGGGGACTTGCCAGAACATATCGCCGCTTTCCGCTGGCGTCGTAGCCAAAATTGAAGAGGCCGTCTTCGAGGTCAGCGAGTGTGCTCCTGTATCGCGCTTCCGCTCCCATCCACGCCCATAGCGTCTCGAACAAGCGGGCCAGTCGTGCCAGCGACCGGGACTCGAACGAGCCCCACGTCATGAGTGGCGTATCAACTTCAAGCAGAAAAGCACCATCACGTTCGCCGTCATCGCGGAAAGGCACGAGGATCACTTCGGAAGATCCTATGTCCCGTATCAGATTGGCGGCGGGCGTGCTTTCATCCGACGTAATTCGTACCACACGTCCTGCCACTAATTCGGGCCACGAGGTCGGATCGAGTTCGATAGGCTCTGGCGGCCTTCCACCCTCTTTTGTCCAGAACGCCACGGACAACAATGTTTCTTCGTCGCCAGTCAGGAGAACGCGCCCACGATCTGCACGGGCTGCCTCGCCTACAAGCGAGACGGCAGCCTCTAGAAACTTGAGCATGTCCGCGCTGGCCAGTGCGGCGTTGCGGAGCGCCGGTTCCGCTTCATCGAAACGGGAGCGGACGCGAATGCCTTCTACCATTTCCGACTCGGATGAGAGGTCGTAAACGACCCCGTCAAATTCGTCTTCAGATGCAGCCAGATGTACCTCCACATCACGCGTAGAACCGTCAGCACAGATGAGCTGAATGCGAACGGTGGTCTGACCGTCCAGACCAATCTGCCGGAGCCCTCTCTTTAGGACGAGCAGGTCGTCGGGGTGAACGAGACGCTTGCCGAATCCGTGTTCAAGGAGTTGTGCACGATCGTATCCAGTCAGCTTCTCGATATTGCTACCAACGTCCAGCAAGGTGCCATCACGCGCCACGCGAATGACGACAAAGGGCAAATTCTCCACGCGGGCGCGTAGAGGCGTAGCACTTTGGGCGTCCGACGATGTCGGCGCACGGTCGGGAGCGGCCTTGGAAGCCATACTGGGCAGTTTCAGGGCGATTTACGGGGATTCTAGGCTTTCAAGTGAAAGCGCATCTACGTCTCTGCAAATGCCGGTCCGCTATTCCCTGTTTTGCACACTTTGCTCCGCGGGAGCTACCACCAGCACCCAGAGAAGTCCGCTGATAATTTGCACGATTCCGAAAGACAGGATAACCGTATGGAGGCTCATTCCAGCTTCCAAGAGAAGAGCTCCGACCACAATCGAGCCGCTCTGGATGAGGGTCACGAAGAACCAGTCCGTCGCGAAGACCCTGCCTCTGAATCGGTCCTCTGAGCGCTTCTGGAGGAGTGTAGTCGACAGCACCCAGTTGGCTCCGCTGGCAGCGTGCGCAAAGATCACGAGCGCGATGATGACCGGAATCCAACCGATGAACGACAGAAGCGCGTACCCTCCGCCCGTTGCTGCCACGCAAAAACCCAGTATGCGTGGCCAACGAGCTTCGTCCGCAAACAGGCTACGAGCTACGACAGGACCGATCCCGGTTCCGAGTCCGCGCGCTGCGAAAAGAATCCCGATGCCCGTCGTCTGCGCGTTGGGAAAAAGTGTGTCTCCGAGGAGTGCAAGGAAGAGCACCAATGCTCCACCACCGAGCGCCCACGTCGCCTTGGCCCATGTCATCCGCATAACGGGTGGGTGTGTGCGGAGGTAGCGCCAACCGTCCGAGATCTGAGAAACCGCCGCGCGAACGATCGATACGTTTTCGGGCGCTTCGTCTTTGTCTTGAGGGATGACCATCCGGGCGATAAAGAAAGCGCTGACGAGGTAGGTCACGCTATCCAAGATGAACACCACATCTGTTCCGAAGAGATCAACCGCGAAGCCACCTGCCGCCGCGCCGACCGCTAGCATGACCGACCAACTGGCCGACAGGAACGCATTAGCCGTGAGCAATTCATGCGGTTTCGTGATGTTGGGAAGCGAGGCCGTCTTCGCGGGGATAAAGACTGAGCTTACTACGATTTGCGCAGACGCCAACAGGTAAAGCAGCCACAGATCGCCACTGTCTCGCACAAATAGGAAGCCTAGGACGAGCACAGCGCGAATCAGATCGGCGCCGATCATGACCTTGCGGCGATCCCAACGATCAACCAGAACGCCGGCTAGCGGGGACGCAAGCGCAAGCGGAAGCAGCTTGGTTAGAAAAGCAATGGCAAGCGCAAACGGCGAACCCGACTCATCCTGCACGATGCGGTAAATAGCCAGTGTGTTGAACCAGTCGCCGAAGAGCGAAATGATGACGCCGAACCACAGCCGCCGAACATTGGCGTTGCCTCGGAGGAGCTCCCAGTAGCCTGATTGACGGGCGGTCGAATCAGCCGTCACTTGCAGAACTCTCCGCCGCTTCATCTTCTAACCCAACACCTTCTGGCCTTAACAACGGAAACAGAATCACGTCGCGGATGGAGTCCTGGTTGGTGAGGAGCATCGTGAGGCGGTCGATGCCCATGCCCATGCCTGCGGTGGGCGGCATGCCGTATTCGAGAGCGCGGAGGTAGTCTTCGTCGATAGTGTTGACGGCTTCGTCGTCTCCATCGCGGGCGAGACGGACTTGCTCCTCAAACCGTGAGCGCTGGTCGATCGGGTCGTTAAGCTCAGAGAATGCGTTGCAGATCTCCTTTCCGTTGCAGATCAACTCGAAGCGCTCAGTAAGGCCTTCCTTCTCGCGATGGCGCTTGGCAAGGGGCGAGAGTTCGACGGGGTAGTCTGTGATAAACGTTGGCTGGATGAGGTGCGGCTCGACGAATTCGCCGAAGATCTCGTCGATGAGCTTGCCGACGCCCATCGTGTCATCCACCTCCAGATGCAGTGCTTTCGCAGCCTCAGCAATCTCGTCGCGCGACTTCATGTACAGGTCGTGACCGGTCTTCTCTTTGATCGCTTCCAAGAGCGGTATGCGCTTGAACGGGCTGGAAAAGCTGATGCTTTCACCCCCAACCTTAACCTCCGTTGAGCCGTGGAGCTCGGTCACGACGGCTTCCAGCATTTCCTCGACGAGGCCCATCATCCAGTCGTAGTCGCGGTAGGCCACGTACAGTTCGAGCATCGTGAACTCCGGGTTGTGGAAGCGGCTGAGGCCCTCGTTGCGGAAGTCTTTCGCGATTTCGTAGACGCCCTCGAAGCCGCCCACGATGAGGCGCTTGAGGTAGAGTTCGTCGGCAATGCGGAGGAAGAGGCCCATGTCCAGCGCGTTGTGGTGCGTGGTGAAGGGCCGCGCCGCGGCGCCGCCGTACAGCGGTTGCAGTGCGGGCGTCTCGACTTCCGTGTAGCTGCGCTCGTCCAGAAAGCGGCGGATGGCCGTGACGATCCGCGCGCGCTTCTTGAACACGTCGCGGACCTCCGGATGTAACGCGAGGTCGGCGTAGCGCTGGCGGTAGCGGAATTCGGGATCCGTGACTTCGTTGAAGATGCGCTTCTCGCCGGTCTCCTCGTCCACGATTTCCTTCTCGACGGGCAACGGCTTAAGGCTCTTCGCGAGCAGCTTGAACTTCTCGGCGCGCACAGAGACCTCGCCCATTTTCGTGCGGAAGACCTCGCCTTCTACCCCAACCAGATCGCCCGTGTCGAGCAGCTTCTTGAAGACCGTATTGTAAAAATCCTCAGGCAGGTCATCGCGACGAACGTAAATCTGGATGCGCCCTGATTCATCGGCAAGGTGGAAAAACGCGGCCTTCCCCATTACCCGCTTGGTCATCATCCGCCCCGCAATACGGACGCTAAACGGCTTCGTGCCGTCTCCCTCCGGATCGTGCAGTGCGTCGTCATAAGTGTCAAAAATCTCCGCGGCGTTGTCCGTAACCGGCCATTCCTCCGCGGGGAACGGATCTACGCCTGCTTCGCGCAACGCATCGAGGTGCTGGTGACGTAGCTGCTCCTGCTCGGTCAACTCTCTGGACATGAAGGCCTGGATTGGATGGCCTCCAAACTACCGCCCTGCCTCAAACCCTACGGTTAATTGTTGATGGGCGCTGGGGTTGCCGGGAGCGGCGTCGTTACCAGCCGCTGCATAAGGCTGAGCACATCTTCGGCGCGGTTTGGATCGAGCTTTCCGCTTCGTACAGCCAATCGGACTGTCTCTACAGTCAACGCCGCATAGGCTGGGATCAGCTGTGGAAGGTGCTGGCGAAGTGCCTGTCCATGCATTCGGAGTGTGTCCAGATCTCCGCGCACGACGGGTCCGGTCAATGCTTCTTCCGGCGACGTCATTTCGAGGTTGTCCAGCGTGCCCCGGAGCAGTGGTTCCATCATGGCAAACCCGTCGTCCCTGTCGATATCGAGCGAAACGAGGACTTCCTGAACTATACCCATCAATGTGACAAAGAAGTTCGATGCCATCGTAGCGCCAAGATGGTAGCGCGCCTTCGCATCTCCTGAAAGCACGATGTAGCGCATCCCCAACCCGACGGCGAGTTCAATTCCGGCAGCGACTGCACGATCATCCCCTTCGATGCCTGCATAGGCTTGATCCAGTGCGTCTTGACCGGCCGAGCGCGTTATCGTCTGTAGTGGATGAAACGACGCGGTGGCAGCTCCTTCGGTCGCCAACGGCTCCAGCGCTTCTGCAGAAAGAACACCCGACGTGTGTACAACG
Source organism: Rubricoccaceae bacterium (assembly GCA_024639085.1). Lineage (GTDB taxonomy): Bacteria > Bacteroidota > Rhodothermia > Rhodothermales > Rubricoccaceae > JAHEJB01. The sequence continues at coordinate 5,002 of JAHEJB010000013.1, read as the reverse complement.
ACGGTTTCTTTCCAAAGATGGGCTACACCCGTGAGCAGCTCGGCAACATCTGCCAGCGCAGAATCACTCACCGCGATGACAACCAGGCGGACATCCTTCGGCAACCTGGAAAAATCATCCGATGCTACGGCAGCACCTGCTGCGCGGGCGACCTCTTCTGCGTGCGCCTTCGTCTGGCTGAGAACAGCACGCAGTGGGTATCCCTTGTTCACGAGCCGCAACGCAAGCGCGTGAGCCATCGCTCCGGCACCAATGACGGCTACCGGCGGACGGGCTTCTTTAAACGCCGACGCATAGACCGGCATGGGGCTCAGGGAAGGAGAAATAAGTTGCAAGGCAAACTTTGTCTTTTGAAGAGCTAAGGTCGCCTTTACAGGTGAGACACTTCAAGTGCCGCGCACGTCAACCTTGTGTTACACTGCAAGAAAGTGAACCACTGTTTCGTACCGCGAAGAAGCGCCTCAAGGAGACGCAAAAGCAGTGCCACCAAACAAGATCGATGCAGAACGCTTTTCCTAAGCGCTAGACCGGATCACTCCGGACACCTTCAACTGGCTCACGGTGGGCCCTACGGGATTCGAACCGCGAATGTATCAGCGTTTGCTGTGGGGAATGCGCGAGGGGGTACCTCGAAGCCGATAGCCACCGGTGCGCTAGTTCATCATCACGGTGCGCTCTACTGGATTCGAAACTCTGACCTTCCCGCCGCGTGGCGGAACGCATTAAACCGCTGAGCTAAGGGCACAAGATGGGAGTCGAAGGTACTGCCCCAGATAAATCAGCGGCAATGCGCATGGCGAGGCCAGCTACCAACAAAAACGGCCCCACTAATTAGCGAGGCCGTTCTACGCGCATAGACTGCGTCAGTCTGATGCTGGCAAATAAACGTCCTTCAGGAGTCCTTGCAGTTTCGTGCGGCCACGGTTGATACGGCTCTTCACGGTGCCCATCGGGAGACCCGTAATCTCGGCGATCTCCTCGTATGCAAGCTGTTGCACATCACGGAGCACAACGACTTCCCGAAACTCTTCCGGAATCTGCTTGAGTGCATCCTGGATGTGGCGATCCTGAATCGTGCTCTCCGTGTGCGTATCGGGCGAGAATGTTTCGTCGGGGATCTCTACCTCGTACTCCTCGTCGTCGCGGTTAACGGACTGAAGCGAGTACAGGCGGCGGCGCTTGCGTTTGCGATACTCCGAGCGTGCAAGGTTGCCGGCGATCGTATAGAGCCACGTCGAGAACTTGGCAATTCGGCGATAGGAATGCCGGTTGCGATAGACGCGGAGGAAGGTCTCTTGCAAGAGATCCTCGCATTCCTTCATATCGCCAAGGAATCGATAGATGTAGTTCGTCAGCGGATCCTTATACCGGCTGACGAGAATGTCGAATGCTTCAACGGTTCCCGCCTGGAACTGCGACATGAGATCCTCGTCGCTCATTTGAACGAGGACATCGTAGTGCTTGTTGACGTGCGAACGAGAGCGGGAGGCCTTCGCGAACGTTTGCTTCTTCAGCGTGTTCGGCATGTAGGGCACCTCGGTTTGGCGGTGACGCCGGGGCGGACAATCAGAGCGGATAGCCCGTCCCGGAAAGAAACTTTGTCAGGATGGTCGTTAAAGTCAAGGACCGTGCCCGAATTGTTAATTAAACAAATGAACCCGGTCAATTAGTGCTTCACGGAAAGGTCAAGGCTGAGTTTCAGGAAAAAGCACGTTTTTTGGCGCAAAGTCGGCCGAGCATAAGGGTCAGAATGAGACGTTCGTCTCGCTCTGAACCCCCTTTTAGCTCCATGTCGGCAGCGAGGAGCGCATGAAATGCACGGCGGATGACGTTCGGCCCAAGCGTTCGACAGGCACTCACGTAATCACCCACAAAGTAAGGACTCACGCCAATATGACCGGCCATGGCATTGTTCTGCATTCCGCTTTCGAGACAGGATGTCAGTTTCCAGAGCTTGGTGAAGTAGCTGGTAAGGATGGCGATAATCATCAACGCCTCGCCAGAGCGGCTTGACGCGGCGGAGAGTAATTCGTTGGCGATGAAGAGCGCGCGCTCATACGATCGTTGCCCGACAGCTTTCTGAAGTTCGAAGACGTTTGCTTCTCTGGAATGCCCCGCGGCGTGGATTACGTCCTCTTCTGTGATCGCCTGCTGCTCTCCCGCGTATGCAATCAGCTTGTTGATTTCGTTCGAGGTTGTACGTAAGTCAGGGCCGACGGCCTCAGCGATCATCTGTGCAGCGCCGCCCTGCGCAACAAACCCCTTTGCTCTCAACCGCTGACTAATCCAGCCGGGTAGCTTGTTCTCGTACAGTGTTTTGAACTCCCCCCAAACCGCGTGCTTCTTCAGGGCTCTGTAGGGATTCGTGTTGAGGTTGGGCTTACGGTTGCACATCAGCATGACAACCGCCGCCGGATTGGGGTTCTCGGCGTACGTACCGAACGACTTCTTGCGATCTAGATTTCGCTCGTCCATCTCGTCGAACCCGCGAACAATGATGACGCGTCGTTCGGCCATCATTGGCAAGGAGGCACATCGCGAAAGTACATCTGGCGTACTGGCTTCCGGCCCGAATATGACTTCCAGATTGAAGTCATGCTCGTGTGGCTGCAACGCGTTCTCAATGAGCACCGCCTGCAACTCGTCCATCAAAAACCCTTCAGCGCCGTAAATGAAATAAAGCGGCTGAAATCTGCCTTGCCGAAAAGTGTTGACGAGATCCTTAAAAGACGCGCCAGTCTTGGAGGCCATGTTGAAACCGTGGGGGCGGATGAGGTATCGCGGATCTTCCGCGCCCTTCAATCTAGCCATCGGAAGTGTCACCTGTATGGCACACTCTGTCCACAAAATGCCCACGATCGGGCATTCGGCCTACTTCGCCAGGTCCTGCGGACGATTAGTCAACTTGGCCTCGTGGAGGCGATACGCGAGGTTTCGTAAGCAATCGGCATCGTGGCGAACAATGCTGAGGACGAGGTCGAACAAATCCACTTCCTCGTCAACAAGGGTGGCATTCCTGTTCCATTCGGATTCTGGAACGGACTCAACAACCGTCATCAGAGAAGCCCGCGCAGTCTGGACATCGTTCAACAAGAAACTGAGGTCACGGACATTGGCCACACTGTCCGTTTCGAGATCTCTTCCTGCGAGTGATGGGTTGTCATCGGCTACGAGCAGCTCTATCCAGCGCGGATAGACCTCGCGATCTAGCGCTGCCAAATGTGCTAATGTTTCCTTGGCCGTTCTTTCATCGGGAAGCGGGGCTTGATCCAGGGCCCAAGCGGGCAGCTCGGCAAGCATGGGTTCCAACGCTGTGGCCTCATCGGCCAACCACCCCAACTGATCAATCAGCGCTTCTCGGCGAATTCGGAGCGTTTCCGGATTACGCGGAGCGTCACGGTATTGGTCGAGCATGATTACCCGTCCGCGCCCTTCACGTAGTCAAGCCGGTTACGTAGCGTGTGGATGTTGTTGGACTTCTTGTGATCCCATTTTTCACCAAACTGCCCGTTGCGCTGCGCTTCCAGGAAGCCAAGACGATCCTTGAGCCGCTCTTTTGGCACCATCAGGCGCTCGAGATCGAAGATGGCCTCGTCGCGATGCTGAAACGTCATGTCGTATTCCTTCGACATCACAATGGCTTCTTCAGGACAAACTTCCTCGCAGAACCCGCAGTAGATGCAGCGGAGCATATTGATCTCGAACCACTCCGGTTCGCGTTCCTTGATGTCGTCATCAACTTCGTGCGCCTGCATGGAGATCGCCAGCGGTGGACAGCTTCGTGCACAGAGTCCGCACGCTACACAGCGGGGACGCCCTTCTTCTTCAACCAGAACCGGCCGACCGCGGTAGGAATCTGGCGGGTAAAACTGCTCCTCCGGATACGCAAAGGCGTACGTAGGCAGCTTCATCTTGCTCGCCGAGTACTTGAGCCCCTTGAATATCTCAGGGAGGTAGAGGCGTTCCCAGAAATTGAGCTTTCGCTCGTTCGGCGTTGCGTTGTTTACGGGTGTGCCGGCCATCGGCTTTGACTGGTCGTTGTTAAAAGTGCTCAGAAGATAAGCTGCCCAACAACGTTGTTCTGTCAATCCTCCTCTAACGGGATCGCGTGAATGGACTCGTTGGCCTGCTCGGCCTTGCCGTCATTGTGGAGATCGAATTTCCACCGGTGTCGAGTGCAAACAAGATAGCGGTCTTCCTCCACCCAGGCTTCAGCGAGATCAGCTCCCTGATGTGGACAGATTCGATTGATTGAGTACTTGCACCCTCCTGCTTCCACTACAATGCGCTCAGCGCGGCTTTCCAGATCGAGGACATGCTCGCAGAACGGGTTGAGGTCTTCCGGTTCCATCACCAGGAAACCTTGCATCAGCGTCTGATAGATATCGGGGGCACGATTGAGGCGCATGCGAAACGAGAGCGCGAAGTCTTCCCACGTTAGCAATCCGTCGAGGACACGTTTCAACTCCCACGATGGCGCGGCCAGCTCATAAAACTCTTCCTCTTCGACATTCGGAGCAGTCGTTGCCGTTCCATTAGCAAAATCGACGCGCAGAAGATATTCAGGCGCGTCCGAGAGACGGAAGTACAATGGACGATCAATACGACCAGCCAGCTTAAAGCCGTCCAGCTTCGCCTGGAGCGCATCGCACAACCTTTGCTGCAATCGATCTAGATAGTCAATCTCTGCTTGCTCGTTTTCGTGCTGCTCGCGACGCGCCTCGAAGAAGTCGGAATAGCGTTCCGCGTACGCTCGCACGTACGATTCAAAATCGTCTTCTACGACACGCTGTTGGGCTTCTGCTCTGATTTCTCCATGTGCTACATCCAGCACATCGCCCGGCATCCACTCCGGCATATGGATCTCCGGCATGCTCTTCTTCAGTCGCTTTCCGAGCCACTCAAGCACGTGAGGCGCGCGGGGAAAGATGTTGACCGGTTCGAAGTTCTTCTCTAACAGGATGGGATCAAGAAATACAGGAGGACCAGCCGACGGCAGGTA
>JAHEJB010000228.1 GCA_024639085.1 Rubricoccaceae bacterium | reverse complement strand
TCTGTCAGGAGTGGTCCATTCCACGCCATGAAGGGATGAAGGCCGCCGGCTTCTTTCAACACATCACATCCGGGCCGGAGATACAAGTGATACGTATTACCCAGAATGATCTGCGCCTTGACATCACTAACCAACGCGCGCGGCGAAACGCTCTTGACTGATCCCACCGTGCCAACGGGCATGAAGATGGGGGTCTGTATTTCTCCGTGGTCGGTTGTCAGCAATCCGGCTCGAGCCGACCCGCTTTCGGCCTGAACCTCAAATATCATTGTTCAGTTGCCACTATCAGATTAGGCTGTGCCTCAATATCGATGACAAAGTCTTCGCGATAGGCCTTGTAGACCTGAACGAGCAAAGCGGTTACGGGAACCGCGATGAGCAGGCCCAGGAATCCAAAGAAGGCGCTAAACACGAACAAAGAGAAGATGATGAGCACGGGATGGAGGCCCACGGACTGGCCCATGATGTTCGGCGTCAGTACGCTCTGTTCGAGGAACGACTGCCCAACCAGTACGCCCAAAACGAGAAAGAAGTCGCCTATCGTTCCGAATGCGAGCATCAGCAGGCCACCGATGATGTACGTGAGAATGGCCCCCAGATTGGGAATCATGTTCAGCAAGCCTGTCAGGAGGCCAATCAGCAACGCGAACGGCACACCAAAAATGACCAGCGGAATCGTGACGATGATGGCTCCCAGCGCAGAAATCGTGATCTGGCCACGCAGGTAATTGCCGACTACTCTGCTCGTGTGCGTGAGATAGTCGCGCGACCCCTTGAACCGCGGAAACAGGTTGACAATGGTCTCACGGATCAGATGGTAGTCTTTCAGAACATAGAAAAGAAGTACCGGGATTAGCGCGATAGTGGTGATCAGACCGAACAGGGTACCGACGGATCGCGTCAGGGAAGCGGCTGCGCTTGGGATGCCCGACGCGATGGCACTGATCTGGCTCGGCAGGAACGTCGCTAGTTGCTGGGTGAGCGTTTCGCGTTCAATAAGGCCAGCCCGTTCCAGCGAGTTCAGAACCTCGGCTTCCGCCACCCATTGAGGCAAGCCGGAAACAAGTTCGATGGCGGCTGTCGCCAGACTTTCGATCTGGCCAGCCAGCGTTGGAACGATCAACAGCACGAACAGCACGAAAAGGCCGACGAAGACCATTGTAAGGACCAGTGAACTAATCCACCGTTTAACCTTGAATCGCTCATGTGCTTTCGTAACGAGTGGATTCAGGAGATACGCTAACAAAAAGACGATGGCGAACGGGGTGAGGACACCGCCGAGCCGCATCAGAATCCATACGCTGACCACGAACCCGCCAGCCATTAGCAACGCCCTAATGGCCTTGTATTCTCGAAGGGGCCAGAGAAGAAGCAAGCCAGCGGCGGCAACAACGAGTGGACTGAGAGCCGCTCCTTCAATGATCAGCAAATAGACAAAAGCGACAAGTCCGCCCAGGACGGCGAGGCTCTGAAATACCACACTGTAGATTCCGCCTCCAGGCGCATCTGCCTGCGATGTGGCTCCGTTTGTTTGCTGGGCGTCTTCCAAAACCCTTAGTTCGAATCAGACGAGGGATTTGGGCTGGCAGGTGTCGTGCTGGCACCGCCACTCTCCGCTTCCCGTCTATCCATCTCAAGCTCACGGAGATACAATTGGCGCTCCCACCGCTGTAGATCTTCGTACGTCTCAGAGATTGCCTGTTCGCGGATCTCGAACGGCGCCATTTCGAGATAGCCGCGGTCTTCGAAGTACCCCTTGAAGAGGAAGTTGTGCTTCAGCGCTTCCATATTTTCGGAGAAGCGGAACGCACCTACGGCCATGTGTCCAGCTGCCGTTTCGAACCGCTCAGTAATAGCACCAAGGTTAGACGATATCTCTTCAAACTGGTCAGCGGACTGGAGCAAGGCTGTGTACATACCGTCCTCGTTCAGGATGCGAGCTAGCGTACCATCACCGGAATCAACTTTTTGAATCACGGACTCCAGTGCACCTGCACCGTTTGCGGCGATGGCAACGAGTTGGTCGGCACTGGCGCCTACGTTGCCCAGCGCAGATCGTAGCTCTTGGGCTGTCAACACGGTTTCGTTGTAGAGCCCTTCATCATACATGAAACGACCAAGCGACCCTTGTCCGGATTGAACATCCCGCATGATGTCGGTGAGGGTAATAGTTACAGAGTCAAAGCGCGCGACAGACTCAAACATCTTGTCCGTGACAGTACTGAACTGGAACGGATCGACGCCGGTTATTCGTCCGTTTTCCGCTACAATCGGCTGGCTGGACGAACCGGCGGAAAGTGCGACGATAACGTTACCCACCAGTCCGTCCGTTTGGATGACGGCGCGCGAATCTTCGCGGATGAGGTGCTTGGCGTCATCCTTGATCTGCATGGCCACCGATATCGGCAGTCCGGGGGATGCCGGTAACTGGACCGCTTCGACACGGCCTACGGAAATGCCGTTGTAGAGCACCCTCGCCCCCGTCTGAAGGCCAGAAACACGATTGAACTCCGCCCGAATCGAGTAGGTATCCGAAAGCAGAAACGTGCGGTTCGCCAGAATGAACAGCAGTGCTATGAAAAGCACTACGCCTGCTAGTACAACGAGACCTAGGCGAGCTTGGCGTGACATGAGGATGGGTTACACAATTACTGAGACGATAGCGCCAATACAGTTAAAGGGCAAGGCGTCACGATGTACTTAGGATTCGATGTAGGCCTCTGAGCCGTGGAAGAACTCGCGCACGATAGGATGATCAGAGTTCCGCACTTCATCCAACGTACCGCTGGCTACAATCTTACCCTCAGCAAT
>JAHEJB010000098.1 GCA_024639085.1 Rubricoccaceae bacterium | reverse complement strand
GTCATTGACATGCCGCTGCTGTCCATCTGTGCAGACGACACATCCCTCCATGTCCCGACGAGCGGACCGGGTGGATCATTGCCGCAACCAGCGAGCGACGCGAGTCCGAAGAATGCCGAAAACGCCAGAAGTAGAAACGTGCGCATAGGGTGAGAGAAGCGCTGTACGAGGACCGTAAGTTATCAGCTTCCGTTTTCATTTGGCCTGCTTTCCTCCTTCGTAGATGCTCTACACCGCGCCCGTCACGTTTATCGTGCTCATCGCCAACGTCCTGGTTGGCGTGGTCACGCTCTTTGTGGATCAGTCGCTGGTGGGAAAGTGGGCGTTTCGGCCCAAACTCGTTAAGGAAGGCCAATGGTGGCGGTTCATCTCAGCCGGATTCGTGCATGTGGGGATGGCCCACCTCGCGTTCAACATGATTACGCTCTATTTCTTCGGACCAGCCGTGGAGGGCGTTCTGGGCTCGGCGAGTTTTGCCATTGTGTACTTCGGATCTGAACTGGCAGCGAATGCGCTGACGTACTGGAAACACAAGAACGACCCGAAATACTCGGCCGTAGGGGCGTCAGGGGCGGTTTCGGGCGTGTTGTTCGCGTTCATTCTGTTTCAGCCCTTTGCGATGCTGTACGTTTTCCTGGCCGTGCCCATGCCCGCGATCTTGTTTGCCGTACTCTATGTTGGGTTGTCGATCTACTCCTCGAAGCAGGGGGGAGGCCAGGTTGCCCACGAGGCGCATCTCGGCGGTGCACTGGGCGGAGTCGTCCTAACGTTGCTGCTCTATCCAACCGCGCTTGGCATCTTCTTGCAGCAGTTGGGGATTGGGTAGGCTAGCGTGAGGCCGACCGACCGTTCGGTTGTCATTCGTGGCTTTGGAATTCTCAAGGTCTATGGATCTCTATGACTTCCACGCCCGAGCCGGGACGAACGAGCCCAGGGCACTCTTGCGCGACAGTGGCCGCCTTGTCCAGGGTCTCGGCCGAGACGATCATGTAGCCCCCAACAAGTTCGTTGACCTCGATGACGGGTTCATCTGACGCAGATTCCGCGGTGACGAGCTTTCCCGAACCAAATTTGCCGCCCATGTCGACGAGGTTGTCTTTGAACTTCTCCTGCCAGGCACTGAACATAGCGTACATCTCCTGCATTTGGGAGGGAGAGGGTGTCTCAGTGTCCTTGGTCGGCAGGTTGCGCTGTAGGCATAGATAGTCGGGCATGATTTCTCTGTTTTGGTTGGGGTTCCGCCAGTGTTAGATATCGGGCTCTCAATCTACTCCGCTTGGGAGGGGTGAGGCCCCGTCGCCCATCTCGGCGACGCACTGGCGGGTTGCGTTTACCACTCTGCTCTCAGAGAACGAGCAATCATTGACGAAGCAACATTTTGTCTGAGATCTCAGGCCACACCTCGCCTTTCCGCTTCCGCAACAGCCACCTATCGCCTTCTTTTGAAATTTGAATGTGCCAATATCTGTCGCCGTTTTCTCGCTCTGTCTGATTCATTCCTTCTAGCTCACCCTCCAGGAAATCGAGCGGCAAGAGGGCAATCTGATCGGGAGACCCACAGCCAAAAGATGCAAAAGCGCTCCCTGCCTGCTGCAGCTTTTCAAGTTGGTGAGGATGGAAAGCAAACCAATAACCTGAACCTTTGGGATCGTTGTACTCTTTTGACACTGAACAGGTGACAATCACATTCGCGTCGAGGTCAGCAAATGTTATGCGCGAGCGCTTATTCAAATCAACGCCGAGTTGCTCGCTAATTCGCTCTGCGCACGCTGAATTGAACGAAACTGGAGTTTCACGTTTCTTCTTCTCTCCGTTCCGTTCTGCTTCCGCGTCATCCCGTTGAGCTTCCTCTGCACCTTCTTCCAAGATGTCTTCCGTAGTGGAGAACACAAGGTCGATGATTTCGTCAACTCTGGTGTACTCGTGTGGCACCAAGAGAGAGCGAATTCGAGCCTCAGCGCCAGGATCATCCAATTCCTGACGGATTTTCATAAGCCGAATCAATGCATCAATCGAGATAAGTCGCACATCCCAGGCATGTCTCGAACCCCTAATCTGGGCTTCCAACTCGCCTGTATCCTCTCGGCCCACAATCACTAGTATCGAGGATGCTTCATCGATTAAGCGCTCTGCTTTCATCAAGCGACGTCGGTAGTTGGCGACTGTCTCAATCGGCAGACGATATGCGTCTGTCGTTTTCACTTCTGCGACAATCACGTGTCCATCGGGTGCACGCCAAATACCGTCGTGGCCAATTTCTTTTTGCGTGCCTCGATATCGGCCCGGTTCCACCTCAAAACCGAGTCTATGAGCGATCTCATTCACTATGTCTTGAAGTGCGAGACCTGAATCCCGAAAGCTCGTCGTCAAGCAATCGAGAGCATAGGACTCCAGCATGTCGGAGGGAATTCGTGCTAGAAAAGCTCTGAATTCTGCGGGTGCTGTATTTTTATCACCTAAATTTCCGTCACCTGCAAAGCCAATGATTTGATCTACACGCTTGTCACGTATTTGAGATGGATCTTCTTTCCAGATTGAATAGAGAGACATACTTCAGTGAAGGATGATATCTGAGCAGACAACATTGATCGGGGCCACGCGGGTGACAACCTATGTTTGCATGCGGCAAAATATGGCTATGACAGGGAAATGGGATCACACAACTGCTGAAGGTGCGACTCTCAAAACATATCCTAGCCAGCCACTATTGAGAATTCCCCCCAATCCCCAAACACCCGCACATCCTTACGCAGCCCATCGTCACCTCGAAACCACGCCACCTGCCAGCCTGCGTTTCGGCCGCCTTCTACGTCGGAATGGAGGGAATCGCCGATGTAGAGAATGTTTTCGGGAGCCACGTTCACCTTTTCGGCGGCGTGGGCGAACAGCGCTAGGTCGGGCTTCATGACCCCCACTTCCTCGGAGATCACAACGGCGGCAGAGCGTTCACGGAGTGTAGGAAACCGTTCGAGCTTGGCGTGTTGCTCCTCCTTGAAACCGTTCGTCAGGATGCCTACAGGGTATCGGGCTGCAATGTCCAGAAAGGCCTGCTGCGCACCATCTATCCAGTTCCAGTGGTGCCGGTAGCGGCGCAGGTAATGGCTGCCCAACTCGTCCGGTGCGAGCGAGGCGACGTCCAGCGCGTGCAACAGATGTTCGAAGCGTCGGCGCTGAAGGACTTCCTTTGAGATGAGTCCGGCCCCATAGTCCCGCCAGAGTGGGACGTTGTGCACGTGGTACGTTTCCTGGATGTGCGGAAGGGCGTACCCGTTCAGATGCTTTGCAAAGTGATTGTGGCAATCGGCCAGCGCAGCTTTTTCCGCTCGACGGTGGTCGATCAGCGTGTCGTCGAGGTCGAAGTAGACAAAACGGATCACAGCGTCTTCTCGAACAGCGCGTACGTCTTGTCTACGACCGCGCCCATGTTGTCCAGCGCGTTTACGAGCACCTTATTGGACTCCAGCACCCAGCTCATTTCGCAGGCATCGTAGTCTGCTTCCTTGCCGCGTTTGATGGTCTCCAGAACCATCAGCGAGTCGAACCCGCGCCCGTGGTACGCCTTGCGGACGCCCATCAGCGGCATGCGTGTCTCGTACACCCCGCCCAACTTCGCACGGGCCAACAACGTCGGGAGTCCCAGCGGGAGAAGACGACCACCCTTTACGTGCTTCAATGCCTGGTTGAGGTTCGGGATGGTCACAGAAAAGGCGACCGTATCGCCGTCCAGCTCGAGGTAGTACACCAGATTTGGGTCCACGACCTGTTTCAGATCCTTGGCGAGGTGCTCGAACTCGTGGTCCGTCATGGGGACGTGCCCCCAGTTTTCGCTCCACGCTTCATTGTAGATGTCCTTCGCGATCATGGCCTCGTCCATATATCGCTTCATGTCCATCGTGCGGAGCGTGAGGCCGGGGTTGCGGCGTTGGACGATGGCCGCGCCGCGCTCCAACTTCGTGATGTCGATGTACTTCTTGTGGACGTAATAGGCGAACATCGTCATCTTCCGCTCGAAACCCAGATCGAGCAGGTGCTTTTCGTAATAGGGTTTGTTGTACGCCATCAGGATGGACGGCTCGCGGTCGAAGCCTTCCACCAACAACCCGGACGTGTCATTTAGCGACGGATTCGCAGGGCCACGCATGGCAACCAGTCCACGTTCATTCAGCCATCCACTCGCAGCTTCAACGAGGACTTTAGAGACCTCCAGATCATCAACCGTCTCGAAAAAGCCGAAGAACCCAACGTTGTCGTCGTACTTCTGGAGGTGCATGCCATTGCGGATAGCAGCGATGCGTCCTACGACCTTTCCGTTGTCTTCTGCCAGAAACAACCCGATCTCACCGTGCTCGAAGAAGGGGTTCTTCTTCTCGTTTAGAATCTTCGCCTGGTCCATTCTGAGCGGCGGCACGAAGTGCGGATCGCCGTCGTACAGGCTGTACCCGAAGTCGATGAACTTGCGGCGGTCGCCGCTGGAGGCAACGGGGCGTACAGTAACCGAGTTGGGCATGCGGCTGCTTCTTAGTGGAGCCGCAAAACTAAGGTAGCAGCCGCGTAATACCGTAGCTGTCCTGTATGTCTACGTTCCTTAACTGGAGATCTGTGCCGTCTTCCTAGTGGTTCGAGCCGTTGCCGCCGTGGGTCCCGGGCTGGCCGTTCGTTCCGATCACCCCATGCTTCACGCCGACGCGGTAGAAGGCATCGAGGATTTGGTCCAGTTCTTCGTCCGTGTGCGTGGCCATGTAGCTCGTGCGCATCAGCGCTTGCCCGGCCGGGACCGCCGGAGGAACCACGGCATTAACGAATACGCCTTCTGCGAGCAGATCCTTCCAGAATTGGAAGCACGTTAGCATATCCCCCACGACTACGGGAATAATCGGCGTCTGGCTCGTCCACACGTCGAAACCAAGTGAAGCGAAGCCGCTACGCATTTTGTCGGAGATCTCCGCAAGCCGGTCGAGGCGCTCTGGTTCGGCCTCCAGGATATCGAGACACGCGAGAACGGTAGCCACGTTTGCCGGCGGCATTGACGCGCTGAAGATGTGCGTGCTGGCCATGTGGCGGATATACTCCGTCGTAGCGTGTGTGCCGACCACAAAGCCACCGAGCGACGCAAAGCTCTTCGAAAAGGTGCCTGTGATGAAATCAACTTTGTCCGCGAGGCCAAATACGGAGGCGGATCCACGACCGCCTTCGCCAACAACGCCAACAGCATGGGCGTCGTCAATCATCAGTGCCACTTCGAACTCTTCCGCCAGCGCTATCAATTCGGGAATTTGAGCAAGCGTCCCATTCATCGAGAACACGCCGTCGCTCACGATCATTTTGCCCGCTGCTGGGTGCTCATTGCACACGCGCTCCAACTGCACGCGCAGATGGGCCATATCGTCGTGGCGGTAGCGGACCGTCGTCGCTAAAGAAACCTGCGTTCCCGCGACGATGCAGGAATGATTGTCTTTGTCCGAGAAGATGAATTCCCCTTTGCTCGCCATCGACTGTAACACGCCCATGTTGGTCATGTAGCCCGTTGAGAACAGGACACAGCCCTCCGTTCCCATGAACTTCGATAGTCGTTCCTCGAGTTCCAGATGGAGGTCGAGCGTGCCATTCAGGAAGCGACTTCCCGTGCAACCCGTTCCGTACTTCGCGATGGCAGCCTGAGCGGCTTCTACGACTTTTGGATGTCCTGTAAGGCCCAGATAATTATTCGAGCCCGCCATGATGATCTCATGGCCGTCAATTACGGCGCGCGTGCCCTCGCTTACTTCTATCGCGCGGAAATAGGGATACAGTCCTTTCGCCCTGACCTGAGTGTAGTCCCCGTCCGGGTCAAGAAAGCGGTCAGCTTTCTCGAGAATAGCTGGTGCGGTGCCGGGAGACGGCATAGGCTCGGACACCCGGAGCGGCGAATCGGCGGCGGTGGGTGCGATCGTGAAGGGCGCGCCAGACATAGAGCAACAGTTCGCCGACGTCTGGCTTCAATTGATTTGAGACCACGAAAGATAGCGGAGGCCACAACCTCCGCGCGCGCAAAATATGGTGAAGCGGCTCTCACGGCCTCTGGAGGTCGATATAAATATCCCGGCCCTATTTCGAACGCAGATAAAACCTTGTTTACGCTACAATTGAATGGCAACCAGAAGGTGCGGCCCTTCCATCGTTGGAATCACGTGGAAGGACAGATCCTCACTCACATCAAAATCGACAAGATGAGCTGCCACGTACGCATCCAACGCCTGCAATGCGTAGACGAGGCCAGAACCTAGAATTGCCAGATCGCGATTTCGTCGACCGTCGTCGCGTAGCTGTCGGGTTGTGGAAGCGGCCTGCGCGCCGGAATCGATCCAATCCTGAAAAAACTCGGCGAACGGGTTGTCTGGATTGGGCGTCGATGGGTCGGGCTTGGTCTCGTTTACAACGTAGAGGTAGGCGTTCTGATAACGCGAATAGCGCCCGTTGAGGTAGATGGATAGTCCTACAAGCCCACCCAGAGCGCCAACCACAAAGGGTACTTTTACAGGCTGGCCAACGTAGACCTGTCCCCAACCAGGAATGGCCAGGGATCGCCAGAGCGCGCCCGAGGGCGTCGGAAGGCTGGATGAGTCCGGCGCTGAATTAACCGCCAGGACGGTTGCGGTGGAATCTGTGAGAACCTGCGCCTCCGACGACGGCGCAAACAGGAGGCCTCCCAGCAGCAAGCCCAGGTGGATGGCTACGAAGCGGCTCACAAGAGGCTAGTAGCTCGATATCTGTGCGATGAGGCGCTCAAGATCTTCGAGGGAGAAGTAGGCGATCTGGATGCTTCCGCTGTGATCGCCGGGCTTGTGCTGGATTTCGATTTTCGTTCCCAGATGCTCTCGGAGTCGCGCTTCGTAGCCTTCAATCTCCAGCCGGTCACGCGGCATGAGAGACGCCTGGCCCGGCGTTTTTGGCTCGGCCGTTGTTCTTTTCTTTCGCGAACTGGGCTTTCGAGAACGAACAAGACTCTCCACTTCTCGAACCGAGAGGCCCTGGCTTACGATGGCCTGATGGAGCTCCAATTGCGTGGCCTCGCTATCTATGGCTACCAGTGCGCGGGCATGGCCTGCGGAGATGGAGCCATCGCGGAGAGAAGCCTGGATGGCCGGAGGAAGTTTAAGCAGTCGAAGCAGGTTACTTACCGCAGAGCGGCTCTTTCCGACCTTTGTGGCCACTTTTTCCTGCTTCAACCCAACCTCGTCAATCAGCCGTTGATAGCCGAGGGCAACTTCAATTGGATTCAGATCTTCGCGCTGTACGTTTTCAACGATTGCCATTTCCAGCATGGCCTCCATGTCTGCCTCTCGTACAAAGGCCGGAACTTTCTTGAGTCCGGCTTTCTTTGCTGCTCGTAAGCGTCGTTCTCCAGCGATCAATTCGTACGATCCGTCGTCCTTCGCCCGAACTGTCAATGGCTGGATGATCCCCAACTGCGTGATCGACGCGGCAAGTTCATCGATAGCGTCTTCAGAGAAGTCCTGGCGAGGTTGATAAGGGTTTGGTTTGATCTTCGCCAGTTCGAGTTCAACTACGCTGCCAGCCTGCCGTACGCGGTCGTCAAAATCATAGAGCGGTGATGGCATGCCCTGGCTGTTTTCATCTTCTCCATCAGATGAAACTTGAGGTAGCAGGGCGCTCAACCCTTTTCCGAGTGCGTCTTTCTTTCGGGACATATGGCCTCTTCAGCCGTGTTTAGAAGTGCGTACTAATGCGTCCGCGGATGGGAGAGCCCGGGGGAGGCCGACATATTAACATGATCGTCGGATTCGACGGCAGGTTCATTTACCCGTGAAGGAACTCGGACGCTGCTCGTGGCTCTCACAAGCGTGTCTTCGGGTTCGCTCGGGGGTGATCCTGCTTCGGACGGGGAACTGAGGCCATCGCCCAAGGCGTCTGACTTGGCTGATGATTCAGGCGGGACACTCTGCACTTCAAAATCGCTGGTATTGTGAATGACCTCTTGCGCGAGCGCCAGATAATTCCGCGCTCCTTTGCTCACCACGTCATACAAAATGACGGGTTTTCCGTAGGAGGGCGCTTCCGCAACGCGGACGTTGCGGTGGATAACTGCTGAGAACACTTTGTCGCCAAAGAAGCGTCGGACTTCTGAGGCAACTTGGCTCGCCAGCCGTAAACGGGGGTCGAACATCGTCATCAGCACTCCCTCTATCTCGAGTTCGGGGTTTAGGTGCTGACGCACGATCTTGATCGTGTTGAGGAGTTGACCGAGGCCTTCCAATGCGAAGTATTCGGCTTGAACTGGAATAATGACGGAATCCGATGCAGTAAGGGCATTTAGTGTCAGGAGGCCAAGGCTTGGCGGGCAGTCGATGACGACGAAGTCGTAACGATGGCGAACTATCCGCAGTGCGCGTTTGAGAACCTGCTCGCGCTCATGCATCCCGATCATCTCGATCTCCGCACCAACCAAATTTATGTGGCTCGGAACGACGTCGAGGAACGGCATCTCGGTTTGAAGGATCGTCTGCTCAATAGGAGCCACACCTGCTAGAACCTCATACACGGAAAGAGGGACCGTTCGTGGGTCGATGCCGAGACCGGATGTGCCGTTGGCCTGCGGGTCCATGTCCAGCAGAAGCGTGGGCCGTTCAGAAGCCGCCAGCGATGCCGCAAAGTTCACAGACGTTGTGGTTTTCCCAACGCCTCCCTTCTGATTCGCAACGGCGATGACCTTGCCCATAGGGTGCTCTTTGTGGCCGATTTTGCTATGCCCAGGAACTGTACGCCGGGCCGAGTGACCGAGGCTCGAATATATGCGCGTCATGAGACCTGAGCAACGCGAGGCGCGTTCACACTGCACCCCCTATTTGCTCTTTTTAACGGTTGTTGTTGCTCATTCGTGGCGCTTTCCTACTTTCCGAGAGCAAACTGTTTGCTCATGCAGATCGACATTGAACCCACCTCGCGAACGTCGGGACCTGACGGCCTCAGGATCGAATGTCTGGGAGTGGATCGCTACAGGGAGATTCAAGATCTAAACGAAACGGTTTTTGGAGAACGCCGCGTCATCATTCGTCTCGATCGCAATGACCTTCTATTCCTTGTAGCGTATATCCGTGATGAGGCGGTTGGCTACAAGGTTGGTTATGCTGAAGACAAGGGGACCTTCTACAGCGCAAAGGGAGGTGTTTTGGATGGCTATCGGAGGCTGGGAATAGCGCGCGCGCTACTTCTTCGAATGCAGAATGAGGCCCGAGCGATGGGCTACCGTCGCCTGGCCTTCGACACCTTTCCGAACATGCATCGCGGCATGACGATCCTTGGCCTTACGGAAGGCTACAAGGTTGCCACTGCGGGCTACAACGCTGCCTATCAGGACTATCGACTGCGCTTCGAGAAACTGCTTTGATCAGCCCTGCCGGCCACGAGAAGGCGCAACCCGACGCTACCTTTCCCGTAACTCTGTTGTTTCGTCCTCACCCAACGTGCGCCTACCTCTGTTCGAATTTGGCGAGAGTGTCCGCATGGCCCTGGTCACCATCTGGGCCAATAAGCTGCGTGCGTTACTCACTACGCTAGGCATCGTCATCGGCATCGTTTCCGTAACGGCGATGTTCACGACGATCAATGGCATTGAACGCGGATTTGACCGCTCGATGGCCATGCTCGGGACGAATACGATCAACGTGGTTCGTATCCCCAACTTTACAAACGAATGGTGGCGGTACAGGAATCGTCCTCGCATTTCCGAAGACATTGCGGAGGACATACAGGAACGCGCCGAGTACATCGAAGCCGTTGCTCCTGTCGCGTTCTCGATGCACTCCATCCAATATCAGGATCAGCGGATTGGCAACGTGTTCCTACGCGCATCAACCCCTGCTCTCGCGGAAGTAAACGATTTCGATCTCGATCAGGGCAGGTTTTATTCTGAACAGGAGGATCAATCGGCCCGTAACGTCTGTGTCGTGGGAATTGATGTCGCGGAAGCGCTTTTCCCCGTCGGTTCGCCACTCGGTAAGCATGTGCGAATTGGTGGGCATCGCTTCGAAGTAGTTGGAGTCTTAGAAAAGCAAGGCAAGTTCCTGGGCATCTTTTCGTTTGACGAGCAGGTCATCTTGCCTTTGCAGACGTATAAGAAGCTCTTCGGAGCAGAGCCCTACCTCGAAATTCAGGCTCGTGCGGCTTCGGCAGAAGTGATGGAGCGGGCAGAAGATGAGATGATGGGCATCGTCCGAACGTCACGAAGACTCGAACCGATGGAAGAGGAGAATTTTGCCATCGAACGGCAAGACTCTTTCCGTACGCAGGTCAGTGGCGTGAAAGGTGCGATTTATGGAGTCGGATTGTTCTTGACGGGTCTGTCTTTGCTGGTTGGCGGGATTGGGGTAATGAACATCATGTTTGTCAGCGTCAAGGAGCGCACGCGCGAGATTGGCGTTCGCAAAGCACTCGGTGCCACGCGCCGTGCCATTCTCGCCCAGTTTCTTGTAGAGGCTGTTGTGGTTTGTATGATTGG
>JAHEJB010000097.1 GCA_024639085.1 Rubricoccaceae bacterium | reverse complement strand
GGGCAGCGCGATGTCGAGCCCTCCCAAAGTGCGCTTCAAGTGGTTACGACTGAAGGCCGGAATGTGAGAAGAACCCTTTCTGACGACGTCGCTGCTTGGATGGGTCGACGCGCACCATCGGGGAACAGATTCTTCTACCAAATGGACGCGAAGGGAAATTTCCGCATTGGAACCGAGGAGCAAGGTTGGCGAGAAACTCCCGTTCACGCATCCATAATGATTGACCTCCTTCCACATACCGACGAAGACGTCGCAGACATTTCATGGCCGCGAGGCGTCTATGACCTGCACAGAATCACGCCGGACGGAGGAAGCACTCGATTCATCATCGAATTCGAGGAGGAGGCGAGAGAGACCTTCTGGGCATCATCGGGCCGGATCCTGGTGATACGCGCAAGCAGTAAGCGAATACAGGGTACCGTTGTAGTACTAACGGGCCTGCGGCCGATGGGCGGTTTCGAACTAATGAATACCGCGCTCTTCCACACAACGTATTTTTTCACGATGAAGAAATAGGCCATCTCGTTCGCAGTGGGCCCACCATCCCTAATTGTTTGTCGATTACCTTGAGCCTTCATTCCTCCTCTGAAAACTCGCGGACATCGCGACTTGATGGCGCTTACATCCAAACAACGCGCTCACCTACGCGGGCTTGCCCATACGCTGAAACCACTCACACATGTCGGCAAGGAAGGAGTGACGGATGCTGTCATTCAGTCCGTCGGTCAGGCGTTCTCGAAGAGGGAACTCGTCAAAATCCGGGTTAGGGAATCGGCACCGGCTAGCCCCCGGGAGTGTGCCGAATTGATCGCGACGGCGATCGAGAATGTTCACGTGGTACAGACTGTTGGCTACACAACCGTTCTTTACCGGCCACATCCTGAAATGTCCAAAATTAGACTTCCAGGTTAAGTTGTAGTGCGTCCTAAAAGGGGTGCGATCCACGCTAGGCGGTCATATCGGGGCGTGAATGAAGACGACGGGTCGTGCCGACTTAGTACGCTCCCGAACCACGAAGTACAACCCTGGCCGTACGCACCATGATTACGAAATCGAGCCAGAGTGACCAATTGCGGACATAGTATGGATCCCAACGTTCCATCCCAATGGTACCAGTATCGCTGCGCCCGGATACTTGCCAGAGCCCTGTGATGCCTGGCCTAACACGTTCGCGAAGTTCGCGGACA
Organism: Rubricoccaceae bacterium; assembly: GCA_024639085.1. Lineage (GTDB taxonomy): Bacteria > Bacteroidota > Rhodothermia > Rhodothermales > Rubricoccaceae > JAHEJB01. Next base: position 9,341 of record JAHEJB010000097.1, on the reverse strand, counting down.
CGATCGTTTAGATCGGATTGGTGATACTGCGGAAGCGGACGTGGGCCAACAAGACTCATTTCGCCCTTTAACACATTGAAAAGCTGGGGTAGTTCGTCGAGGGACGTCTTTCTCAGGAGTTCGCCGATTCGTGTGATTCGTGGGTCATTTTCCAATTTGAAGCAAGTGTCCCACTCAGCCCGAAGATTTTGATCCGACTCAAGAGCTTGATTCAATACGGCGTCCGCGTTATGGACCATTGTTCGGAGCTTCCAGGTATGGAATAATTCGCCGTTTTTCCCGACGCGTTCCTGCCTGTAGAATGGGTTCTTTCTGTCCTCAAGCCACGCCAATCCTGCCAGAACAAAGACCGTAGGGATCCAAAACGGGGCCAATGCAACCGTGGCCGTCAAATCCATCAATCGTTTCAACGCCTGAGGAAGTGGCCGTGTCAGGTTGCAGGTGATTTCGAGTGCAAGTAGTCCAATCAAATCTCTCGGCTTGACCCAAAGCGATGGTGCGTCAATGAGATCGGGAATGACAGCGACTGTGCTGTAGCATGTAAGCGGACCTTCCAGCAGATCTATCTGCTCCTTCGATGATTTCTCTGGCATTGCGAGAAACGCGATGGCTGCATCTGTCGTCACCCGATCCGTGCCACCGACGATTGGAACGGTATCCATAAATCCGCCCCACAGCTCTTTGTCGTCGTCGAACACGGCGATTGGCAGATAGCCCATACCACGTTCTTCCTGCAATTGGCGAATAACCTGGCCACCGGCACGACCCGCGCCATAAACCACAGCTGGAATGCCCCACGCATTCATTCTCACAAGGGTAGACTTTACGAACGTACGTGCGACAGGCACGGCAATCAGACTGAGTACTCCGGCGAGGCCAACTGTGAGGCGGCTGCTTGTCGTGCTTGGATCCACATCAGGGCCTGCCAACCAGATTCCAACGATCGCCAAACCGAACACCGTAAGAAGTGTCCAAGAGAGCCGGCGAAGCTGCTCGACGGCGCCTAGGCCGTAGCCCGGAAGGAGCCTAGCCAACGTTGCTCCACCCACGTAAAGCGGTAGTACAACCCAAGCACCGCCCAATACCATTCTTGGCTCGCCAAGAAGCATTTGACGTACAAGCCCTGCGGCTATCAATGTGGCGGCAAGTGTGGCTAGCTCTGCGACAAGCAATGCACTAGCGTTTCCAACAGTTCGGAGCGCAAACGAAGCGGTCCGCGACTTGGCTAGAGAGAGCCTGTACGAGAACGATTTCTCGGAAGCAAGAATCTGGGTGTTCATGGGAAGAGAGATGTACTTCTCCCTAACTGAGCCGATACCGTGCCCCCACTACCTTCCAATGTTTGGATCTGCCAATCGGAACGAGAGTGTTCCTAGATTCCCCTTCTAGGCGTGTTTTTCCTACCTAGGACTCAGGTTGATACGCCGTGGAAGCAGCGTGTAATCGGCTCCAGGAATAGCCCTAGATTGAACTTCTGAGTTACCCGCAAAAACATTGCTTAACCACTCCGGGAGTACGCTGGCTTGCCCCAATTCAGATTGGGGAATGACGGCTGATGCGACCCATTGCCCGCGTGGATCGATCAAGCGAGCGTCCCTGTCGCCTCCCGTAAGGAGTTGCCAACGGGCGAGATCTCCACTACGGAAGCCAGCCTCTTCGGCAGCATCTGGGATAAAGAAAAAGGCGGATGTGCGGAGATCGTTAACGGCGTGGCGACCGTAGACATTTCCTTCGAATCTGTTTGTTCGGCTGTGTTCTAGCGAAGCACCTTCGACTGTAATCTCTCGACCCTCTTCAGCTTCCGTCCACGCGTTACCTGCGAGCACATTGTTGAACAGAACATTGTGCCCGTCGTCTGCGCGGCCGTCCGGGTCCAGTCGAAGCCAGATTCCATTGCCTTCGTTGCCGATGATGGTGTTGTGGATGAACACATTGTGCGAAGCCGCTTGTGAAAGAATCCCTGCTCCGCTGTATCCACGCCAACGATTGTTGACGATAAGGTTGTGCTGGACCAGCGTGTTCGTTGTCGCTAGTTCCAGCATGATTCCGGCCACATCGTTCCGCATGGCCACACTCTCTTCGATGGTGTTGTTCGAATTGCCTCCATCGAGCCAGATTCCCGGCCCACCATTATCTGCAGCGTAGTGACGGCGGATAATCGTTTGATGAGTGTCATTCCATTTGCCGCCGCCTGCTTCCCAGAAAGGATCGTAACCTTTCCAGTTGTTACCTACGGCCTCAGAGTCTTCAAACAGGCAACGTTGGCAAGAAGCCGCAAAGCCAATCTGGCCGTTGTAGTTGGCAGCGACGTTGCGGAAGGTGTGGTTGCGACCGGATCCATCTACTCCAGCACCGTTCGTCCATTCTACCGTAACATTTTCTACTAGCGCTCCTTCGCTGCCTGCGCAAAACGCTCCCCATTGTGCCCTATTAGCTGCATGCCGAAACGTGAAGCCGATAACATGCAACCAGCCTGGCGTGTCCGGCTCACCACATTCTGGATAAGGATTCTCTCCTGTTGGTCGAAAGAGAAAGGTTCGATGAGCGACCTCAATCAAACCAACCTCGGCTGGGGTCCGATCATCGGGGAAACGTGCCAATATGGCTTGCTGGGCTACATCTGAGCCTTCCACGAAGAACGTACCAGGCTGAACATCCTCACGGCGATGGACGACCCGCAATACCTCGCCGTCTGCGATAACCATTTCGCGCCGCATCACGGAGTCACCTTCATCGCTGTATGCTGGAAGCTCCGGACCAGTCCAAGGCCACAGCCACGCGTCTCCGTCACGGATCCACCCCTCGGGTAGCGTTACATCAGCGCCGGTGACAATGACATCTGCAGCAGGCATCGCCGCGTAGGTAATTCGTCGATCTGGACCAGTGCCTCCCGTATTTGGACGGATGGATTCTCGATACACGCCCGCACCAACGATCACGGCGTCTCCAGGCCGAAGGGTTTCTACTGCCCGACCGATCGTCCGCCAAGGGCGCTGACGGGTGCCCGAGTTTTGGTCATTGGCCGAGCCGTGCTGTTGATCGACCCAGTAAGTCTGCCCGCCTTCGGAGACGAAGGCCTCCTCTAAAGGAATGCATCCTCTGGTTTCATCTGACCAGAACTCCGCGGAACAAGTAGCCTCTAACAAGGGCAACGGTTCGCGCTCGATCTCCGCGCTCTGTGCGTGGCATCCGCCAAAAGCCAGAGCCAACGCAACGACGCGAAGAGGCGTTACCAGACAAGCTTTCGGCATGTGAAGGCCTCCGCGTATTGACATGCCGCTTCCACCCCTCGAAGCCGCAACAGTCCGCGAAACGTTTCGGCATCGTACCACAGCTTTTCGCGTTGGCTCGGAAAGTGGCTCATCAACAAAGCGATCTTCTTATTTGCAATCGTCTCGCTCACCTCAACGTATGCATTCGGACGTCCGAGATCCCCATCCCATTTGGGAATCTCATACTCAACGATCACTGTGTCGCCGCGAAATGTATTCCACGCAAGGTCTGATACAAGGCGATGATCCTGATGCCGGTCCTCGCGGGCGTGCGCGAAGACGAGATGTGGGTCAAACGACTTAAAGTTTTGCTCGAAGTATTCCTTTACTTCCGAACCCTGAAAGGGCATATGACCATCTCTGAAAGGAGCTATTGCCACGTTCGCATCAGTTGCATCCGACAGGAACTCGTCTGCTGATGAAAGCGCCTCCTGCTCGCGAGATGTAGCTCCTCCGGACAGCACAACCCACATGATTTCAAGGTGCGGTCGCTCGGTAATCAGCCGGAGAATCGTTCCTCCACAACCAATTTCTATGTCGTCGGCGTGGGCACCCAGAGCCAGGACGCGCAGAGGCGCTTTCGCCTCCATTCCAAGTTTGTTGGGAAGACCAAGCATCACGATGCAGCGGCTATGCGCGATACCGAGGTCGGCAGTCCGTCACCATTCATCTCTGGAGTGCTCCATACCTCCCATGGAGCGGCGCCCATGTTGTGAATGTCATCCAGCATGCGCTTTTCTTTGAACGTATCCATACACGCCCAGAAGCCCTCGTGGATGTATGCGGAGACATCGCGGGCCGCGACCATCCGCTGGAATGGTTCATGGAGCAGCTCCTCCCCCGCCCTCATATAATCGAACACACGCGAACTGAGTACAAAGAACCCTCCGTTGATACGCATCCCCATCTCGGTCACGTGCTTCACGGCGGTCACGCTACCGTCTTCCGCAGTTTGTATAACGTGGCTCGTGTAGTTGGGCGCAACAGCGACAAAGACCGCAGCCTTGTCGTTCATCTCACGGAATTGGATCATCTGGTCTAGCGGGGCATCGGTAACACCGTCTGCGTAGTTAGCCAGAAACACCTTTTCTCCTTCCAGATACGGTTTTACGGCCATCAGACGCTCGCCTACGCTGGCATCGAGCCCCGTATCCACAAACGTGATGCGCCAGTCGTGGATGTCGGACGCGAGAAGATCCACCTTCCCACCGTTGGTCATCACAAAGTCGTTTGAAACGGTTTCGTCGTAGTTGACGAAATAGTCCTTGATGTGGTCGGCTCCGTGGCCCAGGCAGAGGATGAAGTCCTTGTGGCCATGATGCGCGTAATACTTCATCACGTGCCACAGAATCGGGCGATAGCCAATGCAGACCATCGGTTTTGGAATGGGACCCGAATGCTCTCGGATCCGCATGCCTTCTCCTCCGCAAAACAGAACGACTTTCATGGCTGGCGATGTGAACAGTGAGTTGGTATCGGCAGCCAGAGAGACTGCCTGAAGAATGGAGCCCTAGACGTATCGCCGAAAAACAGGCTTTACAGGACGGCCTTGAAGGAAGTGATTGATGTTGCCATCGAGAGCATCGCGATAGACGGCAAGTGCTTCGCTGACGGCTTCGATGGTTTGATCGATGGCTGCGTTATCGTGCGCAGCCGAGACCACGAACGACGGGGCAAGAATCCCGCAGTTGGTCATCTCCTGCAGAAAGAGCGTACGGAAGGCCTGCGATGGCTTGCCTTCTGCATCACGCGTTGAAAAGACGAGGTTACAGTCGCGACCGAGTACGGCGAACTGTCCTTCGAGTCCGAAACTGCTGATTTGCTGATTGATACCTTCCTTTAAACGCGCTCCTTGCCGATACAGCGTGCCCACAACATCCTCGGTCGCGTAGATGCGCATCGTTTCGATGGCGGCTGCAAGCCCGTGGGTTTCCGCGCCGTGTGTTCCGGAAAGAAGGAAGACACGTTCCTGCTCCGTCCGAAGACCACCGAGATTCATCAAATCCCGCCGACCGGCAAGAGCAGAGACCGAAAAACCGTTGGCCAGCGCTTTTCCAAATGTGGAGAGATCCGGCGTGACGCCGTAGAGGTGTTGGGCGCCCTGCAGGTGCCAGCGAAAGCCCGTGATCATCTCGTCGAAGACAAGAATGACGCCGTGTTCTCGACAAATCCGCTGCACTTCGAGGAGATAGGGCGTTGCGTTCTCCGTGCCACGCGCTGGCTCCATAATCACACAGGCGATCTGATCGGGATGAAGCGCGAAGAGCGTTTCTAGGGCCACCGCGTCTCCGTAAGGGAACCGCACTGTGAGGTCCTTTACCCGCTGTGGAATACCCGCGTCCATCGGCGTAGTGCCGATAAACCAATCGTCCTGCGAAAGGAAGGGATGGGAAGCGCAAACTGCAATCTTGTCTCGACCCGTTGCTGCGCGGGCAAGCTTCGCGGCGGCTGTCGTAGCGTTCGAGCCGTCCTTGCAGAACTTGACCATCTCCGCGTCTTCGATCAGGCCGAGAAACGCTTCTGCGGCTTTCAACTCAATCGCGGCAGGACGTGTAAAATTCGAACCGGCTTCCATTGCCCGGAGCGCGGCGGCCGTTACGCGAGGCTCCGCGTGCCCCAACGTAACGGCGCGGAGACCCATTCCGTATTCGATGTAGCTATTGCCATCGACGTCCCAAACCCGGCAGCCCCTACCTCGCTCTATAACCAGAGGCATGGATTCAGGCATCTGATCATCGCCCTTCGCGTACGTATGAGCGCCTCCTGGAATCAGCCTGTGCGCTCTTTCCTGATGCGTTACAGATTTCGTACAGGGGTCAGTGAGATTCGACTGAGATTCCGTTCGCTGCCTGATCGAAGTGCGTGAGGTTGCTATTGCCGCGTTGGTGAACATGGGTTAGGCGACCTCCAGCAGTCGTTCATCAAGAAGGCGATCAGCGGCGGCACGAACGGTCTCGAACGGCAATCCAGAGCGTTCAGCAATTGAGAGGAGACTGTACTCGCCGTCTGAAAGGTTGAGAACCCACAAAAGGGCGCGTTGGACATCGGGATCGGCGTCACCATCGTAGAGTCCACGATGGCCTAGCATCGGCTCTCCGAAAGGTTGGGTATTCAGATATACCGCATCACCTTCAAGCACGTCAACAAACCGATCGAGCGTCTCGAGTGATTCCGCAAGTGCGTGTGGTCGAACGAGGTCCAGGTTGTCGCCGGATGTATGATATTCGATGTACTCGTCGTGAGCCGTCCTAGTTAACCGGCCGATTGGAAGATCAAATCCAGGACTTCCAAATTGACGCTCGTCGTAGCCTGATGGCTCAAATGGGCGGAGATCATGGCCTTTGCCTTGAAGCGCAAGCCGAAGTGCTCGATCGGTCGTCAGCAAAGAATCCAACGTCCCCCGACGCGTCATTTTGTAAGTGAAGTCACCGGAGTCTCCAAGGTTTGCAAGAACGAGCCCGTGCTTTACGCGATCCAATGATCGCCGATTCCGAGCAAGCCATGCAATCGCCCCAATGGTTCCTGGAGCGAAGAGTATGCGATAGGTATAGCGAAGGTTTTTACGCTTTTGGAGCTCACCGACCAATTCCGTAGCGACAGCCATAGACGACGCGTTGTCATTCGCGAGAGCAGGATGGCAAACATGCGCGGAGAGCAGGACCTCCTCCTCCGTTTCGCCCGGGATTACGCATTCACCGTACGTGAGTGAGCCGTGGAAGAGCCGACTGTCGATGTAGACTTTCAACCTTTCATTTTCCCCGACCTCAGATTCCAAGCGATCCAGTTGACGTTGCGATAGGCAAAACCCCCAACCTTCTTCGTAGTAGCTCGTTCTGTAGGGAATCAGATCAGGGGTTCTAGGCAGCGTGTGCAGGTTTGATCTCAACTGTTTGAGCGTCATCCACTCGTCTACGGGTGTGCTGTACTGAACGACATGTAGAGGAGAGTTTAGAAGCTCCACAACGCGCGATCCGTCTTCCTTCGCAATCCAGGCCTCTCGGATCTCCCACTCTTTAGGGATGACCCAATCGAGGACTTTCGTTCCTGTCGGGACTTCCTGGATGCTGAGAGGGATGCGTTGCCCGATCATCTGCAGCGTTGCACGCAGCCCCTCGCCCGTGATACACCTATGTATCGGGTAGAGTGCTGAAACAAAGCGGTGAAGCGATGCGCCAACATCTCTTGATGCCCTCTCGCGGTGCCTCGGAGCTTTTAATGGGTAGATGGTTGCGGGCATGGGTTAGAACTGCTTGCTTGCCTGCTCTGGCAAACCCCGATCCGCACATCCTGTTGTGCCCGTTCTAGCTCCGCAGGCGTCTCGAAATCGTGGCAAGAACAGCCACGAAAGCACACAGTTTTACCCTGAGAAGTCAGAATACGATGCGTCGCGCTCGTTGATTGCCAGAGCCTCTCCGGGCCACTCAATACCTATTGCAGGGTCGTTGTAACGGAAGCCGCGCGCGGCCTCCGGCGTGTACGGAGCGGTGATCATGTAGAAGACTTCGGTCGCATCCTCCAGCGATAGAAAACCGTGCGCGCACCCTTCAGGGATGTAAAGCGCAACGCCGTTGTCGGCAGTCAACTCCACGCCCACCCATTGTTTGTAGTTCGGCGAGTCTGGCCGGATATCAACCGCGACGTCGTAGATCGCACCTCGCGTGCAGCGAACAAACTTTGCCTCCGCGAAAGGGCCTGCTTGATAGTGCATCCCGCGTAGCGTTCCTTTCTTCGCGTTGAACGATTGGCTGCACTGCACAATCGATGTATTCAGGCCTTGCTCTTCAAACGTACCCTTTGCCCACGCTCTGGCAAAAAAGCCACGCTCGTCTTCAAAGCGCTCGGGGCGGACAATAACAACGCCGGGAATTTTTGTGGACTCGAAATGCATGGCGGGTAGATACGAATCATCGCAAACTAGAACACCTCCACTTCAGGAATTGGTACCACGAAGCGCCCACCCCATTCACGAGCTGCGGCCATTTGCTCTGCGATCTCGTTCTTCAGGTTCCACGGTAGGATGAGCACGTAATCGGGCTTGGTCTCTTCAATCATCTCTGGGGGATGCACAGGAATCCGTGTTCCCGGCAGAAACGTGCCCTGTTTGTAGGGATTGCGATCTACCGTGTATTGAAGGAGATCGCTTCGAATGCCGCAGTAGTTGAGGAGCGTGTTTCCCTTGCCTGGCGCGCCATATCCAACGACCTGAGCACTAGCACGATTGGCTTCAATAAGAAATTCGAGAAGTTTGCGCTTCGTCTCTTTGACCTGTTCTGCGAACCTTGCGTAGGTCTCCAATTTGTCAAGTCCGTACGCAACCTCCTTCTCCAAAACCGTCTGAACTGAACCCGTTACAGCCCGCTCATCTTCTTCGTGCTTCGCGTAAATGCGGATAGAACCGCCGTGTGTGGGCAGTTCATCGACATCAAGGACCTCCAGGCCATGCGCGGCGAACACCTCGCAAACGGTAAGCAGTGAGAAGTAGCTGAAGTGCTCGTGGTAGATCGTGTCGAACTGATATTCCTGCATCAACCGAAGCAGGTGCGGGAACTCCATCGTGATCGTTCCTCGCTCAGCGAGCAGCGTTTTCATCCCTGAAACAAAGCTGTTGAGGTACGGCGTGTGAGCGAGCACATTATTGCCGAGGATGAGGTCGGCCCGGATGCCTTCTTTAACCATTTTCTGGGCTTCGTCCTCTCCGAAAAATGCAACCCGAGTTCGGATTCCTTTTTCCTCTGCGGCTTCGGCAACATTCGCGGCGGGCTCCACGCCAATGCACGGAATTCCCTTCTCAACAAACCACTGAAGCAGGTAACCATCGTTTGAGGCGACCTCTACAACCTGGCTTTGTTCGTCGAGGCCGAGTCGCTCCGAGATAATGTCGACGTAGTCCCGGGCATGCTCCAGCCACGAGGTGGAGTACGACGAGAAGTAGGCGTACTCGGTAAATATGGCGTCGGGCTTGATGTATTCGTCGAGCTGCACCAGGTAGCACGCCTCGCAGACAAAGGCATGGAGAGGATAGAAGACTTCGCCTTTGTTCAGGTCCTCTGGGCGCACCACATTCTGACA
>JAHEJB010000096.1 GCA_024639085.1 Rubricoccaceae bacterium | reverse complement strand
CTCGCTACGTCCGCGACTGCAACGAAAGCAGCAAGAAGCGCGAGACAACTTTTGGGCCAATGGGAGTGATGCATGGAGTCCGCCAAATAGTGGAATGTATACCGTTGTGGATTAGTGATGATCCATTTTCCAGGGCTCGAGCAGGCGTGCCGCCGCGTATCTTCGTCGGCTGCCCCTTCTACTCCATTCCATGCCTCAGCCTGTTCACCGTCGCACTAAAATCGTCTGCACGTTAGGTCCCGCATCATCGACCCGTGAGGCCATCAGGGCGCTCATTGAGGCAGGAATGGACGTCGCGCGACTCAATTTTTCGCACGGCCATCACGACGACCACAGGCAACTGATGACCTTCGTGCGGGAGGAGTCGAAGGCGTTTGGAAAGATGGTGCCCATTCTTCAGGATTTGCAGGGGCCTAAGATCCGTGTTGGCGAAATCAAAAAAGGCGGGGTCCTTCTGCACAAAGGACAGACACTTCGGTTGACGGCCAGAGAACTTGAGAAAAGCACAAAGAAGCGCGTTCATGTGTCTTATCCGCCGCTCGTCGATGTGGTGAAGATTGGTGGTCGCATTCTCATGGATGATGGCAACATGGAACTCGTCGTTGTTGACGTGAAAGGCGACGAGGTCAAGACGGAGGTGATTGTTGGCGGGGTACTGCGATCCCGCAAGGGCGTGAATCTTCCTCAAATCAGATCAAACAGCCCATCGTTGACGGAGAAGGATCTCGTTGATCTACAGTTTGGCCTCGAGAACGATGTTGACTTTATCGGGCTTTCGTTTGTGCGGAGTGCGGAAGATGTCCGCGAGCTTCGGCGCAGGATCGACAATAGCGGGAAGGATGTAGGTGTGGTCGCCAAGATTGAAAAGCCTGAAGCCGTTAAAGATTTCGAGAACATCCTCGCCGCTTCCGATGCCATCATGGTGGCGCGTGGCGACCTTGGTATTGAGATCCCAATGCAGGATGTACCAATCGTTCAAAAGCGGCTGATCCGCCAATGCCTGAGAGCAGCCACACCGTCTATTACGGCTACGCAGATGCTGGAAAGCATGATCGAAAATCCCCGGCCAACCCGGGCGGAAGCCAGCGACGTAGCCAATGCTGTCCTAGATGGTTCTGACGCCGTGATGCTTTCCGGAGAGACGGCCGCCGGCAAATATCCAGTTCAGGCTGTCGAGGTTATGGCCGAGATCATCCGAAGTGTGGAAGGCCAGAGGATTCGGCTCGGTGGGCAGAAGGCGGAAAGCGATGGAACGCGTTCAAACGAGCGTGTCACGGAAGCCATTTCTCAGACGGCAGTTCATCTTGCTGAAGATGTTGGAGCGCAAGCACTGTGCTGCCTCACACACTCTGGAGCAACAGCACGGGCAATCGCTCGACATCGCCCAGAAATGCCGATCTTTGCGTTTACGGATGGCGAAAGGATTGTAGGGCGGCTTGCGCTTCTTTGGGGCACGCAAGCATTCTTCATTCCTGAGAAGGCGCACACTGACGATGGAATCAGTGCGGTTCACTTAGGCCTGTTGCAACGGAGCCTTGCCAATCCGGGAGATCGGATTGTGATCACGGCAGGTCTCCCGTTGCCTACAAAAGGGCTTACGAACATGGTTCACGTTAGTACACTCGGGGCAGATCGTTCCACACCTCCCGAAGAACATTCCTGAACTCGCGCGGCACGTGGCAGCGCAAATGGCCTCTCCTAACGAACGGGCAATTCCGTATAATCTGGCACGTTCAGTTAGCTCTTCGCCCAGATAATGTCAGCGTATCGAGATTGATACACGAATTAGAGCTTCCGTTTCGTAATTCCATCTATGCGCGGAGTATCAAGGATTTCCATAGGGCTAGGTGCTGGCCTGATTCTACTCGTTCTGCTGCCGGGATGTAGGCAGGGATCGTTCCTGGGAACTCGCTACAACAACTTCAGGGCCTACTACAACACGTTTTACAATGCTCGTAAAGCATTCGAAGCTGGCGAGGAGGCATTGGAGCGATCGGAGCGAGTTATCGATCGAAGTCGCTTCGTCTCGATCTTCCCTGCAACACAGAGTGGCGCAGCATCAGGCGGATCGGAATTCGAGCAAGCGATCGAAAAGAGTGCTGATCTCCTTCGGGAGCGGCCCGATTCGAAATGGGCGGACGATGCCTTGTTGCTCATCGGGAAGGCCTATTTCTATCAGAACAACTTTGTTGGTGCAGAAGGCAAGTTTCGAGAAACGATAGAGGCCGCGGATGAACGCGATCAACCTGAACTGGCCGACGAGGCGCGATTCTGGCTTGGCCGGACATTGTCGGCAAGCGAGCGCTACGAAGAGGCCACAGCGATCCTTGAAGAAGGGCTTGCACGTCCAGATATTCGGTCGCGTTGGAGCTCTAAGATGCAACTGGCGCTTGGAGAGCTTTACGTCGAACAGCGCCAATGGCCTGAGGCGGCAGAAGCGCTTAGACTAGGCATTCCTGAGACGGGCGAAAAGGACCTCTCCGGTCGCGCGCAGTTCCTGCTTGGCCAGGTTTTAGAAGCCAACGGACAATTTGAAGAGGCAGCAACAGCGTATGGCAACGTGGCGCATCATCGACCGATTTACGAATTGTCCTACGCAGCCAAGCTCAGCCACGCGTTGGTTCTCGGCATAGACGCTAGCCAGACGGAGGAGGCATTGGATTTGATCGGCCGCATGCGCCGCGACGACAAGAATTTCCAGAATAGAGCAGAAGTGGACTTGGCATTTGCTCGATTATTGGGCGCCGCCGATCAAGCTTCCGAAGCGCAACGCCGTTTTGATCTTCTCCTTTATGACGAGGAGTACAGGGCCAACAACGTGCGTGGCGAAGTTTATTACCGTTACGCCGAGTTCTTCAGAGACGAAGCCAACGATTACGTGCGCGCCGCCGCGTATTTCGATACCGCTGCGACAAACGTGAGAGCAGAACCAGGAAGAGAGGAGCTAGTTACTCGCGCTGCATTGCGGGATGTGCGACGAAGTGCAGAGATATACAGATCATATGCCTCCATTGCATCCGATCTAGAAGAGGCCGATTCCCTTCTCTTTTTGGGTGGCCTGAATGACGATGGATTTAGAGCGGCAATTGCCGAGATTGAGCAGAATCGACTGATCCAGTGGGAGGAAGAGCAGCGTCTGCTTGCTCAGCGGCGGTCGGAGCAAGGATTCGGTAATGCACCTACTGTCCGAACCGGGGATATCCCTGCCGATGAAGGATTACGCCCTGGATCTGGTGAACTCCCGGGTGGGGTTGAATCGGGATTCCTCAACTATCGCGACCCAGCCAGAAGTCAGGACGCGTTACTGGCATTCGAGCGAATCTGGGGAGATCGGCCACTCGCGCCAAATTGGCGTCGCATTCAGGCGCTGCGGTCGGCTGTTGTTGAAGGCAGTGGCCCGGAGGCTGGTGGTGATCAGCAACAGGCCAATCAGGCAACTAGCTCTGGGCCCCCGCCTCTCGACATTTCCAATGTGCCACGAACACCTGAGGCGCAAGAGCGACTAAGAAGGGAACGCGCGGAACTGCGCTACGAATTGGGCAATGTTTTCTTTCTATCGCTCTCCAAGCCCGATTCTGCAGCACACTGGTACGGATTGGTTAACAGCGAGGATTCTGATCAGCCCGTTGTGACGCGAGCTCGGTACGCATTGGCTGAAGTTCGTAAAGCTCAAGGACGGGACGTCGAGGCCGAGGCGCTCTATTTGCAAGTGATCGAAGATGAACCACTCTCGGCGCAGGCAGCTCAGGCTCGCGAACGGCTCGGATTGCCGCCGCTGGAAGAAGCAATGACGATTGACGAACATGCTCTGGCGGAAGCCGCGTATGAAAGGGCATATATCCGGTGGCAGAATGGCGCGTACAGAGAAGCATTGAGTCAGATGTTGGCGCTTGGCGCCGCCGAATCCGACGAACAGGTTTCGCCGCGTGCACTGTTGGTCTCAGGCCTCATCTTTACGGAATGGGCAAATGAGGAAGGGTTTGATCTTGAGCCTGGGATTCCCGGAGATCTGGTTCCGGATGTATTGCTGGATGAAGCAGACGGATCTGCTGAGGTTCGGGCAACCACACAACAAGTTGAGGAGATAGAGGCGCTAGAGGAACCGGATGAGGAGGTTCTAACTGCGCCGGATATAAACCAGGAGGAGCAGGGAGATTTGCGTCTCCCTGATCAGCCGCAAGACCTTCAGATCGAAGCACCACCGCAAGTAACACCATCCTTAGAGCAAGCTGCTGTTTCATCAGAGACGGAGCTACGCGAAGTTGCCGTTCTTGCGGGCGGCTCAGCCGTCGCCGATCCTCAATTCGAGAACCTACCAATTGATTCTCAGGTCGTTCTGCAAGACACAACCGGGCTCGTGATAGAGGATACCCTTGCTGTGCAACTGCCCGATTCGCTGGTCCAGCCGGCGGCGTTTCTCAGCCTGGCTGAGCTCTACAGTATCATAGAAACACGCTATCCTGAAACGGAATTTGCAACGCAGGCGGCTTCCCGGAAGGCGGACCTACTGGCTGTGCTGACACCTCCCCCGGCTGTCCAGCCCGTTGAAACAGACAGTGTTTCTGTGGCCCAAGATCTTATGCTGCCCCTCGGCCAGGAAGTCATCGACGCTGCTCCTGAAGGCACATTTGGGTTGCAGGGCGACGTTCCGTTGAACGGCGAGATTGGTGGGTTCGGATGGAAAGTGGCGTCAGTTCCCAGTCCGCTTGCGGCGCAGGCCATGCTTCGCAACTTTGCAGAGCGCGGTCTCAGAGCCGGGGTTTTTCGAGTGGAACAGGATCGACGAGTTCTTTTTGCCATGATCCTTGGTCAGTTCACGTCTGTAGAGGAAGCGGAAGCAGCACGGATGGACCTCCCTGAGACGGGCGTCGGGAGGGAGCTTGAGGTTATTCCGATCCACGGTCTCGAGTTTTTGAGTGCTGATGATCTTGATCGGCTTCGGCCTGATTGACGAAGGCTGGGTGGAGATGGAACCTGTACGCGGGGGGCACTGTTCGGCTATTCTTTCAAAGAGCGACCAATTCAAAGCGTCGCTCAACGAACACGACTGTCTATGGCGCAGCCAGAGCGCGATTTCTTGAATCCTCGTGAGGGTGACGAAAAGCCTAACCCACGTACAGGCGGGAAGCGACCACGCTTCTCACTGAGCGGGTTCTACATTCTCGTTTTTGTACTGTTGGGCTTGCTGGCTCTCCAGACGTTTTTCTGGACTGGCGGTGGTCGAGAAGTGGACTATTCGGAGTTTCTGGAACAGGTCGACGCGGGCTATGTTGCTGAGCTGACAATAGCCGACGATGTGGACGTGCGGGGATTTTATTCGGCCGCCGCGATTGAACAGGGTCACGTGGAAGCCGCCGAGCCGCCGCGCTCATTCAGGCAGGGTGACCCCGATAAGGCGCGACGCAGGTTTACAACTACCAAGCCTTCGGATCATGACCTCACGCAGTTTCTAACCGAGGTCAATACGCGACGTGAAGCCGAAAACCTCACGCCAATTGAGTTCAATGCGCGATACACAGACACTTGGTTGGGTAATCTGCTGTCCTGGTTGTTCTTCCTCGGCCTGATAGTCATTTTCTGGGTGTTCATCCTCCGGCGTATGGGTGGGCCGGGTCAGCAGGTATTGAACATCGGGAAGAACAAGGCAGTCCTCTTCGATAGTATGGACGGTCAACAACTTACGTTTAGCGATGTAGCCGGCCTCGACGAGGCGAAGGACGAAGTTGAGGAAGTTGTTGAGTTTCTCAAGTACCCGAAGAAGTTCACCCGGCTCGGAGGAAAACTGCCAAAGGGAGTGCTTCTCGTAGGGCCGCCCGGAACAGGCAAAACGCTTCTTGCCAAGGCTGTAGCTGGTGAGGCTGGCGTGCCCTTCTTCTCCCTGTCAGGCTCCGATTTCGTGGAAATGTTTGTGGGAGTAGGCGCCGCACGCGTACGCGACCTGTTCAAGCAGGCAAAGGAAAAAGCTCCGTGTATTATTTTCATTGACGAGATTGACGCTATCGGGCGAACCCGCGGGCGTGGTGCAATGGTAGGGGGAAACGACGAGCGAGAAAACACGCTTAATCAGCTTCTTGTAGAGATGGACGGCTTTAATACAGATAAGGGTGTCATCATTATGGCTGCCACGAACCGCCCGGATGTGCTCGATTCAGCTCTCCTTCGCCCGGGCCGTTTTGATCGTCAGATCATGATCGACAGGCCAGATCGGATTCAACGGGCAGCCATCTTCCGAGTCCACACACGAAACCTTACGATTGCTGAAGACACGGACATGGAGATGCTCGCCAACATGACTCCTGGCTTCGCAGGCGCCGAGATTGCCAACGTCTGCAACGAGGCGGCGCTCCTGGCAGCGCGCGATGGCAAAGAGGCCATCGAAACCATCGACTTCGAGAAAGCTATCGATCGCGTCATTGGCGGACTGGAGAAAAAGAACAAGCTTATCTCGCCGGAAGAGAAGCAGATTGTGGCCTACCATGAAGCGGGCCATGCTGTTATCGGGTGGTTCCTGGAAAACACAGACCCTGTTATTAAAGTGTCGATTGTTCCACGTGGTCTTGCGGCACTCGGTTTTGCTCAGATGCTACCCGACGAGCGGTACATCACAACGGAACAGACATTCGTGGATCGTATGACGATGGCTATGGGTGGTCGAGCTGCCGAAGAAATTGTCTTCGACCACCTCTCGACTGGTGCACAGAGCGATCTGGAACATATAACAGGCATGGCCTACGCGATGGTCGTACAGTTTGGGATGAGCGATGCCGTTGGGCACATCAACTTCAACCTCGCGAAGCGCCAGGAAATGCAGTTCTACAAACCATTCTCAGACAAAACGGCGGAGCTAATTGATGCGGAGGTCAAGCGCATCATAGATGACGTGCATGACAGGGCGCGTAAACTCCTCGAAGAAAAGGACGACTTGTTTAGGGCGTTAGCGGAAGCACTCATGGAGCGCGAAGTGCTCAATGAGAATGATCTTAAAGAAATATTGGGTGAGCGACCGTACAAACGACCGATCTATGACAAGCCTGCCGTAGAAAGTCAGGCGACTCTACTTCAGGAAATCGTAGAGTCCGATGACGCACATGCATCCAACGGAACGCCCGTCGTTGGTGGAGATGGGACCGCGGAAGCAGAGCCGGATCCGCTTTCTAGGGATGAGGAAGCCTAGGCGGACAGATAGGTCTTGGCTCTGAAAGTCGTGGCTTTGTAGATTGGTCTATTGATCCGTATCAAATTCCATTGTTCTTGGAAGCTTTACACCAAAACAGCCAGCTGAGGCCGCTTCGCACGATTTTGACGGTGTGCCAACATTGATGTTTAGGTATCGCGCTCCGTATCTTGCGAGTCTGAGCGTTCGCCATCTTTGCGATTCGGCGACGCGGCTCAACTAACGAACTAGCGTTATCACGTGCCTACAATTCAACAACTTGTCCGCAAAGGCCGTTCGCCCAAGCGGAAGACATCAAAGTCGGCTGCACTGCAGGGAAATCCTCAGCGCAGGGGCGTTTGCACTCGCGTTTACACGACAACGCCGAAAAAGCCGAATTCGGCTTTGCGTAAAGTTGCGAAAGTCCGGCTGACGAACGGTCACGAGATCATCGCCTACATCCCTGGCGAAGGACACAACCTCCAGGAGCACTCCATTGTGCTCGTCCGTGGCGGTCGTGTAAAAGACCTTCCCGGCGTTAAGTATCACATCGTTCGCGGTGCTCTCGACACAGCAGGTGTTGCTGATCGTCGTCAGAGTCGTTCCAAGTACGGCGCCAAGCGCCCCAAGAATTAGAGCGCGCGGTTAACCACCGCCCTGATCCCGACCACAGGTCCTAGTTACAGGCTCATGCGCAGAAAACAAGCAGAAAAGCGGATCCCAACTCCAGATCCGATCTACGGCGACGTAACAGTTGCCAAGTTCATCGCCGCAATCATGCGCGATGGAAAGAAAAGCATTGCCCAGAAGCTCGTTTACGGATCGTTTGATTCGATTGAAGAGCGCACGGGCGAGGCAGGGGTTGAAGTATTCCGCAAGGCAATCAGCAATGTGGCTCCACTGGTAGAGGTCCGCAGCCGCCGCGTTGGTGGAGCGACTTATCAGGTGCCCATTGAGGTCCGCCCCGAGCGCCGTACAAGCCTCGCGTTTCGCTGGCTGATCCAGTACGCTCGTCAACGCGGCGACAAGAGCATGTCCAACCGGCTTGCCGCCGAGTTGATGGCCGCCTCTAAAGGAGAGGGTGGAGCCGTCAAGAAGAAAGACGACACGCATCGCATGGCAGAAGCGAACAAGGCTTTTGCTCACTTCCGACTTTAAAAGATTAGAGCTCTGAGCTACGGGCTCGAGGCATCACAATGAGCATCCACGGAAAAACTTTCCCGCTCGAAAAGACGCGCAACATTGGCATTTCGGCTCACATTGACGCCGGAAAGACCACGACGACTGAGCGCATCCTTTTCTATACCGGTCGCCTGCACCGCATTGGTGAAGTACACGACGGTGGCGCCACCATGGACTGGATGGAGCAGGAAAAGGAGCGCGGTATCACCATTACATCGGCTGCCACGACGGCTGAGTGGAATGGTCACCGGATTAACATCATTGATACGCCAGGCCACGTTGATTTTACCGTTGAAGTAGAGCGTGCCCTTCGCGTTCTGGATGGCGCGGTGGCGTTGTTCTGTTCGGTTGGCGGTGTCGAGCCACAGTCCGAGACCGTGTGGCGTCAGATGGACAAATACAATGTGCCGCGTATTGCTTTTGTCAACAAGATGGACCGCACGGGCGCGGATTTCGCGGACGCTGTCCAGGCGATGAAAGACCGGTTGAAGGCCAACGCTGTCCCGGTTCAGATTCCGATTGGCGAGGGCGAGATGTTCCGTGGTGTCATCGATCTCATCGAGGCCAAGGCCATCGTGTGGGACGATTCTACTCAAGGTGCTACGTGGGATGAGATTGCTGTACCTGAAGACCTGAAGAGTGCTGCCCGGCACTGGCGAATTAACCTTCTGGAGGCTGTTGCTGAGCACGACGACGCGCTCCTCATGAAGTACCTCGAAGGGGAAGACATCCCTGCCGAAGAGATTAAGAAGGTGGTTCGAGAGGCTACAATCAGTCTTGACATTACCCCCGTTTTCTGTGGCTCTGCCTTTAAGAACAAAGGTGTACAGCGCCTTCTTGATGGTGTAATTGACTTCCTGCCAAGCCCTACAGAAGTGCCGCCGCTGGAAGGTCATAAGCCACGCAGCGAAGAGACTGTTTTGCGTGCGCCAGATGCCGACGCTCCGTTCTCAGCCATCGCATTTAAGATTGCTACCGACCCGTACGTAGGTAAGCTAACATTTGCTCGTGTCTACTCGGGTACGCTCGTGAAGGGTTCGGCGATGCTTAATGCCAATACTGAAAAGAAGGAGCGTGCTGGTCGCCTTCTGTTTATGCATGCCAACTCACGTGAGGATGTCGATCAGGTTCAAGCTGGCGATATCTGCGCCATAGTTGGTCTCAAGAACACGCGCACGGGCGATACGCTTTGCGACCCCGACAAGCCCGTGGTTCTCGAATCTATGGACTTCCCTGAGCCGGTGATTCGTATCGCAATCGAGCCCAAGACTAAGGCTGATATCGACAAGCTCGGCGTTGGACTTCAGAAGCTTGCCGAAGAAGACCCAACCTTTAAGGTTTCAACGGACGACGAAACAGGCCAGACGATTATCGCTGGTATGGGCGAGTTGCACCTCGAGATTATCGTGGATCGCCTTAAGCGCGAGTTCAACGTTGAAGCGAACGTAGGCGCACCGCAGGTGAGCTATCGAGAGACCATCCGCAGCAGTGCTGACCTTAAGTACATCCACAAGAAGCAGTCTGGTGGTCGCGGTCAGTTCGCGCATGTGGAAATCGAGTTCACGCCAACTGAAGATGGCACCGGCTTTGAGTTCATTGACGAAATCAAAGGTGGCAACATTCCACGCGAGTACATCCCAAGCGTCGAGAAAGGCATTAAGAGTGCTCTCGATCGCGGCCCGATCGCCGGGTATCCGGTTGAAGGAATTCGTGCCCGACTCTACGATGGCAAATACCACAACGTCGACTCAGATCAGCTTTCGTTTGAGATTGCTGGTCGAATGGCGTTTCGTGAGGCAGCCCGCAAGGCCAAGCCTGTTCTGATGGAGCCAGTCATGGACGTCGAGGTCACCACGCCTGAAGAGTACATGGGCGATGTGGTCGGCGACCTCAACAGACGCCGTGGACGCATCGAAGGTATGGGTCAACGCGGCGAAGTACAGGTCATTAAGGCTCACGTTCCACTTTCTGAGATGTTCGGATACACCACCGACCTCAGATCCAATACGCAGGGTCGAGCGATCTATTCGATGCAGTTCGACCACTACGCAGAAGTACCCAAGTCC
Organism: Rubricoccaceae bacterium; assembly: GCA_024639085.1. GTDB lineage: Bacteria > Bacteroidota > Rhodothermia > Rhodothermales > Rubricoccaceae > JAHEJB01. The sequence goes on along the minus strand of JAHEJB010000096.1, from coordinate 211 downwards.
ATAGCGGACGACATCATTGACAGTCAGGGCGGCACTGCAGTAGCTGCTTAATCCTCCCTTTCTCTTTCACCATAGAAGACGACTACCAGAATGGCTAAGGAGCAATTTCAGCGCACGAAGCCCCACGTTAACGTGGGCACGATCGGCCACGTCGACCACGGCAAGACGACGCTGACGGCGGCGATCACGAAAGTTTTGTCTGAGAAGTCGG
>JAHEJB010000227.1 GCA_024639085.1 Rubricoccaceae bacterium | reverse complement strand
TTATTCTGGCGAAGCCTGACCCACTGGATGGGCGGGATGGGCATCATCGTGCTCACGCTGGCCGTCCTGCCGATGCTGGGTATTGGGGGAATGCAGCTTTTCAAGGCGGAAGTACCCGGACCCCAGGCCGACAAGCTCACGCCCCGCGTTACGGACACCGCCAAACGATTGTGGGCGATTTACGTTGGCTTAACCGTCATCGAAATCCTCCTGCTCCTTCCAGCGATGAGCCCGTTCGACGCAGTGAATCACGCCTTCGCCACGATGGCTACGGGCGGCTTCTCGACCCAAAACGGTTCGGTAGGCCAGTTTGGATCTGGCTACGTGGATTGGGTGATAACCATTTTTATGGTCCTCGCGGGAATCAACTTCACGCTGCACTATCTGATCTTGCATGGCAAGATCGGTCAGGTATTGAAGAGCGAGGAGCTTCGCGTCTATATCGCTATTCTTCTCGGAGCTACCGCGCTGATGACTGTGGTTCTTTGGGAAACAGCAGAGCCCGTCGTTCCAGATGCCGTCACATTGAACGGCCAGGTCCTGGAAAGGGAAGTACCCCTTCCCGGCGATGAAGGTGTGGCGGTGGGTGAAGCCATTAGCTCCAACGAAGGTCGGCAGGGAAGCGCCGAGATCGGCGGCGGTACTGAACCGGAAAGAGCCGATGTAGCAGGCCGGGCTATCGTTCGCTACGATTCGTTCTGGGACTCGCTCAGGTACTCGGCTTTTCAGGCTGCGGCAATTACGACAACGACGGGGTTTGGTACAGCGGATTACGAGTTGTGGCCACCCTTCGCGATATCGATCATATTTGCGCTCTTCTTTGTGGGAGGAATGGCTGGCTCAACGGGAGGCGGGCCAAAGGTGGTGCGCGTGCTGCTGATCCTTAAGAACTCCTTTCGCGAGTTCAAGAAGCTCATTCATCCGCAAGCCGTAATCCCTATTCGTCTGGACCACCGCGTTATCTCGGACGGCATCATGCAGAATGTGTTGTCGTTCATCGTTCTCTATATCGGGCTTATAGGGGTCGGGACGATGATCATGGCCTTCCTTGGGCTCGATCTGATGAGCGCGTTCAGCTCAACATTTTCTTGTGTTGGCAACGTTGGCCCCGCATTCGGCACGTTCGGGCCGACAGAGAACTACACGCATGTCCCCATGGTTGGGAAATGGGTTTTGTCCATCCTAATGATGGCGGGCCGACTCGAAATCTTTACGGTCCTTCTGCTTTTCACGCCTCAGTTTTGGAAGCGATGACACGCACCCTCAGCCTGATTCTCGTGCTTCTTTGTATCGGATGCGCGGAGTCCGACTCAAATCAGTCACAGGATGAAATTCGGCAGGAAACCATGACCGATGAGGAGGCGGCGCTGCAAGCTGATATAGATGCGCTAGGCCAAAGCCTCGATAGCATGCGCGAGGAGATCGATCAGGGTTTCGAACACGTCGACTCAATGCAGCAACGCCTTGAGTATGAACAGCGCGCAGGTGATTCCCTCCACCAACGCATCGAAGCCAACCAGCGAGAGATCGACGCGATGATGGGGAAGTAACGCTGCGCCTGGTCTCGTAAAAAGATTGCGATTCTGGGCCATTGTTCTTACTGTGTGGGGAATAGTCCTCGCAGTTTCATGCGTTGGGTTGCCCTGTTTTTAACTGTTTTCGTTTGTGCGCCGATGGCGGCGCAGGAAGACCCAGTTCCCGATACGCTCGATTATCGGCTCTATTACCCGCTGGAGGTTGGGAATGTGTGGGAATACAAAGTCATCATATTTCCCGGAGAGACGTATTATCTCAGAAGGGAGGTTATCCGGGACACAACAATTCAGGGAAGACTCTACTTCGCGGAACAACGCTGGGAATCCCATTTTGAAGAGCCTTGGATACCTAGCGGCCAATCACTCCTGAGGTATGATGACGCGACTACTCGGCTCTATCGCTGGAGTGGCCCATCGCAAGTGGATGTAATTCACACCTGCCCGCTAGGTGCTGATTTTGGAAGTACGGTTGATTGTTTTGAAATAGGCCAGAAGGAGGAAACGGTTTATGGCGGGTACGGCGGTTCCGTCTTGTTCGATACAGGCCCTGTTCCGGTAGCGGCAACAAAGACATTTGCTGGAATCGCCGATCCGCCTGGAATCCCCCTGTATGCGTCGGGCATCGGAGATTACTTTCTGCAATTAGATATTGGATCTAGCAAGAGAAAAATCGAGTACGCCAGAATCGCCGGCGTAGAGTACGGAGTGCCCATTCCTGTTCGGACGGAGTCTGACTCGCCCGAACTGACATCTGGCCCGTCGTCGATTGACGTTGCCCCCAACCCGTTTACATCCGAGGTTCGATTGCGCGTTCGCTATGCAATACCCCAACAGCTAGATATCGAAGTTTTCGATATCGTAGGTCGTCGCGTCTACGCTGGAGAAGAATTTGTCGGTGTCGGTAGAACAGAACTCAATCTCGACGGCTCGGACTGGCCACGAGGTGTGTATTTCGTCCGCGTATGTACAACAGCAGGCCAGTCCGCCACAACGCACATCACCCGTCTGTAAACGCGTAGGGACGATCCCGACTTGTCCAGATCGCCCTGAGACGCGACAGGAATTGTGAACCGGCCTAGGCCGCAGCCGTTTCCTTGATGTTCTCGTAGGCCGCCACAACCTCGCGGACATGTTCGGCGGAATTGTTCATCATCGCCATCTCGGCGTCGTTGAGATCGAGTTCGATGATCTCCTTGATGCCGCCAGTTCCGAGTTTCACAGGCATCCCGATGAACAGGTCGTTCAATCCGTACTGGCCCGTTGCCCATGCTGCCGCTGGGAAGATGCGGTTCGAGTCCTTCACGATGGCCTCTACCATTTGAG
>JAHEJB010000095.1 GCA_024639085.1 Rubricoccaceae bacterium | reverse complement strand
GCCGGAATGCTCCACACGAGCGCTGCACTCAGAACACCGCCTAGCGACATAACCAGAGCCATTCCCCAGGCTGAATACAACCAACCGAGGCCCCAGCCATCGTACAACCATGCCACGAGCATTCCAATTGCACCAGCCAGCAGAGCGCCAACAACTCCCGCCCTCCAAAGGGCTATTTCGTATCGACCACTACGACTGACGATGTATGGGACGATCTCACCTGCTGTCTGTGTTTCGGCGAGATCAACGGCTTCGCGAATGCGATTCTGGTCGGCTTCGGAGAGGACGGGTGCGTTCATGAACCATCGTGCGGTTTGCGTCAGCACGAAGGTACACCGCACGCATCATTCGCTGCGCTGCATTACGAGAGCGTAGCCATCCGGAGTAAGTAGGGTTTGTGCAAGTTCTCGAACACGTGAAGCTGAGACCCCACGAATGCGCTGCCCAAAGTTAAGAATCTCCCTCGTGTCATGATCGTACCGAAACACGCGCACCAGCCAGCGAAGCCATCCCGTATTTGTTTGAACGGCTTGATCGTAAGCCGCGAATGCTTCTGCGCGTGCGTCAACAAGCTCGCGGGCCGACGGTTCGTTGGCCCTAAGACTTTCGATGATCTCAAACACACTAGAACTCACGCTTTCAGTCGTTGAACCCGGGCCGCGAATGGAGAGCCGTAATTCGGCTAGATCGCTTGTGAAATCCATGTCGACGTCGACATCAATATGTTGACTACTTGTCGTTCGGATTCGATCCGCTAGTAGCTCACCCAGTATTTCTAGCCCTGCGAGGTTGTCGTAGCTCGCTGGAACAGCTCTGCGAAATCCAAGAAGGAAGTGCTCCTCTTCGCCTACTTGTAGCATCGTCCAAACGACGCTTCGATCTAGCGTAGGAGCCGGTTGGCTATTGCGCTCTGTCCCAAGTACGGCGTCAATGGAAGGTCGCATGCTAGTTAGTGCGCTCGCGGTTTGTGCCTCTACTTCAGACGGAATAACATCTCCAGCGATTACGTAGGTAAATCGCCTCGGATCTCCGAAAACTGATCCAAACAGATTTGTTTCATCAACGGAATCAAACGCCTCGGCGAGTGCGGTTTCAGGGTATCCGCTTAGTAGTAGCGTAAGCGCGTCCTTTGAAGTTAGAACCGCACTCGTTGCCATCGGATTCCGCATTTGCTCCAGAGAATGCTCAAGTAGCTCTCCAAGGGATTCCGTCGATGCATCGCCTGCGACAACGGCAAGGTCGCCAGCGATGTACGTTCCGACACGAACACTACCAGGGTTCATCTCAGCCCCTGTTGTACGGGCGGCCATGACTGCGGAAACAGCTCGGGATTCCGTTGTACCTGCCAGATTCGATGGCGCAAATGCAACGAGACGCACGCGCCGCGGCTCCGATTGTGAGGGATGAAGGATTACTCGCGCGCCATTCGCGAACGTCCATTCCGTGACCTCCGTCCGAGGGAATTGCGAGCGACTTTCGATGATGCCGGGAGGCAATCCCAACCAGAACTCCGATTTGCTAGCCTCTGGCTCATTAACCGGTCGCGCCGGTTCTGTAGTAATAATTGCTGGCGGTGTAGGCACATTCACCGCCGAACGACCAGGAGGGACCATTACGCTTTCGGAGGCTCCACATCCCCCAATCAATAAAACCGCAAGAGAAAAGGAGATGTGTTTAACCAACGGCGACCGATCCATGCACTTACTGGCCGGATGGAGATGATGCCATCGTTTGCTGAACAGCGGCCAGATCATCAACTGCACGTTGATGAATCGGATCGTCGGTCGGCGTCAAATCGATAACGCGCTGAAACGACTCGGCAGCTCCGTCGAGTCGGCCTATGCGGGCCCGCAGGGCACCTAATAGATAGTTAGCCGCCACATGGTCAGGGGTTGTTGCTAGTACAGCCTGCAGCTCCTGAACCGCCCTCATAGGATTTCGCTGATCAAACTGCGCTGCCTCGGCGAGGCTCGTGCGCACATCTGCGTTCTCCTCAATCGCGAGACTCAAATCAAACGCATCAACTGCACGGGTTGCGAGCTCAGCGCGCGCCGCCTCGCTAGAGCGCATCGCAGTGCTGAAGTACAGGTGACCCAGCCGAGCCCACGAGGATGCGCTTCCTTCAGCCTCGAGTGCCGTCGCGACCGATTGCAGAGAGTCCGGCAATTCTCCTCCGGACGTAGATGCGGCGGCGTTGGGTTGCGCATCTGGCGAAGTCGCAGGCGTAGAATCCCTGCTGCTAAAAACTGTCAGCGCATACAATACAGCCACAACACCGATACCAATGCCAACCATCCCCAATGCCTTCCGCCCGACTTCAGATGTCGGGCGCTCTACGGGCTCAATTGTCTCCGCGTGAACAACGTGTTCGGCTATAATTTTTGCTTTTTGTGCCGGTCTCTCTCGAGAAGTTGCATCCGTCGAGGTGTCACCTCCATGGACAAACGTTCCACACTGGTTGCAGAACTTTGATCGAGCGGGGTTCACGTGCCCACACGTTCCGCACGCAACCGGCTCAGTGGACGAGATTACTGCAGACCCTGAGGTACGTTCAGCGACAGCTTCCTCCACAATAACGCTACGTGCTGCTGACTCGTCATCATCCAGCGGATCGTTGATGGAGGTCCCGCACAGGTCGCAACGTTCGGCGCCGATAGGCAGTTTGGCACCACATGAGTGGCACGCGGCGGTCGCAGTCATTTCAGGAGGTGGCGATGATCAGGGTAAGAAGAGAACGTATTCAACTGCTGCACATACGTTTCAGCTTTCCGCCCGTATTCGCGCCTCATTCACCGCGCGCCGAAATTCCGAGGCCGGTTTGAAAACAGGAACAAAGCGCCGTGGGACAACCATCTTTTCGTTCGTCTGCGGATTCCTTGCGTTTCTGGGCGCGCGTTCCCGCGGTCGGAACGTCCCAAATCCGCGCAGTTCTACCATTTCTCCGTCCTTGACGGCTTCGATCACGGTATGCATGAATCCATCGACGACGGCTTCGGCTTCTACTTTTGTCAGACCAGTGGCCGCCGCTATGCGGTCAACAATTTGAGCTTTAGTCACGGGTGATGTGCGGGTGAAGTGAGAGACGACCGATAGCACACGTCTTCTCGTGTGATAGGTGAAGTAGGCTAGCTTATCTCTATGATACGAAGCAGGTCAAATACAATGCCCAACCAATGTGCATCGAACACTAACTGCCGTAAACATGCCTCGCAACTTGGCTCCAGAAGGCGATTTTCGTATATTTCCCCTCAATTCAGCCGTGCCCTGGCGTATCTCGCTCTTGGGCGCGTTTGTTGTCTGTAGGCATTGCGAACCATCTCTGAGGCAAAGAACGCACTGATGAAAGTCCTGTACATCGCTGGCGAAGTCGCTCCTTTTTCGGCCACCTCCGCTGCTGCACACCTCGTCCGCCTAGTCCCCGATGCCATTCAAGAGTCCGAAGTGGAGGATTTTGAAGTTCGGATCATGATGCCACGCTACGGTGTCGTTTCTGAGCGACGCAATCGATTGCACGAAGTTATCCGGCTTTCGGGCGCGGAGATTAGCGTTGGTGAGGATCAGGACACGCTAAAAGTGAAAGTGGCTTCGATCCCTGGCATCCGCCTACAGGTCTACTTCATGGATTCCCTACTGTACTTCAAGCGCAAAGGATTGCACAGAGACAGAAAGGACGGAAAAGTTTTCGAAGACAACCCGGCACGAGCACTCTTCTTCGCACAGGCTACGCTTTCCACAGCCCACAAGCTTGGCTGGAGCCCCGATGTAATCCATGCGACAGGCTGGATAGCCGGACTCGTTCCAACGTTAGTAAAAGCCGATGAAGATGCGCTCTTCATGGACACGAAATGCGTTTATACTCCTGATACGGTTGACGCAAAGATTGTTCTTTCGGCAAAAAACGCGAAGGCCTTTGGTCTTCCTTCTGAACTCGCCGGAAAAACACTCCAGCAGATTGGAATGGAGACCGCAGATTCCGTTGCCTACGCGGAAGAACCTGCCGACGGCCCCGAAGGCATCAACTTATTTGGTGAAGAAGAAGATGAGATTGTCGCAAAAGCCATGGACCTTTACAGTTCATTGGCCGCCCAACGTGAACTAGCAGCCTGATAGCGTCGCAGATCATTTCGCTTGAGATTTCGCACGATTCGCAGCAAAACCCCGCTCGTCCAAGCGGGGTTTCTGCGTAACCTGAGGTCTGTTTCCAAGAAGTGGGGGCATTCCTGGCACCCACGCACGAAACGGTCTGGACTGGTCGTTCCTGATCTGCTCTCCTTGTACCATCACACTCCTATACATGTCCCCTACAGTTTTGCGTACGTGCACAGCGCTAGCCTTCGTAGGCGCCTTTCTGTTTCTGGCGGCTTGCCAAGATCCTTCTGGTGTTGGGCTCGGCGTAATCGGCGAAGAAGGCACTGATCCGAACGTGTCGGTGGTGGCCGTGGACATGTTGGAGTTGAGAGAACAAGATGACTTTACGGGTGGCTTCGCCCGGAGCCTCTCTCCCGTCCAGTCGCGTATTCTAGTTGGAGCAGCCACCGACCCACTACTTGGAAACGCCTCGGCTTTTGCATATGCCGACTTCATTCCACCCGACGTTATCCCGGAAGGATATCTAGATCGAAACATCATTTCGGCAACACTCAGACTCGTACGTAACTATGCCTACGGCGACTCTACAGTGACTGTCCCGCTTCAGGTTTATCAGATGGAGGAGGCGTGGATTCCAATTGGTGCTCCGTCCGATTCAAGCTTCGCTGTGGGAGATCTTTTGGTCGAGACAATGGTCACGGCGAGTGATTCAGTCCACACGCTGAGTCTTCCATCAAGCTGGGTGTCTACGTACAACGAGATCCTTCGCAGCGACTCTGTCGCGACAGCAATTGATGGTTTTCAAGTACGCCTCCCGGATGGTGCCGTGCCGGGTGTGGTTATGGGATTCGACACGGCGATGAGTTCGTTGCGCGTGCTGACAGCTCAGGACACAGTCGATTACCCGTTTTTCGAGGTCTTCACGCACGTTGAGCGCGAAGACGCACCTCCACCTCCCCCCAATCGGTTTGTTTTACGCGGCGGCGTTGGCGAGACACTTTCCCTGGCGTTTTCCTTGGAGGACTTCGCAAATCTCCCGATCGCCAACGCAACACTTCGCTTAACGGTTGATCCGCAGTATCTCAGTGAGCCGGGGTTCGGACGATCAATCCCTGAATCGCTGACGCTCTACGGTCGAACAACGGACGACAATCGACTATCCATTATGAATGCTTCGTTTGACGAAGCCACCAACTCGTTCGCTTTCTCTTCCGCAACCTTAACGGCGGTTATTCAGGAAACGCTCGTTGGAGATTCTATTATTGAGAGTCTTGAATTGTCCGTAACGGCAAGTCCTGCTTCGATGAGTGCACTGCCGCTCATCATTGGGCCTGAGCCGGCAGAAGGCGAAGCGGATACGAGGCCACGTTTTGCCCTGACAATCATACCAAGACCAAGCTAATCGAGCGACTTTTTCATTGGTGATGCGTCCTATTTCAAACCGCCTCAATTACATGCGACCAATCCTTCTTGGTGCAATGTTGGCTCTCTGGCTATTGCCTATGACCACGATGGCCCAGAGTTCGAATAATTACGGTTCGGCGTATTCAAGTTTCGGCCTTGGTGAACGTGTCGGATTTACGTCTTCTATGACTGATGCTATGGGCGGCACGGGCACGGGTCTTCGCTCTCCGCTCTATGTAAATATGTCTAACCCGGCACAATGGTCAGACGTGTCGTTCGTTGGATTCTCTGCCTCGGCAGAGGTTCGAGGAACAGAGACGACCGACGCCAGCAATGCCACCAGTCGAGCGACGGGAGGCGGAGTCAATAACCTACAACTTGGCATACCCATATCGAGTCAGAAAGTAGGCCTCACTCTGGCATTTCGGCCCTACTCCCACGTCGACTATCGCGCTATTGAGGAAGGCGCGTTAGTCCCAGACGAAGGAACCACTCCTGTCGCTTACCGCCATAATTTCGAGGGAACAGGAGGGTTGCATCAGTTCACGGCTGGGCTCGGCTTCAGGCTAAGTCCAGGCATCTCTGTGGGCGCGAGTGCAGATGTGTTCTTCGGAACGATTGAGTACCTCCAAAGGACGGAATTTCCCGACAATGATGAATATCGGGAGACACGCATTTCGCGTTCGACACGGCTTTCCGGTGTTACGGGTACGCTTGGTGCACTTATAACGAAGGACAATGTGTTCGGCGAAGGTGATGGGGTTCATTTTGGCGCTTCATTGACCCTCCCGGCAAAGCTCTCCGGAGATTTCGTTGAAACGCTCGGCGTGAGTCTCGACCGTGACACGCTGACTACTGCACTGGACGGAAATGTGACGCTACCTCTCATCGCTCGATTTGGTCTTGCATACACGGGCCGCGAGCATTGGACGTTTGCGACCGACGTGCAATACGAACCATGGAGTTCGTTTGAAAGTGATTTTGCGTTTGGAGGCTACGACCCAACGTCTGGAGTCAATAGCTTGAAAGACCGACTAAGGATTGGTGGCGGATTCCAGGTCATTCCGGCCGGAAGACGGCGTACGGCAGGATATTTTGCTCGAACAGCCTATCGTTTGGGAGCCTATACCGAGCGGGCCTTCTACGCCCCGTTTGATGCCAACCTGAACACCTACGCGATTACTGCAGGCGTCAGCTTGCCAACAGTTATTCCTGTTGCGCGTTTTGATTTGGGCCTTGAGGCAGGAATGCGCGGGACGACGGACGGCATGTTGGTTCGGGATTTGTTTATTAGAGGAACGGCTACGATCAACTTTGGAGAGCGCTGGTTCATTCGCCGTCGTCTCGGTTAGCTTCACGCTTCCAATTAGTCATCGCACAATCCAGATAGTCATCACAACAACTCGACAGTTCGCCATGTCTAGATCTTCAGTTTTGTCGAAGACGCTCGCCCCCGTCGCCTCAATCTTCTTTGTCCTTGCCATCGTTGGATTCTCGACAACAGCCAAGGCCCAGTTATGTGCGGACACGCAGGTCTATCTGATGGACAACGTCCGGACGAACTACAGCATGGGCTACGAGAACTTCAAGAACGAAGACTGGTGTGCAGCTCTACCCTACCTTCGCTACGTGCTATCAAACGAGCCGCTATACACTGGTGCAGAGCCTGACGAGCGGAATTATCGGCGTCTGGCAGCCGTATACGAAGGCCTCGCGGGGATGGCAGAGGATGGAACTGTGAAGCGCACGTACCTCGACTCCGCACTGGTTGCCCAAGATGAGATGTATGACGTAATGGAGGCTAATAGCTTCCCGTACAATACGCATGAGCGTGTGCTCGCTCGTGGGCGTTTCTACGAGACCCACGCAGATGTGTATCCAGAAAAACAGTCCGAGATCTTCGATATATATCTAGAAGCCTTTCGGATGGAACCAGACTCCACCGCAGACTACTACCTGGCACACCTAGGCCGCGTAACTGCAGAAAGGGCTGCTGCTGAAGAGATCGATCCCACCGAAGGCCGCGATTTTGTGACCGAACTGGTCGCTTATGCTGACGACCCTACCTATCTGGAGGGTGTGGCCGAGTCATTCCGGGTCGAACCAATTGAACACTTTTACAGTCTGTACGAGGACTATCGGGCTGGCGACAGAGACGAAGACAACACAAAGGTTTTGTTCGCGTTCGCCATGCAGATGGACAGCCTGATAGTTGACACGTATCCCGAAATTGACCCCCAAGCGCTGGCGGACGAACTCTTCCCGGTCATCATCGAATTTGACCCTTCCCCAGAGTTGTTGTTCGCCATGGCAATGCGTGAATACAGACGTGGGAATAGTTCGGAAGGTATGCGTTACGCCGAGCGGGCCATTGCGATGACGGAGTCGAGTACGCAAAAGCGGGATTGGTGGTATACGCTTGCTACGAGAAGCAGCGGGAATACAGCCTACTCCCTTGCCGGAAACGCCCTTCAATACGATTCGAACTACGGCCCGGCGCTTTATTTACGTGCTTCGGTGGTCGCCCGTACCGTCAATTCTGGTAGTCTTGTCGGCCGCATGGCTTACTGGTGTGTAGCGGATTTGTTCAGCAGAGCAGCCGCTGCCGGCGGCTCAACGGCAGCAGCAGCCAGACGGGCAGCAGGCCAATATGCAGCATCTGGCCCCACGCGTGAGCAGTACTTCTTTGAGGGCTACCGACAAGGCCAATCGGTGACAACCAGCCATGGCTATGGCTCGTGTACGACCAGGGTTCGGTAGATCTCATCAACGGTTTGTTTTGGCCACGTCTCTTGCTTGAGGCGTGGCTTTTTTTTGTTCGGGCAACACAGACTAGCTTCCTATGTCGTAGTCTCGACTTTCTTATCTGCATCGATTTGAATCCGCTATGCCTTCTATTCGCACGCCATTCCATTCCATTGTCTGCGTACTCAGTATCAGCGCATGGGTGCTAATTGCTGCATGCGCCGCCCCTGCTTCCACGTCAGACCCCAGCCCGAGTGGCGGCAACGCAGGTGTTGGAGAATCTGATTATGTGGCCGCTCACGATAGCGCGAGCGTTTCGCCTATCTGTCCGGATGTCAACTATTTTTTAATGGATCAGGTAGGTGCAAATCGCAGTGTGGGTGCCACCAATTACGAGAATGGTGATCATTGCGGCGCACTCCTCTACTTGCGCTGGGTTCGAGACAACGATCCACTTTACACGGGCGCGGAGCCAGACGACAGGACCTTCTGGCGATTGTCCGACATCTACGAACAACTGGCTGCCGCCGCCGACGATCATGCTACCCTTCGCATGACGTATCTCGATTCCTCCCGAACAATGTTGACTGAGGCCCAATCGGCGATGTCGACTGCGGGCTTGTCCGTGAACACGGCGCGCTATCTCTTGGACGATGCACGCTTCTTCGAGACGTACGCAGAAGACTTTCCTGACAAGCAGGAAGAAGTGTACGATTTGTATCTCGAGGCCTTTCGCGCAGACCCAGAATTCCTCCCCGACGCCTATTTGAACCGGCTTGCGCAGAAAGCGATGGAGCGCGGTATGAATCAGGATGAAGTGGTCGGGTTGTTGAACGAACTGATCGCACAAGCTGACGACACGACCTATCTACAGCAGGCCTACGATTCGGCTTCTGCCCCAGCTTATTCGTCCATGTCTTGGGAAGAACGCCTGGAAGAACTAATGGTTGAGGTTCGCGCCGGCGATCACGACGACGAGAAATTGCGACTGGCTATCGCAATTGCTCAACAGGAAGAGCGTGACGACTACATCGATGAACTGCTTCCGCTCTACGCAAGCTCTAATCCAACCCCGGAATTGCTGTGCGCACTAGGCAGCCGCGCCGCTCGGAGGGGACAAATTGAAGAAGCACAGCGACAGGTCAACGAAGGCATTGCCATGGCTACGTCGAACGTACAAAAGCGAGATTGCGCCTACCGTGCAGCCGCTGGAGCTCAGGCCGGTGGAAACAGCGGAGCGGCCTATCGACTTGCCGGTCAGGCACTGCAGTACGATTCTAACCACGGGCGAAGCCTTTACCTTCGCGCTGCCATCGTTGGCAGCACCGTCCGAGGTGGTGGGATTCAGGCACGCGCTGCATATTGGTGCCTTGCAGATATGTTTAACCGAGTCGCTGCTACCGGCGATCCGGCTGTCGCAGGACGTGCACGTAGTGCAGCCGCGCGGTACAATAGGGCAGCACCCTCTCAGCAGGAATACTTCTTCAATCCCGGATGGCGACCTGGGCAGCGCGTTACGTCTAGCACGGGCTATGGCTCGTGTACGACAACCGTTCGGTAAGCGAGATGGCTTCCACGTTGAGCCGCTTCCAATTTTTCGGGAGCGGCTTTGTTGATTCTGGAAAGGCTTCGCTTGCTGTCTTTCTCCTATTCTCCCCTTACAAAGCGCTGAACCCAGTGCGAACTTGGCGTTCCTGAACCAACGATTTCTCCATGTCGCTCATCATCAACATCTCTGCTCGCCAGATTCTTGACAGCCGCGGAAATCCCACAGTCGAAGTCGACGTGCTCACGGACGAGGGAATCCTGGGCCGTGCTGCGGTGCCCAGTGGGGCATCCACGGGAGAGCACGAAGCCGTGGAACTTCGCGATGGCGACGAAGAGATGTTTCTCGGTAAAGGTGTGCTGCATGCAATCGAGAATGTGGGGAGTGAGATCGCACCAGAACTGGAAGGACTGAGCGTGTTCGAGCAGGCCCACATCGATCAGGCAATGATTGATCTGGATGGCACGGAGAACAAAGGTCGACTCGGAGCAAATGCAATCCTGGGCGTATCGCTTGCTGTTGCAAAAGCCGCAGCAATGTCGGCTGGTCTACCGTTGTACACGTATCTGGGCGGTCCAAACGCGCGTCGAATGCCTGTTCCGATGATGAATATTATCAATGGGGGTCAGCACGCCGACAACAGCGTGGACTTGCAGGAGTTTATGGTGATGCCTGTTGGCGCCGAGTCGTTCTCCGAAGGCCTCCAAATGGGCGTGGAGACATTTCATCATTTGAAGAAGGTGCTTCACAGCAAAGGCTACTCGACTGCGGTCGGTGATGAAGGTGGGTTTGCGCCCAACCTTGGAAGCAACGAAGAAGCCGTCGAAGTCATTCTTGAAGCCATTGAGCAGGCCGGTTACACAGCTGGTGAGGACCTCTATATCGCACTGGACCCAGCGACGAGCGAAATGTATCAGGACGGACGCTATGTCTTCTACAAGTCGGATCCGAACCGAAGACTGACAAGCGAGGAAATGGTCGAATTCTGGGAGGGTTGGGCTGAAGAGTATCCCATTATCTCGATCGAAGACGCGATGGATGA
>JAHEJB010000012.1:33577-36813 GCA_024639085.1 Rubricoccaceae bacterium | reverse complement strand
TCGGTCGCAAGCGGCGTGCCTTGACGGACGGTTGTTGGCTTGAGTGCTCCCGAAACGATGCGGGTCAGATTCTCGCCAAAGCCCTGCTCCTCATCCCACTGAACCGTGTTGAGGATGCCGAGCATGTACTCCGCGAGCTGCTTCCCGCCGTATGCGAAGATGAAGGACTGCATGAGTTCGTTCGAGCCTTCCACAATGCGGTGGATGCGGTTGTCGCGCCAGAGACGCTCGAACTCGTTCTCGGTCATATACCCTTCGCCGCCCATGATTTGCATGGCATCGTCGATGACTTCCCAGCCAAGGTTGGAACAAAACACTTTGCACGCAGCGGTCTCAACCATGATATCGTTGTCGTGACGGTCGAGGAAGCCACATGTCATGTAGAGCATAGCGTCCATGGCGAATGTCCGAGCGTGCATTTCAGCAATCCGCTTCTTGACGAGTTCGAAGTCGGCCAGCGGGCGCTTGAACTGGTAGCGCGTGCGCGTCCATTTTGTTGCCTGAGCGGCAGCACGTTTGGCGCCGCCCGTAACGCCAGCAGAAAGCGTACAGCGGCCGTAGTTGAGACACGTCAGCGCAACTTTAAGCCCCTGCCCTTCCTTGTGAAGCAGATTCTCTTTCGGAACCCTCACGTTCGTGAAGCGGATGCGGGCCTGCCATGTCCCGCGGATGCCTGTCTTTGAGCGGTTCTTCTGGAAGACATCCACGCCTTCCATATCCGGCGTCACAATCAACGCGGTCACGCCCTTGCGCTCCTTGCCAGTCTTCTTGTCAACGACCTGTTGATTGGCCATCACCGTAAACAAACCCGCAATCGCGCCCGACGTCGACCACTTCTTCTCCCCATTCAGGATGAAGCACTGCTCCTTCTCATCCCAGACGCATTCGGTTTCCTGTCCAGCAGCGTCAGAGCCAACATTGGGCTCGGAAAGGCAGAAAGCGGACAGGTACTCGCGAGCCACTTTCGGCAGGTACTCCTTCTTCTGAGCTTCTGTGCCAAAGAGCATCAACGCTTTGCAGCCAATCGACTGATGCGCAGAAACCAAGACGCCCGTTGAGCCACAGCGACTCCCGATAGCTTCCAGCACGCGGTTGTAGCTGGCTACGCCCAGACTGAGTCCACCGTACTCTTCAGGAATTGTCATACCCAGCACGCCGATCTCAAACAAGCGCTTCAAGGCCCATTCGGGGATGTACTGCTCCTGGTCGATCTCGATCGTCGGATGCTCGTTGTCGAGGTACTCGATCAACTCGGCCAGCAGGGCGTCGCACTTCGCCTTCTCCTCTACCGAAACCCGCGGGTACGGATGCACCAACTCCTCCCGAATACGCCCCCAGAAGATGTTTTTGATGAAGCCCATTTCTTCGGGCTCGGGGCCAAACATGACTTCCGTATCGCGGATCATCTCCTGATCGCGGTCGGAAACGCCCTTCATTTTATCGAGCAGTGACATCGTAATCCTGATTAGTTGAAGCTTGGGTGGTGACTCGACTCGCAAGCCGAAGAACCGCTAGAGAACTGTCGTACAAGCTACGGCGGCGGTTGGTTCGCCATCTCAGAAGGAAAGTGTTTTCTAGTGCGATTCATTGGTTGGGGTCTCACGAATATCGGCTTCACCGATCCGTAGTTTCGATCACTTCAATCCCATTAATCGGACCTCCAGCGTGTCCTTTCTCTCCCGCCTCCAAGCCGCCCAATCTGCGACCGGCTCTATGCTTTGCGTGGGACTCGATCCTGATCCGACGAAGATGCCCGTGGCTTTTCGAGAGTGCTCTGACATCGAAGCTGTTCAGGACTTTTGTTCTGCGATTGGGAAGGCTGTAGCGCCATTCGCGTGCGCCTTTAAACCAAACCTTGCCTTCTTTGAGGCACTCGGCCCCGAAGGCTGGCACGCATTGAAGGAAGTCCTTGACGCTTTACCGGATGATCGGCTCGTCATTTTGGATGCGAAGCGTGGAGACATTGGCAACACTGCCGATAAGTACGCGCATGCCTTTTACGATAAGCTTGGTGGAGATGCCATAACCGTGGCTCCATACATGGGTCGGGATTCCATCACACCATTTTTGCAGGATGAAGAACGTTGTGCATTCGTTCTGGCGGCTACATCCAACGCGTCGGCAGCGGAAGTGCAACAACTGCAGGTGGACGGCGAGCCGGTTTACAGGCGCGTTGCGCGGATGGCTGTGGATGCCGGCAAGGAACAGCCTGGAACGGTAGGGTTGGTAGTTGGGGCGACGAAGCCCGAACAGCTGGCAGAACTTCGGGTAGAGTTTCCGCAGACTCCATTTCTCGTACCCGGAATTGGTGCACAGGGGGGGAATATCGACGAAGTTCTGTTGGCAAACGCCAGCGGACCAATGCTTGTGAACAGTAGTAGGAGCATTTTGTACGCGTCGGGCGGAACGGACTATATCGAAGCTGCAGCTGCGTCGGCACGAGCACTAGCCATTGAGCTCAGCGTCTGACCGCCACAGGCAGAAGTCTGCGCAAGGGAGTTATGAATGTAGGCGCGTGGCTGTCTACAGAACGCCAGTAAGGCTTCCCCACAATCAATGCATGCTCCCACCACAGCGCTGACAAGTGTTGCCGAACCACTTGGCGTTCTGGAACCCGATGCGAGGGTTCAAGGCATCCCCGAAGCCGTCATTCAGGACATTTGGGCCTTGCAAGAATTAGACTCGTCCGACCTGCAAACTGTGCAAGATGAAGCGATAACCATTCTCAATGTTGGCAAGCTCAACACGGACGGAGGCCCCGACTTTTCTGGCGCACACGTTCGTATTGCAAGTCCCGATGCGCCAGGCGGAGTCATTGATTGGTCTGGGGACGTCGAAGTCCACCGAACCTCCAGCGAGTGGCTGCTTCATCGTCATCACGAAGACGCCAATTACAACAAGGTCGTGTTGCACGTCGTGTTGATTGAGGATCGGCATACGGGCACCCTACGTCGGACGGATGGGACGCTGTTGCCAGAAGTTGTGCTTTATCCGCGCCTGAAGTCGTCGCTAAGGAGCCTCCTGCATCGATTCTACACGCAGAAGCAAAAGGACTTCTACTGTCAGTCGCATTGGGCTGCTGTTCCCGCGAACGTGAAGGAAGGCTGGATCGCAGAACTCGGGTTACAGAGACTTCGAATGAAAGCCGAGATGTGGGCTGAAGAGATATCAGGACAAAGCGGAGATGAACTGGTTTACCAAACCGTCATGCGAGCGCTTGGTTACGCGAAGAACGC
>JAHEJB010000012.1:0-33477 GCA_024639085.1 Rubricoccaceae bacterium | reverse complement strand
GGTCGAGCGGATCGCATTCTGATGGACGCGATCTTGCCCGTTCTTCTCTACGAAGCTGAATATCGGAGCGATCTGAGACTGACGGAACGAGTTGCTTCAGTACTAAGTGAGTTGCCTGCCGCTTCCGATGAGATCACTCGGAAGTTTGAAGCTCATGGATTCAAAGCGCGGGGCGCCCTCGGAACGCAGGGGATTCACCAACTCTACCGCGAATGGTGTACAGCAGGGCGATGCCTCTCGTGCGCTATTGGATGCAATGTGTTATCTGGCGAGGACTCAGTCGGCGTGCCTTCAGGCTGATCCGTTTTTCGCGACGGTGCAACAGTTCCAATAAGTCGGGGTAGTAGCTTCCCCTTTGCCCCCGGAAGCCCGCATGGCCGAATCTCCTGCTCTGCTTGACGTCCGAACGTCAGCGCCAATCGATGCTCCACCTCTGAGCCTGTCGGACATCCGGCGGCCGGTTGATAGCGAGTTCAAGGAATTCAGGCGTTATTTCCGCGACGCAATGCGTTCGAATGTGGGAATTCTGGACAAAATTATTCAATACGTTCTCCGCCAGAAGGGCAAGCAGATTCGCCCAACCCTTGTGCTGCTCTCCGCCGAATTGACTGGCGGAATTACTGAATCGAGCTATCGTGCTGCAGCGCTGGTTGAGTTGCTTCACACCGCGACTCTCGTTCACGATGATGTGGTTGATGACGCCGAGCGCCGACGCGGCGTGTTCTCAATCAACGCACTCTGGAAGAACAAAATCGCAGTGCTCTTGGGAGATTTCCTGCTCAGTCGCGGCTTGTTGCTAGCTCTAGATCACAAGGAATATGATCTGCTCCACACTGTTTCGGATGCCGTTCGACGCATGAGCGAGGGCGAACTCCTCCAAATCGAAAAGGCGCGTAAGCTGGATATCGACGAGGAAACCTACTTTCGCATTATCTCGGACAAAACGGCCTCGTTGATAGCCGCTTGCATGGTTTCCGGCGCTGTAAGCTCTAGTGCTGACATGGCAACGCAGGCCAAGGTCCGGCTCATTGGTGAGCAACTTGGGCTTGCCTTTCAAATCCGCGATGATCTATTCGATTACGGTTCTGTGGATGTCGGCAAGCCGCTAGGCCTCGATTTGCAGGAAAAGAAGATGACACTTCCTTTGATTGTCTCGCTGCAACGAGCGGAGCCATCAGAGCGAAAGCGAATCATCAAGATTGTTCGCAAGAAGAGGAAGCGCTCTGGCGACATCACCAACGTAGGCGACTTCGTCCGGAGGCATGGAGGCCTTACGTACGCACGCTCGAAGATGGAGAGCTACGCAGCCGACGCTGCAGAGAGTTTGTCCACGTTCCCTACTTCTGAAGCCCGAGAAGCCTTGATCGGACTCGCAGCCTACATCGTCGCGCGGAAGAAGTAGGTAGTCGCTTAGATTGATGTTAGATCAGACGTTCACCCATCCGCCTTTCGAATGACATTCTATCTCCTCGGCACGGGCGCGGCAGTTAGTGATCCGCACCGCACCACGACGATGTTTGTCGTTGAGGAGGCAGAGCGACTTATTCTCGTGGATTGTGGAGGAGATGCGCTCCAGCGGATGCTCGCTGTCGGTCTGGATCCGTCGAAGCTGGATGCCGTGATCCTGACGCACGAGCATCCCGACCATATCAGCGGCTATCCGCTTTTGATTGAGAAGCTCTGGCTGTTTGGTCGCCGGCGGCCTATACCCGTGTATGGTCCTGCGCAAACGCTGGACGTTGCCCGAACACTTTTCCAAGCCTTTTCGACAGATCGCTGGGATGGGCTTCCCGACCGAATTCACAACCCCGTTGCGCTAGAACCCGACTCTGATGTATTGAAGACGGAGCATCTAACGATCACTGCCTCGCAAGTTGATCACCCAGTCCCGACGATTGGCTTGCGGTTTGAGAATAGTGCGGGCGAAGTCCTGGCCTATTCTTGCGATACGGCAAAGTCTCCTGCCGTTGTTGAGTTGGGCCGAAACGCCGACGTTCTAATCCACGAGGCTACGGGGAGCATTGCGCACGTTCACTCCTCGCCTGAAGAAGCCGCAGAGACTGCGGCAGAAGCCGGCGCAAAACGACTGATCCTGGTTCACCTACCTCCTGCCCTTGCGGAAGATGATCTTGCCGATGCTAGGAAGAACTTTGAGCAAACAGAGTATGGAGAGGAGTTGGGGAGCTACGGAATTGGCTGACTCGCGGTGGTCTCCCCGCCTTCTGGTCCATAAAACAGAACCCACACAGCAAAGTCGTCGCTAAAATCGACAAAGCGATGCTCAACACGGGCGGGCACAAAGAGGAAGTCTCCAGGTGTGAACGGTGTCGTCTTGCCGTCACAAAAGAATGAACCTGATCCAGCTGCCACGACATACACTTCGTCGCGTGAATGCGGCTGCTGGATATCCTTGCCTAGTGGCGCATACATCTCGACCTGAAGCGTGCCATGCTCGAATAGCGTTGCAAAGCGCTTCCCTTCAGATGTCGGAATATGCTTAAGAGCATCTTCTACGGTCAGCCGATTTCCGCGTCCAAGAGACATTGGTTTAGTCTTCCGATTCGATTTGAACAAGCTTGAACAGCCTCCGCGCATTCGTCGTGGTTGCTGCTGCGATTTCTTCCAGGCTCATTTCACGCAGCTCTGCCAGATTCTCGGCTACCAGTCGCGTGTAGCCAGGTTCGTTTCGTTTCCCACGATGTGGAACGGGCGCAAGAAACGGAGCATCCGTTTCCAAAACAATTCGTTCTAAAGGGACATCTACGATGGACTCCGGCACACCCCCATTCTTGAACGTCAGCGTTCCACCCAGACCAATATGGAATCCCAAATCCATCACGGCCTGGGCAAAATCCGGCGATCCACCAAAACAGTGGAAGACGCCAAAGAGCCGCTTCCCAGACGGTGCCGCTGCCTGCTCTTCCCTCAGGATCCGTAGCAGGTCATTCGACGAATCCGTGTTGTCCTGCTTGTCCCGATTATGCAAAACAAGTGGAAGGTCCTTTTCAATGGCTAGCCGGGCGTGAAATCGCAGGACATCCTGCTGCTTGGGCATGTACGACTGATCCCAATAGTAATCCAGACCGCTTTCGCCGACCGCTACGACTCGCTCGTCGTCGCAGAAGGCTTCAATTTTGGCTAGATCAGAATCTGTGGCGTCCTTGGTTTCTGTAGGATGAAGCGCCGTCATGGCGTAGAGGCCGTCATACCGATCACACAGTGCGAGTGCCTCGAGGATTGAAGGGATGTCGATTGCGGGCTGGATGATCGTCGTCACCCCGTCCTCTTGAGCCCGCGCAACCACATCGTCGAGGTCATCGGCCAAACGATCGTGGTACAAATGGCAGTGGGTGTCAACGAGCACGAAATCGGGAATACTCTATGGGCTGGTGGAAAAGCTACGAACGGTGACTTGTTTAACCCTTCCGCGGTTTCCATGCCCAGCCTAGATTGTGCTCCCGCTGTATTCTGGTTGTATGACGCTACACCCCCGCGCTACCTGGCTGCTTCGAATTCTGCTTTTGCTGATTTCGATTACTGCTTTGCTCCCCTTCGGCCGCCTTGTCGTGGACTGGGCGACTTTCGTGCGTGTGGTCAATGTTGAACTGGCTCAACTCCCACCGCGTGGGTTCGACTGGGTACGCTGGCAGGATCGGGATGGAGAAATCGTAGCAGCCTATGTTGACCCAAGGGGAACGGCGTACAAAGCTGGCCTTCGGGAAGGCGCGACACTATTTCAAGTAGACTTCCAGCAATACTTCAGTGCGGAAGATGTAAAACGGATTGTGGAGCGCTCACCTGGTTCGGCGATGATGTACGAGGTCACGCAGGATGATGAGGAGCAGATTTTCGAGATCGCCATCACGCGCTATCCGACCTTTCTATACCCTCTCAGTAAGTCGCTTTGGGTAGCCTCGGGATGGGGTTATGCGCTCGTCACGTTTCTCCATATTCTGGCTTTGCTCATTGTTGTGCCATTGGCGAAGCGAAGTAAGCGTGCTCTCAGTTCTACAATACTCATAGGAGCTGCGTTGGTCTGGGTAGGCGGTACCTTGATCCGGTTTTTAATTGTGACGATAGCGGGCCCCCCAGAACTTGCAGCGCCTTCGCTTGGAGCTGCATTCGAAGCTCTAACCCTGTTTAGTCTCGTAGGCTGGTTGCTATTCCCTGTCCTCCTCCTCCGTCACATCCTGTTCGACGTTGCCACCATAAGTAAGGCGACGAAAGGTTGGCGTTTGCTGATGTATGCGCCACCCGCAATTCTGGGAATAGCGATGTTCGTCGCCACCGCCCGAGGAAGTATCGGGCCCATCCCTCCGGTCGCGCTTACGACTCCCATCCTTTTCTATGTCTGTGTCTATGTAGCGGCAGCAACAGGACTCATGGTTCTTTCGCCGATATTGAGGGCGCGATTGGAGAGCGACCAACCGGCGCCAGGTTGGAGTCGTGTTGGAAGTGCTGTTGTATTCCTACTTGCAGTCGTCGGAGCCCTGTTCGTATACGGAGCTCTACCAGATATTGCCGGAGAGGATGATTCAGCAGCCGGCGGGATTATCGTTCTCCTGCAACTCTTTTCTGTGGCGCCGATTACACTTGTCTCGCTTGCCTCGTTGCGATACGGACGCTTCAGTTATGTACTGACTCGCGGGTTCGCTTATGCGGCGGCGCTGGGGCTCATTTTCTTCTCTTTCGTAGGCGGACTCGCGGCAATTGATGCATTGAATCCTGAAGATGGCCAACGCAACATCGTACTTCTGGGCATCTGGGTCGTAGTGTTGCTGGTCCTTGTCGATCGCCTTGCCCGACCGCTCCGAAACGTCATTGGGGATCGATTTAAGACGGATCGGGAGCGGGCCCGGCAGCAATTAAACCTGTTTGGAAATCGTGTTCGCACCATTCTGGATGCCGAGCGTCTGGCTCATGAATCTGTCTTCGTGATTGGTGAGGCGCTGAATGTGCGGTCCGCCGTGCTTTTTCTGCGCGCAGGCATGGGTACATCTTCGGAGCATTGGGTGAACGCGACCTATAAGCCAGAGACCCCCTATTTCACTCGTGTTGAACTGGCAAACGTCTGGGCTCACCTACAGGAGCAGGACAAAGTGTGGTCTGTCAATTCCGAACTGAACGAAAGCAACCTAGCTGAATCAGAGACAGGCGTACTCCGTGATTTTGGCGTGGCGCTAGCCGTTCCCGTTTCGAGTGGACGCGGTGAACCGGTTGGTGTGCTCGTTCTCGGACGGAAAGCGCGACGACGCTCCGTCTATAATTTGGAAGACGTGGAAATGCTGAAGGCACTCTGTGGGCAGCTGTCTGTTGCGACCGAACGCCTCGGTCTTATAGAACGCGAGAAGGCCCTTGTTCGCGAAAGTGCCGAGGCTCAACTCGCTGCACTTCGCGCGCAAATCAATCCCCACTTTCTCTTCAACGCGCTGAACACCATTGCGGCATTGATCGACGAAAAGCCGGAGGAAGCCGAAGACACGGTGCAGCAATTGGCCGGACTCTTTCGCTACGTCCTTCAGACTGGAAGCCGAACTTTCGTGCCACTCGAAGAGGAGCTCAGGCTTGTCCGCCAATACCTTCACATCGAACAGGCCAGGTTTGGGGAGAAGTTGCAGATAGAAGAGAACTGGGATAACGCGTTGAACGCTACCTCGGTCCCCGCTTTCGTTGTCCAGACCCTTGTTGAGAATGCTGTTAAGCATGGAATTGAAAGAAAGCGTGAGGGTGGAATTCTCCGCCTCTCCAGTAGGAGCACAGAGGGTGGAGCTATGGAAATCACCATAGCCGATACTGGGGTTGGGATTCCAGCACTTTTCACTGATACCCCAGAAGCAGACCTATCCCCCGAAAGTGAATCTGCTCCTGTGTTTTTCGGGATTGGCCTGCGCAACGTCACGGACCGGCTCGAACAACTCTACGGCAGAACGGACTTGCTCCACATGACTAGCGATCCTGAACACGGTACGGTTGTTCGGCTCCTACTGCCTGAGGAAACTCACATCCAATAAAGCACCTACCTAGTTATGGCAGCCATTCGCACACTGCTCGTTGACGACGAAGCTCCCGCTCGCAAACGGCTCCTGAAACTCTTGCGGCCTTTTGTGGATGAGGGACGGATTGAAATAGTCGGCGAGGCAGCAGATGGGGTTGAAGCCCTTTCGCGCATGGCGGAGGAGGACGTTGATCTCTTGTTTCTCGATATCCAGATGCCTGAATTGAGTGGCTTCGACGTACTAGATCGCATTCCGCCAGACAACCGACCGGCGGTCGTATTCGTCACCGCATTTGACGAGTATGCCGTAAGAGCTTTTCAGGCCAATGCGACGGATTATCTTCTCAAACCAATTGAGGAGGACCGAATAGCCGAAAGCATTTCCCGCGTCGAGAAACAAATGATCAGCCCGCAGGGCCGCGCATCCACAGAGGAACGTCTTGTTGAACTCCTTGAATACCTCGACAATCAGAGCATGGGCGATCGCCCGAAAGAGCGTGAACAAGAGTATGTCCAGCAGCTTTCTGTCCCGGGAAAAGATCGTCTACACATTATTCCTGTTGATGATCTACTCTCAGCCGAAGTGCAGGATGGAATAACCCGGCTTTACACGCTGGCAACAACTGATGTCCATCCTCAGAAAGTGAACCGCCACATCGTATCCTTTACTCTGGACGCACTGGAACAGCGTCTCAATCCGGATTCATTTATGCGCGTCCATCGCTCGGCCATTGTCCATATCCAGCAAATAAGGGAGATGATTTCATGGTTCTCTGGGCGCTACAAGATTGTCCTCCATGGAGGCCACGAAGTCATCGCAAGCCGCGCTCGATCGAAGGAATTGCGTGATCGGCTCAGTCTTTGAGTAGGGACTGTTTTCTTTCCAATTGATATGATTAAGGGGGATGGTTGGCGAGCCGATATATCTATATGCCCAGCCCCTACCCGTCGTCCATGCAATTCTTCTTTACCCGCTTCCTGATCGCCTCCGCCATTCTGGCGCTTGCCCTTCCCGGTCAGGCCCAGCAAGCTGATCCGATTGTTCGTGTCTACGTGCTAAGTCGGGTCGCGCCACAGTCGCTAACGGTACAAGCCACCGACGGCCCGCTTTCTGTTTATGCAAACCGTGAAAACACGGCATTGCACACGCTTATGCCGGGGGAAAGTGTAACGATGGACCGAGTTGGCAATCGCGTTCGGATCACGACGCCGACGGGATCTGTTCAGGCCGGCGTTGGCGAGGTTGTTCCCACAAATGGAGCAGTTCTGTCGCTTCGAACAGGTTCACACAGCCGCGAATACCATGGAGCGCTTTCCGTCGAGTTGGACAATGATCGGCGAGCCTTACGACTCGTCAATTACGTTCCGCTTGAGAAGTACGTTGCCAGCGTTGTCGCCAGCGAGTATCCGTTCAGTGAGATTGAAGGAGTCAAAGCACAGGCTGTTCTTGCACGCACGTACGCTCTGCGGGCGGCTGGCAAACACGACTTCTTCGACTTGTATGACGATACGCGATCGCAGGTATATGAAGGTGAAGAGAAAGTGACTGCCGTTACACGCGAAGCAGCGGAGATAACCCATGGCGAAGTACTGACCTACCGCGCCAACCTTGTCGAAGCACTGTACTATTCCAGTTCGGGTGGACACACGGCAAACAACGAGGCCATCTGGAATACAAATCCTGTCCCCTATTTGAGAGGTCGCCCCGATCCATACGATGCAGCCGCCCCGGATCATCGTTGGTCAACCAGCGCCTCGTCGAGTGATTTATTGCGTGCACTAGGACGGCGTTTTGGCGGCACCGTGACAGGTTTTGACATCGTAGGACGAAGCCCTTCTGGGCGTGTTCGCAATGTTCGTTTGCAGGGCTCAAGGCCGCGAACAGTTACGGCGTCACAGTTCCGCTCTGTCGTTACATCCGCATTTGGATCTCGGACGCTTCGTAGTACGCACTTCTCAGCAGAGCGTCGTGGCAATCGCTATGTATTCGATGGTCGTGGATTTGGCCATGGTGTTGGGATGAGCCAGTTCGGCGCACGTGCTCAGGCGCAGCAGGGCAGGACTTATCGGGATATTCTGTCGTTCTATTTCGCTGGAACAAGCGTCGATATGCACGATTCGGCTTTCCTGGACCAGCCGAGTACGGCCAGGAATATGGCACCAAGACCAGCACAGGTTACGCCGCGTCAGGAGGCGTACGCCGTTTTACAATCGCTCCCATCGTACTCACCCTCGTCTTCACAATCTAGACGGGTAGAACCTGTAGTCGCGGCTGCGGAGGAAGGTGGCGCTACGTGGAGTGCAGGCTCAGAGACGTCGATGCCGGCCCGCCGTACGGCTTGGTAATGAGCTAGCCGAAGTAGCCGAACGCATTGTCGAAGTGCTCGATATCAGGCTTGCTGCCCTTTTCGAGCGTGATAGCCACGACATCAAAACGACAAGGTGAGCCCTCCAGTTTGCGCTCATGTAGGTAGGCTTCCGCTGTTCTGAAGATGGCCTCCTGCTTTGGCCGATCGACGGCCGCCTCGGGCCTTCCGAATCCTAGTCCGCGGCGCGTCTTAACCTCTACGAAAACGAGTTCGCCACCTTTCGTGTAGTCTTCGTAGGGCTGAAAGCAAACAAGGTCAATCTCTTCCCTGCTAAACCGATAGTTTCGATCCAGAATGCGGTAGCCTTTCGCAATCAGAAATTCTGCCGCGAGGTTCTCGCCGAGATCACCGGTTGCCTTTGTGGTTGATTCCGAATTCGGAGACATGAACTGAAGAGACGTGGCATCCACTTGTAAGATGCGATATGTAGAGACAAGATAGCTCGGGCGATAGCGTTCATTATGAGGCTCAAACGGTTCTATATTTCTGCCTCACCTCTTTGTGCGCCTGTGCGACCACTTGTTACGCTTACAACAGATTTCGGCCTGACAGACGCGTACGTTGCGGCCATGAAGGGCGCGATGTTGCAGGTTGAGCCGGCGCTTAACATGGTGGATGTAACGCATCAGGTTGAACCACAGGATATAATGGGCGCTGCGTTCGTCCTTCGGCAAGTGATTCCCGCTTACCCTGAGGGCACTGTTCACCTTGCAGTTGTAGACCCTGGTGTTGGCTCTGCCCGGCTACCTATCGCCGCGCGTTTTGGAGGCCACTTTTTTGTTGGCCCGGATAATGGGCTCTTGTCGCTTCTGCTGGAAGGCGCCGAGCCTGAACAGGTCGTTGTCTTGGACAAACCAGCGTTCTGGCGAAGCGAACAGCCCGCAAGAACTTTCAACGGACGAGACCTGTTCGGTCCCGTAGCTGCTCACCTGGCGTCGGGGAAAACGCTGGAAGAGGTTGGAACCCCGACCGAGAAGTTTCAGCAATTGCATTGGGCGCATCCTCTTTCAGATGACGAAGGAGTGCAGGGATTTGTTGTTCACATCGATCGCTTTGGAAACTGTGTGACGAACATCTCTCGCGAGGTGCTGGAAAAGAACCCGAGAAGCCTGCATGCGAAGTGCTACGTCGGTTCGACCATCGTGGAAGGGGTCCGCAAAACGTACACGGAAGTACCTCAGGGGGAGCCGCTGGCTATTCTGGGAAGTTCAAATCACCTTGAGGTTGGCGTCAACGGCGGGGATGCTGCCACCTTACTTACCATCCATAAAGGAAGCCCTGTTAGTCTGGTTTATGGCGATGAGTAGCCGATCTTGATGCTTTTTTTCGTGCTTCTCGCCTCACTTCAATCCGACGACGATCTCAACGCGGAAGAGCTCCGTGAACAAGCGCACGTCCCTGATGATCATCCTGCTTACGACCGCATACAAACCAGAGTCGAACCGGATAGTGCAGCAAAAGGCGTCAATCGTCGGGTTCTGGGAGGAGTCGCGCTATTTATTGTAGCGCTCGTCATCACCTACTTAATCGTCCGTCCTTCGGGTGAGATCAGCGATACCCCCGATCTGCTCACGTTAGCTGCATCCGAAGCCGGAAGCGTATTGTTGGATATCGAGACAGAAGATCTCGACGAAGCCGAAGAGTACATTCTTGGTGAGTTTGGATGGCCAATCCGGGTTCCCGTTTTGTCCGACAGCCGACTGGTTGGTGTAGGTGTAGACGAAATCACAGATGGTGTTGAACTGCCGGTGTTGCAATACGCAACCAAGGATAGTGAGCCTATCACCGTGTATGTCTACGACTATGCCTTTCTCGACGCCGCGGCTGGGCGATTAACGTTGTCTCCAGCGGTGTACGCCCGGCTCGCAGAGGATGACGGCGTAGATCTACGGCGCGTGGGAGATTACTACGTCCTGCTCTGGCGTCGTAGAGCCGTGATTTACACCGCAGTTACGTTTGAAGACCCTGCGCTTATCGCGGACGGGCTCCGCCTGGGTCGATAGCGCGACCATCGGCAGGCCGTAGGCTGATGCCAAAGGTTGTGCCTTTGCCGGGGGCAGAGCTCACCAGTGTGAGCGATCCTCCATGGTACTCATCAACAATGCGCTTGGCTAGGCTGAGACCTAATCCCCAGCCACGTCTTTTCGTGGAGAACCCGGGACGGAATATGTGGCGCTGTGCACCCCGCTCAATCCCTTTTCCGGAATCTCGCACTTCGATCCATACGTCATCTTCGCGGCGCTTCGCCTCGATAGTAATCTGCCCATCACCTTCTATTGCATCCAGGGCATTCTTTGAAAGGTTCTCGATGACCCACTCGAAGAGATCTGGATTGAGTTGGGCGGCCAGGCCCTCTTCTACCAAAAGATCAAGCTTCACTTCCGAGCCCAACTGCGGGATGCGGCGGCGTACATAGTCGGCAACGTTGCCAAGCACGGGCGCCAGGTTCGTGTTCGTGAGTTCAGGGCGTGATCCAATCTTCTCGAAGCGGTCTGCTACACGCCGAAGTCGTTCTACATCCTGATCAAGCTCATCGACTGTCGCCATCGTATCCGCGTCGCCGCCGGAACGCATCCGAAGCATCTCAAGCCAGCCCATCATGCTCGACAGCGGCGTACCAAGTTGATGGGCCGCCTCTTTCGCCATGCCCACCCACAGGTTGCTTTGTTCACTCCGTCGCACGTAGGAGAAACCGAGGTAACCGACAAGAATGAACAGTGCGACAAACCCCATCTGGATGGGCGGAAACCAGCGAATGAGGCTTGCCAATTCCGATTCTCCGTAGTGTACGTATTGAATTTCCCCACTATGGAATTCAAATCGGATTGGCTCGTTCATTTCGTCGAACCGGGCCACCAACGCCTGTAGCTCTTTTTGCTGTTGCTCATACGAGGCTAGCGAATCCACATCGACATTTTGCCAGATCAGTACGTCGCCGGTCAATGAATCGGAGATGACGGCGGGCACGCTGAACTCTGCAGGCTCAATAATTTCGTTGAACACGAAATCAAGCCCATCCGTCGGAGGCATGATGCGGGCCCATCCAAGTGCCACAGCGTATTCGGCCGTGAGTGAATCGCTCAGGACGGATCGAATTCTACTTGATTCCAGCAACTCTTCGATTGAACCAAAGGTGGCTAGATACGGATTCGTCACGTTGGTCTGTGCCTGAAACTCAATCGCTCGTGCCCACAGCCGCACTGCTTCCTGCTCCTGCTGCGTGACACGCTCGGCAAGCCGGTTTGTATACACTAGCGACGATACCGCTATCAATACGGCTGCAACTATGAGCCCGATCTTGATTTTTGCGCTTGTGCGGTAGGCTTTCATGCCTGTCCTTATATGGATAGCTCGAGTCGCGAACGGACCCGCAAACCCCGCAAACTATACCACAAGCGTTTCTTCGCGGCGCGGTCCGGTGGAAATCATAGACGTGCGTACGCCGATCACATCCGACATGAAAGCGAGATAATCCTGGGCATTGGCTGGGAGATCCTCGACAGCATCTATTCCTGTGAGGTCGCCTTCGAAGCCCGGAAGAGTCTCATAAATAGGCTCGACGCGTTCGAGCGTGGCAATGTCGTTTGGGAAACGATCCGTCGTCTTATCGCCAATCTTGTACGCCGTACAAACCTTTAGCTCGCTCATCCCCGCCATCACATCCAGTTTGGTAACAGCGAGATCCGTGAAACCATTTAGTCGAGACGTATAGCGCAATGCGACGGCATCCAGCCAGCCGCAGCGGCGTGGACGCCCTGTCGTTGCACCAAATTCTCGGCCTTCGGCGCGGAGATGCTCTCCTACGTCATCCAGCAATTCCGTTGGGAATGGGCCATTGCCAACTCGTGTGGAATAGGCCTTTACAATCCCCACAATGCGGTCGATGGACGTAGGTGGTACTCCAAGTCCAGTACAGCACCCACCAGCCGTGGGATGCGACGATGTGACGTACGGGTACGTTCCAAAATCAACGTCGAGCAAAGATCCCTGCGCGCCTTCCGCTAGGATTCGCTTGCCGTCGTCGAGGGCCTGACAGAGATAGTTCGTCGTGTCTGTTACGAACGGATCAATGCGTCGATCAAAATCAACGTACTCCTCGATCATCGCGTCAACATCAATCGCCTCATCTTTATAAACGGACTGCAGAATCGCATTCTTTTCATCAAGCGCCGCACGGAGTTTTTCGCGTAGTCCTTCTCTATCCAACAAATCGACTAGGCGAATCCCAGAGCGAGCAAACTTGTCTACATAGGCTGGACCTATCCCCCGCCCTGTTGTGCCGATGGCTTCTGCGTCACGCCAACGCTCACGGGCCTTGTCGAGCGCCTTATGGTAGGGCATGATGAGGTGGGCATTGTGTGAGATCAGCAATCGCCCTTCCACTCGAAATCCAAGGGCCTCAACCTGCCGTATTTCTTCCATCAACGCCACAGGATCAATGACGACGCCATTGCCGATGACACACGTGACGCCTTCATGGAAGATGCCACTCGGAATTAGGTGCAGCACAAACAGCTGATCCTCCCAGGCAATTGTATGACCTGCGTTCGCCCCACCCTGATAGCGGGCAACGATATCTACGTCCGGAGCGAGCAGATCGACAATTTTCCCTTTTCCTTCGTCTCCCCACTGGGAGCCGATTACGACGGTTACTGGCATTGTATATGGCAGAAATGAAGGGTCTTGCCGACGGTCGGGCTACCCAAAAGATTGAACTGCTTCGTCGACGGATTCGAAATGCTTGAACACGCTAACAAGCTTGGTAATCATTAGCAGGGAGAGCACTCGTTCGCCGACCCGGGCCAGGCGCAGATCCCCGTCCGCGTTACGCATTGTTGTAAGGGCTCCAATCAACATTCCAAGTCCACTTGAATTCATGAACCTTACGCCGTTAAGATCAACCACTACGTTGCGATTTCCAGCGGAACGAAGCTCGTGAAGCTTCTCATGAAGTGTTGAGCCATCCGGCCCACCCATTACATCTCCAGAGAGTGAGATCACGACCACATCGTCGTGTTGAGCCACATCAAATTGCATCATGAGTTTCGGGGTTGAAATCGCTCTGGCAGCCGAGTAACTGCCAGAACGCCATCAACATAAAGATCAAACGGACTTACCGGTTCGCTCGCGAAGCGCAATAACGACTGGTGAGGCCACAAAGATCGACGAGTACGTTCCAATTACGATGCCGATGGTTAGCGCGAACGCGAAGCCTTTCAGCACCTCCCCTCCGAAAAGGAAAAGGATCGTCACCACTATGAGCGTCGTGCCCGAAGTGACCAGCGTGCGCGACAGTGTGGAGTTAATCGAGCGGTTGACCACCGGCCCAAAACGCTCCGTTTTGAACAGGTTTACGAACTCGCGGATACGGTCGAAGATAACGACCGTGTCGTTTAGCGAATAGCCGACAATAGTGAGCAAGGCAGCGATAATCGCCTGATCGATTTGGAGCGAGAACGGAAGGAACCCATGCAGGATTGAGAAAATGCCGAGAGTGATGACGACGTCATGGACTAGAGCAGCAATAGCACCCAGCGAGAAACGCCATTCGAACCGAACCATGATGTACAGAAAGATTACGAGCAACGATGCCAGAACTGCCCAAATTGCGCCTCGCTTGAGATCATCAGCGAAGCGCGGACTAACTGAATCCAGTTTCTCGGATTGGGCATTGGCTCCTGGATAGGCTGTATTCAAACTGCTGAGGACGGCCGCTTGTACTGAGTCAATGTCACCGCCGACTGGCGTACGAATCAGTAGCAGGTCTGGAGAGCCATACTCTTTTACTTCCGGGGACACACCCAGTGCGCCATCAAGGTTGGTGCGGACATCCCCAACGGATAGAGGTTCATCGGTTTGAATGACGATTTCCGTACCTCCCTGGAAATCGATGCCGGTCTCAAGACCGTACGTAAAGAGCGAAATGATGCTGATGATGATGAGCACGCCAGAGAGGATCGTGGCGAACTTCTGCTTCGACGAGAAGTCGATCTGTGCGTTTTCGAATATGCGCATGAGAATAGATGTTTGTGTCAATGGTTAATGATTCCGAGCACGGCTACATCAACCAGAAACCATTAACCAAAAGCGACGCTTCGTTTGCGGTCGGACACGAACCAATCGAACACAACACGCGTGACGACAATAGCTGTGAACAGCGACGAAAGAATGCCGGCCATAAGTGTGACGGCAAAGCCCTGAATCGGCCCTACCCCGAACGAATAGAGAATCACGCCAACGAAGAACGTGGTGATGTTGGCATCAGCGATAGCACTCAGCGCCTTGGCGTAGCCACCATCAATTGAGGCTTTCAGCGTTTTGCCGGTCCCCATTTCCTCTCGTATTCGCTCAAAGATGAGCACGTTGGCGTCAACAGCCATACCGATAGTCAGCACGATTCCAGCGATACCGGGTAGGGTAAGAACTGCACCAAACGCTGCCAGAATGCCGAAAATGAACAGGATGTTAAGCAGAAGTGCGAGGTCTGCTACAAGCCCGGCTGTTCGGTAATAAAAGATCATGAACACGATGACCAACGCCATACCCGCGATGACGGACAGTGTCCCCGCACGGATTGACTTGGCACCGAGGCTGGGTCCAACCGTTCGCTCTTCAATAATTTGAACAGGGGCCGGCAACGCACCCGACTTCAATACGGTGACGATGTCCTCTGCTTCCAACCGAGTAACACCATCGATAGAGGTACGACCGCCTGGAATGCGCTCACGAATATTTGGCCAAGTGAAGACAACATTGTCGAGAACGATTGCGACATTTTTGCCAACGTTTGCTCCTGTGATCTGGCTCCAGCGACTCGCGCCCTCGCTGTTCATGTTCAGCGTGACGCTAGGCTCGTTTGTGATTGGGTCGAAATCGGGACGCGCATCTGTCAATACGTCGCCGGTCATTTCGGCACGTTCACGAACACCCAGCAGACGGTAGATAGGCTCGCCCTCTTCCGATTCAATTTCGGACCGCGCTTCGTAGAGCAGCTCGACCCCAGGAGGAATCATTGCCAGGACAGCAGGGGCATGGAGATAGCGGTTGACCTCAGCCGTATCCGATTCCGCGACCTGACCAAAGACAGGCAAGCCTTCGGCCGGGTAGAGTAGAAATATCTCCGAGAACCGGTTTCCATCCTGTCCGTCTTCGCTACTGTCCGCAAACAGGCTTTCTACATCTGTCACGGTTGAATCAGCGGTTGAATCTGCTGCTACGTCCGTTTCGATTGCAGCGACTTCAGTTGAATCAGAAGCTGTAGAATCTGCATCTGGCAGGCCTTCCCCTGCATAGTGCTGCACGACTCGGAGTGCTGCATTCTGCAGCTCTGCTGGGTCAGCCATGAGGTGGAATTCGAGCCGCGCCGTGCCCTTGAGCAGCTCGCGAACACGCTCCGGATCATCTACGCCCGGCAGTTCCACGATAATGCGGCTGTTACCCTGAACCTGAATGGAAGGCTCAGAGACACCGAAGCGATCGACGCGCTGGCGAATGATCTCCACCGCTCGCGTAAGCGCTTCACCCGCCTCGGCATCGAGGTACGTTTTCACTTCGTCATTCTCACTTCGCGCACTTACACCCTGCGCAGTATTCCGGAAATAACGCGAGAGCCTAGTGCCCGGTTGTTGCGCCTCCAACGCTTCCATGAAAAGGTCGACGAACGATGAACGGCTAGTCTTTGCCTCCTCGCGAGCATTGGCAAGCGCTGCGTCAAAAATCTCGTCGCGACGACCTTCCGCCAATTCGCCGATCAACGCGTCAACGCCGACTTCGAGAGTAACATGCATGCCTCCTTGAAGGTCGAGGCCCAGCTTCAGCGCCTTTTCGCGTGTGCTCTGGAGTGATACGTAGTGTTCTGCTTCGTACTGTTCGCGGGCCGCTTCATCCATCGACTCCAAATCCTTCTGGTTCAGGTAGGCCTGAAACGTTGGAAAGAGGTAGTAAACCGACAAAAGGATGAACGCCGAGACCGCAAAGATCTTGAATCCGTTGCCTTGCATAGTTCTGTTTGGTTGAAAGCATGGAGCGCTGTGCCACTGATGGCAGACGAAGCGCTCTGGGAAATGAAGATCCTGCACCTCGCAGGATCTGAAAACCTGTAAAAGCAGCCCTAGCGGTTCGGAGCGCGGGGCTTGACGGCTGGAAATGCAAATCGAGGCAGCAAAGGCGTCGCGCTCTCGGTAGCCTGCAAACCTTCAACCAACACATTAGGAGCAGGAAGGCGGGTCGTAAGATTTGTTGACGCGAACCCACTGTGCTCCACAATCTGGCTTGTCGCTAACGCAGATGCCACAGCCTTCGGGCCCTGCTGGAACTGCAGAAGCTGGTAAAGCTGTCCATACAATGCGTGAAGGACCGCTTTCGTAGCTGGCGCTTCATCACCCATCGCCGTTGTTACAGCATCAGCAACGTCGGCTGGTGATCCTGACTCGGCTGCATGCAACGCAGCGTCAAGAGCCTCTTGATTGAAGCCCTCGGCAGACAACCGCTCTTCAATGTCTCCTGCGGCCAACACGGGCGACATCACGCCAACTCCAATGCTTCCAAGAAGCACAGCGGCGCTGAAACGTAAGAGAGAAGATCGTAGAGGCAGTTTCACGTTGTCCTGCAGACGGGGCAATACAAAATCAGTTGCGAAAATACGTCGTTGGCGGTAGTACCTCAACGCGATAAACAGGATTCCTCCGAGTTTCTCATGCAATTGCACACCTCAATTCTGCACGCTCTGGTCTAGATTCAGGCGTTATAACCCATCGCTGCATGCCCTTCCTCCTCGCTATCGACTCCGGCACAACGTCTTGCCGCGCTCTCTTGTTTGATGCGACGGGGCGCGTCGTGAAGGTTGCTCAGGAAGAATTCAAACAGCACTACCCGCAGCCGGGCTGGGTCGAGCACGACGCCAGCGTAATCCGCGACCTCCAAATTCGTCTCACACAGGCAGTCGCCGGGGGAGTTAGTACTGATGAAATCGCAGCCATTGGCATTACCAATCAGCGAGAAACGGCGGTTGTATGGGACCGCAAAACGGGCGAGCCCATTCACAACGCCATTGTCTGGCAAGACCGGCGGACGACCGATATCTGCGAACGCCTCAGTGAGGACGGCCTGGGAGACCACATTCGCCAAACAACGGGCCTAAGACCCGATCCCTACTTCTCTGGGACAAAGATCGCCTGGCTTCTCGAGAATGTGTATGGAGCACGAGAACGTGCCAAGCGCGGCGAACTCGCCTTCGGCACGATTGACACGTGGCTATTGTGGAATCTCACGGATGGAAAGGTCCACGCGACAGACGTGACGAACGCGTCCCGGACAATGCTTTATGACATTCGCAAAGGACAATGGGATGACACAATGTTGGAAGCTCTCAACATTCCCTCCTCCCTCCTGCCAGAAGTTCGGCCATCCAGTGGTTCGTTTGGGGAAACGTCGCTGTTTGGAAGCAAAATCCCGATTCGCGGCATTGCGGGTGACCAGCAAGCGGCATTATTCGGACAGGCGTGCTTCGAACCGGGAATGGCCAAGAACACATACGGCACCGGTTGTTTCATGCTGCTGAACACAGGCTGCGAGCCCGTGCACTCGGAAAACGGACTCCTCACGACGATTGCCTGGGATATCGGCGAGAGCCCCGTTTATGCACTCGAAGGCAGCGTTTTCGTCGCCGGGGCGGCCATCCAATGGTTGCGGGACGAGATGGGTTTACTGAAAGACTCTGCCGAATCCGAACAACTCGCACTGTCCGTTGAGAGTACGGACGGCGTCTACGTCGTTCCAGCATTCGTCGGTCTCGGCGCGCCCTACTGGGAGCCGAATGCTCGAGGTGCAATATTTGGCCTGTCGCGTGGAAGCACTCGAGCACATCTTGTCCGCGCTACTCTGGAAGCCCTGGCCTACCAAACCCGCGACGTGTTGGATGCCATGGCAGCAGACGCGGACCTCTTGCTCGCAAATCTCCGCGTGGACGGTGGCGCAGCTTTAAACAGCTTTTTGATGCAGTTCCAGGCCGACATCCTGAACGTGCCCGTGGAACGTCCAACCTCCGTGGAAACCACTGCATGGGGCGCTGCTGCATTGGCCGGGCTTTCTGCGGGTTTGTTTGATCTGGATGGCCTTGCTGGCCTTCGTCACGTGGACAGGGAATTCGAGCCGAAGATGTACGAGAGGAAGCGATCGAAGCTTTATGCCGGGTGGGAGCGTGCTGTCGAAGCGGCGCGATCGTGGGCGAGTACAGACATAGATGACAACCAGATATCGTAGCGACCTCGCCAGAGAACAACATGAATACCGAGAACCCTGTAAATCAAAAAGACGCGGCAGCCGTTCGGTTCTTTCCGCCGGGTATCCCGCTGATCGCGATCCTGCTCGGTATTGGATTGAATTGGTTGTGGCCGATTGATTTCGGCTTGGCAATTCCGTTGGCTCTTCGGTATCTCGTGGGCGGTTTGATTATTGTCATTTCGGTTCTGGGCCTCGGGCTCCGAGCAGTTCGGCTGTTTCGTCGTCGAGGCCAGAACGAAAATCCGTGGAAACCAACGCCTCACATTGAAGAAAGTGGGCCATTCGAACTCACCCGTAATCCAATGTACCTGCAGATGGTCTTGAGTTGCATTGGAATCGGTGTTGTCCTGATGAACTGGTGGATACTATTCCTAACTCCCATGGTCGGATGGTTACTTCAGGAACTCGCCATCAAACCGGAAGAGGAGTACCTCGAACGCAAATTTGGTGCAGCTTACCTGGAGTACAAAAGTCGCGTCCGACGCTGGGTCTAAACCGATCTCATGAACAACACACATACCGCCAAAAGGTGGAATCACCTACGTTCAGAATTCTTCCTCGATCATGCCCCTCCTCTTTTCCTACGGCACTCTCAGACAGAAGTCCGTGCAGATGGCGACGTTTGGGAGAATACTCCAAGGAAGCGCAGATCAACTGGTTGGCTTTGAATTGACGCTGGTCCAGATCAATGACGCGGCCGTGCTGGCTGCAAGTGGCAAAGCTAATCACCCTATTGCCAGACCCAGTCAGAACGTCGAGGCGCGTGTAGATGGTATCACGTTCGAGGTCAGCGAAGACGAGCTCGCGAAAGCCGACGACTACGAGGTAGCTGCTTACAAACGGATATCAATGGTTCTCGCATCTGGTACGCAAGCTTGGGTGTACGTGGAAGCAGAGTCCTGAATTAGCCACGTTAAACCGAGCGTGTTCGAGACAGCAAGAGATATCACGCGGCGCTGGCACGTCCTATGCACTTCGATTGCGAGGATTCCCCGGTACCCTTGATCATCTTCCAGCCTACACGCACACACTCGACGACCGCCTAAGCTCACTTACACAGATATAGTTGGAGGTCAAGCCATGGAAGTCAACACACTACCTCACTACGATACAAGCGACAATCAAACCGGTTGTTGCCCACGCTTCAACACAGAGGGTTGGGATGAGCGTGAGCTTCATTTTGAGAACAAACTGTTTCTCAAAGCGGAGACGAAGAGCCTCTTTCACATCCCCACGAATATGGGCTCTGTGTTCTCCAAGACGTTCGGGGACATCGAGAGTGCTGACGCCCACAGCGACGGCGATTTCATCGTGATGTCTCGAGATCCCTCCATGTGGAAGGGCGAACACTATTTCTCAGTCACACGGGACGTTCCCGGCCACGAAATGGTGCAACTGTCAGGCGATTTCCTCACAAAAGTGTTTGAAGGACCCTTTCGAGACATCGGCAAGTGGGAAAAGGAGATGGAATCGTACCTCCATTCCAAGGGGCTGACACAGAAGATGGCGTACTACTTCTACACGACCTGCCCGAAGTGCGCGAAGGTGTACGGCAAGAATTACGTCGTGGCAGTTGCTGAGGTGGAGCCTGTGCCCGTTGCTGCCTAAGCACGCACCCGCATTCTCGTTGCTCCTTCTGTTTGCCTGCCGCAATTAGCAAGTTCTCAACAGCATACTAATCATTGTCATGTTTGCCCGAGCATTGCTTGCGCTTCTGGTTCTCCCGGGAGTTGCTGCGTTTGTGCTTCCTGCACTCATCGCAGGCATTGATCCCTGGTCGCAAGGAAGCTTGCTTTGGGGCGTTCCAATCCTGGTGATTGGAGTCTTCGTCCTATCCTGGTGTGTACGTGACTTCTATACTTCAGGAAAAGGAACGCTGGCGCCGTGGAGCCCTCCGAAGGAACTTGTAATCGTTGGATTGTACCGCTACTGCCGCAATCCGATGTATGTCGGCGTACTCACAATCATTGTCGGCTGGGCCCTTACGCTGGGCTCGCCTCTGATTGGGATGTACGTGCTTGTTCTTGGCATCGCCTTTCATGTGCGCGTCGTCCGCTACGAGGAACCCTGGCTTCTCTCGCGGTTTCCTGAACGATGGGAAACGTACTGCGAGTCGGTTCCGCGGTGGTTGCCGGTCTTTCGTCGGAACTAGCCGCAGCCCTCGATTACGACGAAGCGATCAGTCTCTACAAGCACAGTCTTATTCCAGATGGATTTCATGATGGACTCCTAAACGGTTTCGCCTCTCACCTTCTCGACAACATCTCTTGGCGCAGGAGATACGCAAACCGACTTGCCACGAAATGGGTCGACGACGAGTGTGAGATATTGATATTGCTCAAAGTAGCCTGGACTCCGGCCAAAGCGCTTGGCAATAGCGTGTCGGAGGCTTTCGTATGATTCGGGGCCGAGCAGAATAAACCGAGGTTCCAATTGGCCGTCCTGTAGCGATCGCATACACTCGTCAATGAAATCCAGGATAGCTTCGGGTAATGGAGAGGATTCCAGAACAGTCATAGCATACAGTCATAGCATAGGGTGGGGCTACTGGTTAAACTTAGCCTCCAGTGATTAATTCCGCCATGCAGCACACAACCGGCTCTCTTTTAACTCGTGACGGTCTTCAGCTCCTAACGCGATCGTGGTTACCGGATGAGCCGCCCAAGGCCGCCATTCTGCTCGTGCATGGTGTCAATGAGCACAGCGGGCGCTACGCCTACATGGCTTCTCATATGATGACGCACGGCATTGCTGTGTACAGTTATGACCAGCGCGGTCATGGGCAATCCGAGGGTCCTCGCGCCTACGTAGAATCCTTCGAGGAATACGTGGGGGATGTAGCATTGACGATGCAGCAAATCCTTTCAACTATTGAAGGCATTCCGCTCTTTCTTATGGGCCATTCCCTTGGAGGGCTGATTGCGTCCCTCTTCGTTGTTAACCACCATCCGCAGCTGCACGCGCTTATCCTCTCATCGCCTGCTCTTCAGATTCCTGCTGACCTCTCTCCCGTCAAGCAGAAACTCGTTGGGTTAGTTAACCGCGTTGTGCCCAAGCTCGTTATGGGCAAATTTGACATTGAGCACATCTCGCGGGACAAAGTTGTTCAGGAAGCCTACCTCGCTGATCCGCTTGTAAACAACAGCGGAATTAGCGCGCGCATGGGTGCCGAGGTTCTGGAGGCCACCGAAAAGGTTAGAATGCACCCTAAGGTCTTCAGAATGCCTTTGTACCTCTTCCACGGGACTGAGGATCATATTACAGATCCAAATGGTTCGAAGTGGCTCTATGCCGAGGCGCCTTCAACCGACAAAACATTGCGCCTGTACGATGGACTGAGGCACGAGACGATGAACGAGCCTGAGCGAGATACGGTTCTTTCTGAGCTCTCCGCGTGGATTATGAAGCACGCCTGAGGCTTCACTGATACTGAGGGAAACTTCTAGGGACCTCCATAAAGGATACGAATCTATCGGCCGATACCTTCGTTTGCGATGGCATTCACGGTCCAACTCTGTCCCCCCAGACGCTTTTCGTCATGACACAAGGCTTTATTGATTCTTTTGATGCCCGCAAGCGGCGTGGCTTCGTCAGACAGGGTCGCAAGGCTGACCTAATCCCATTCCGTGCGCAACGCTCAGACGAGTCGCTCAATGCTGGCGATTCCGTTGAGTTTGCTGTCGTCGGTGGCAAGGCTGGCTTGATGGCGCAGAACGTCCGCCCATTGCGTCGTTCGTAGCGCCTAGGACGATTACTTCCAGATTGCCACTTCCTTCAGTGGCTTTCGATGTAGATCGGGCACCGTCGCATTGGTGGCTGGAAATCCCACTGGGAAGAGGATATACGGTGCTTCATTCGATGGACGCTCCAGAAGTTCGCTTAGAAAGCGCATCGGACTGGGTGTGTGCGTTAACGTCACTAACCCCATTTCATGAAGGGCGGCAATGAATAGCCCTGCCGCTATTCCGCAACTTTCCTGAACATAGTAGTGCTTTCGCTTCGTCCCATCCTCGCGAAGGCCCGAACGTTGGGCGAAGAGCACAACGATCCACGGTACAATTTCGAGAAACGGTTTGTTAGCGTCTGTGCCAATTGGTTCGAGCGCCTCTAGCCACTCTTCCGACATCCGCCCGTCGTAGCTCTCTCGCTCCTCTTTCTCTGCAGCAGTGCGTATCTGTCGTTTCAACGGTGGGTCGCTGACGGCAACGAAGGTCCACGGCTGCATGTGTGCACCACTCGGCGCTGTGGATGCCGTTTGAATAGCGCGTTCGATCAATTCGCGCGGTACCGGTCGATCCGAGAAATCACGAACGGACCTACGCTGCTCCATCTTTTTGTAGAAAGCCTCGGCCCGAGCGAGCATCTCGTCCTCTGCAACCGATTCGAATTCGTAAGGGATGCGGGGAAGTGGCATCAATACACAGCTTTGTCCGGGCGAGCATTGAAGGCCTCAAATACCGCCAGGCATTCATCGCGCAGGGAGCCTCCTTCGACCTCCAGGTCGCTTCCTCCAAACGATTTCATCTGCTCGTTGGAAATAGTTAGCTCGCGGAATCCCGCTGCCTGTGCATCAGCAATTGAGGTACCAAAAACGATACGGTCGCAATTGGCCCAATGGATGGCAGAGAAGCACATGGGGCACGGTTCTGTAGTCGTGTAGACGGTGCAGCCCTGCAAGTCTATGTTTCCCAGCGAACGGCACGCCTCACGAATACAATGAACTTCGGCATGTGCTGTGATGTCCATCGTCTGCCACACGACGTTGTGCACGCAGGCGACCACTCTGTCTCCTTTCACGATGCACGCCCCAAACGGGCTCCCTCCTGCTTCTACTCCCTCCATCGCTTTGGCAATAGCGAGGCGCATGTACCGGTTGTCATCCAGAGTGGACATCTTAAGGGTGAATTCGGCCCATCAGGCGTGGGAAGGGAATGGTCTCGCGGACGTGATGGAGGCCGCATATCCACGCCACGGTTCGTTCGAGCCCGATCCCGAAACCGCTGTGTGGTACGGACCCGTAACGCCGGAGGTCGAAGTACCAGTCAAATACCTCTTCTGGAAGGCCGTGATCCTGAACCTGTTGCTTCAGGAATGCGAGGTCCGTAGCCCTTTCCCCTCCGCCGACAATCTCGCCGTAGCCTTCGGGCGCGAGCACATCCATCCCAAGCGCCAGCCGATCATCTTCAGGATCGCGTTTCATATAGAACGCCTTGATAACGGCTGGAAAGCGATGAACGATGATTGGACGATCAAAGTGTTTGGTTAGAACCGTCTCGTCCGATCCTCCAAAGTCAGCGCCCCACTCGAAGTTGGCAGCGCTCTCCTTCCAGGCCGGGATGTTGCGAAGGTCCTCCTCAATCTCATCCAGCCGTTTGTTGATGTCGATTTCTCGCGCGTCAATCCGTCGCTTCTCCCCTTTCTTCGCCTGTCCGTACGCTGCTCTGTTTGCCGTGCGCTCTTCTTTAAGCACTTTCTCTTCTGCTGTCGTTTCCTCATGTTCGGCGTCCAGGATCCGCTGCGTCTCATCACTATGGAGTAGTTCTACGGCCTCATCGTACGAAATACGAGGGAAAGGACCCTGAATGAGGTCAAGCTTCGCGAAATCTCGCCCGAGGATTTCGAGCTCGTCCCGACAGTCACGTAAGACATCTCCAACAATAGCTAACAGCAGTTCTTCGGCCACCTGCATATCCATGTCGAGATCATAGAACGCCATTTCCGGCTCGATCATCCAGAACTCAGTTAGGTGGCGACGAGTCTTGGATTTCTCTGCGCGGAACGTTGGGCCGAACGTATAAATCTTGCCGTGCGCCATCGCCATCGCTTCGCCATGCAGTTGCCCACTTTGCGTGAGGTACGCGGGCTTATCGAAGTACTCAAGTTCAAAAAGTGTTGATGTTCCTTCGACAGCGTTTCCAGTCAGCACGGGCGGGTCCATCTGGATGTATCCCTCCGACTGGAAATACGCGTGGATGGCCATGATGATGCGGTTTCTGACCCTCATGATGGCCCATTGCCGCTGGCTTCGGAGCCAAAGATGGCGGTTGTCCATCAGAAACTCGACGCCGTGTTCTTTTGGCGTTATCGGGTAAGACTCGGCCTGAGCGATAAGCGTAGCGGACTCGGCGTGAATCTCTACGCCGCCGACCTGACGCTCATCAGCATTCACTGTTCCCACGATTTCGAGCGCACTCTCCTGCGTTGCCGTTTCCGCGACAGCAAAGGACGTCTCATCAACGTTGTCCTGATTGACCACACATTGAACGAGCCCTGTCCCGTCACGTAGGATCAGGAAATAAAGAGCCTTTGAGCCGCGCTTATTGTAGAGCCAACCTTTGAGCGTTACGCGTTCGCCAACATGCTCCGGCAGAGATTTGATGGAGGTAAACGGCTCCGTCATGATATTCGATGAACGCCGAAGGGGTCGGCTTGAATAGAAAAGTTGAGTTTCCGAAAATACGTTCCGTCCACTCACGCCATTCCGAGGATCTCGTGGATCGTTTGTACATCAACCTCCCCTTTGCGGATTACGTGAATCGTCTTCCCATCCAATCGGACGATTGTTGACGGAACACCTTGGAGAGTTCGCCTTGCATCAACAGCGACATCAACACCCCTCCTAATTTCGGAGTCAACATCCTCGAATTCAGCGGGAGGCACCCCTCCAGCCTTGTTTGCAGACGTTGAAAGAAGCGGGGTGTTGGCGCGAACAACTAACTCCCTGCAGAACGAGTCGGTTGTCTGACGAATTCCGATTAGCCCGTCTTCGCCGGTTAGATGCATAGGCGCGTCTACTGACGCTGGAAGCAGAAACGTGATCGGCAAGTCGGGCATGCCCGCAAGCAATCGGTCGACGAGGAGAGTCGTGCGTTCAATCCACTCAGCCACGCGAAACCACTCATCTATGAGTACGAGCATAGGCTTCGTGCCTTCGCTTCCTTTTAGCACGCGAATGCGATTAGCCACATTGGCGTCTCGTGCATCCCCACCCAGGCCGTATACGGTTTCAGTGGGATACAGCAGGACACCACCAGATTGGATGCACGGTACACTTCGAGCAACTCCCGTCTCGTTCGCGCCAACAATTTGAGCGCTCACCGCTGGAGTAGCTGCTGCCAGTTCGGCTCCGAAATCTCGCCCGTTACGGTCGCGTGAATCAAGTCGTACCGGCCTAAGCCCTCTCGATCTGCAAAAACGAATACTGACGTGCCTTGTCCCGGAATGTTATCGTAGACCCAGATTTCGTGTGGAACCAATTGTTGATCAAATGGCCTTGGATCGAGTTCGGATGGATAGCCGTACTTGAGGAGAACACGACTTCGATCCGTTTCCCAGACCTCTTCAAACGGAGTGTCGTATCTGTCGGCCGCGTATCTCAGGCGTTCGTAAAACTCCCTTCGCGCATTGTTGGCCGCAGGATCCGAGTCCGTATCACGCGCTTGCCAGAACCGAGCAAGATATCCTCGCTTAGACTCCAGCTCGGATAACCCACGAATCTGACCTAGCTCCGATTGCGAGGCGATGACGCGAGCGTGAGCGAGGTTATCCTCTACCTCTTCTTCACTCATAACTGCATACAGACTTGTCTCGTAGCCCTCATCCACTGCGGCTATTGGTCGCTCTACACCTGGATTCAGTACAAATACTTTCTTGCTCTGTTCTGCCAGAGCCTCGTTGTTAGCATCGAGCAATCGAAGCTGGAGGAAATAGGAACCACTCGGCAATTCGCTCACGTCCATGCTTCCAACCAAGACGTCGGGATCACGAACGCTCCGAACGCGTCGTTGCTGATACCCGACCATGGGTTGCGGCAAATTCGTCTCACTTAGAAACGTAAATAGGGTGTACTCATCGGCAGTTGTTCCGGCTGGAAGGTTGTAGCTCTCCAGATAGTAAAAAATGTGGTCCTGCCCTTCGCCGAAAAGTGCGTTGGGGTTAGGCGTGACAATCAAGCCATTGCGGTAGAAAGGATTAGAAGTGTCTGATTCTCCGGCACGGCCGACATGAGATGCCAAGGTTATCCCAGATACCATGACGCTTTCACCAATTGCATAGTTGGGCACGCTAACATCCAGCGTGATTTGCATCTGGGAACGATTCTCCGTCGCAGGAAACGTTGCTTCCAACGTGTATTCGCCTGCGGGAACCGCAGTGCGAAATTGCTCGACAAAAAACTGGCCTGGCAATAATGCCGATGTATCCACGGATGCAAAACGTAGAGTCAGGTTTTCGTTCAGCACGTCCGTATCACTTGCTCCTGTGGGCGCGCTACCAGAAACTGGATGAAGTACGATGTCCATCGGAATCGTGGCGAGGTACTGTCCATCCGTGAGCTCGTAGTCCAACTTTTCCGCTCCGATAGAGAGATAAAACTCGATAACGGACTCCGACTCATCAAAAAGGAAGGTCGAGTAATC
This sequence comes from Rubricoccaceae bacterium, assembly GCA_024639085.1. Lineage (GTDB taxonomy): Bacteria > Bacteroidota > Rhodothermia > Rhodothermales > Rubricoccaceae > JAHEJB01. The sequence goes on along the minus strand of JAHEJB010000012.1, from coordinate 6,415 downwards.
GAGATCCACCTCAAACGGCAGATCCTGGGCGAACGTGCTGGCTGTCGAAACGACGCTCCACAGCAGTACCAGCAAAAGCAGTCTATTCATTTATCGGCGTATGATCTGGTCAGAATTGGATGCACATAGGGTACGTACACAGCCGTGCAAAAAAAAGTCCCTCCTACCGCCCTTATCTGGCTGGAATCGATATCCGTTTGAGCCAGATTCACAAATCCTAAGCACTCCAAAATCATCGAGCGGGTTAAGCAGGCTTATCTTATTCGCCTGTGGAATTCGTCCCGAATAGGCTGTTTTCGGGGATTTGCAAACTTTCATAACGCTTGTATGAATGCGCCTGATGCCGTGCTTCGTGATCTGGCTGCCCTTGGGCTAGACGGAACGCAGAACGTCTATTACAACCTTACACCTGCCGAGCTTTACGAGTATGCAGTTCAGCGGAACGAAGGACGGATCACGAAATATGGGCCACTTTCTGCTCGGACAGACCCTCACACGGGACGAAGCCCAAACGACCGATTTCTAGTAAAAGAGCCATCCAGTGAAATTCAAGTTGGATGGGGCAACACCAACAAGCCTGTAAGTCCAGAACTGTTCGACAGGCTGCTGACTGGGATGGGCAAGCACGCCAAAGGTCGTGATGTCTTTGTTCGCGACTGCTACGCTGGTGCTGATCCACGCTATCGGATCAAGGTGCGTGTGGTAACCGAGAAGGCCTGGCACAGCATTTTTGCCTACAACATGTTTCTTCGTCCTGCTGATGACGACGATCTCCCAGATTTTACACCGGATGTAACGGTTATTGATCTATGCGAGTACACAGCGCCTGAGGAAGACGAACTACATTCAAGCACGTTCATCCTGCTGAACCTGGGACGTGGCCTCGTGCTTATTGGCGGGACGCATTACGCTGGCGAAATCAAGAAATCTATCTTTTCCGCACTGAACTACTGGCTTCCGCAGAAGAACGTCTTCCCGATGCATTGCTCTGCCAATATTGGTTTGGAAGGTGAATCGGCCGTGTTCTTCGGGCTTTCAGGCACAGGCAAGACAACGCTTTCGGCTGATGCCTCGCGCACGCTCATTGGCGATGACGAGCACGGCTGGAGCGACAATGGAGTCTTCAACTTCGAAGGTGGCTGTTACGCCAAAGCCATCAAACTTTCGCCCGAGGGCGAGCCTGAGATATATGGCACGACGAAGCAATTTGGCACTATCGTCGAAAACGTGGTTTTGAAAAACGATCGTTCCATTGATTTTGATGATGCTACCATCACTCAGAACACCCGAATCTCGTACCCCATCTGGATGATTCCGAACGCCTCAAAGACCGGAATAGGTGGCCACCCTAAGACTGTGGTATTCCTGACCGCTGACGCTTTCGGTGTTTTGCCACCAATCAGCAAGCTCACTCCTGAACAAGCGATGTACCACTTTTTGAGCGGATACACGGCGAAAGTTGCTGGCACTGAGCGTGGCGTAACAGAGCCCAAAGCCACTTTCTCTGCCTGTTTTGGAGAGCCTTTCATGGTGCTTCCCCCAACTCGCTATGCGGAAATGCTAGGTGAAAAGATCCGGACACACAACGCGCAAGTCTTTCTCGTGAACACAGGCTGGACGGGCGGACCGTACGGTACGGGCAACCGCATGAAGCTGGCTTACACACGTACAATGGTAAATGCAGCTCTGAACGGCGAACTTGACCAGGTTGGAACTTCAATTGATCCGTTCTTCGGCCTAGCCATACCAACAGAGATAAAAGGCGTGCCGACGGAGTTGCTCAATCCGCGCGGCACGTGGGAGAGCACCGAGGGCTATGACAAAAAGGCTCGTGAGCTGGCCGAGATGTTCGCTGAGAACTTTGCAAAGTATGGTGACAGCGTATCTGAGACCATTTTTTCGGCTGGACCAACGGCTGAAGAGATCGTCTGAATAGCATTACTGTGCTACCACAGGATAATTGAGGCAGTCCGTGAAGCGGGCTGCCTCTTCTGCTATCCAAACGCGGCAGCCAATGTGGCCGCGAGAACGAATCCACAAAGCAATACAATGAAGTACATCGATGACAACAACCACATCTTGAGCGCCGTCTTAATCCAGCCTTGCTTGTAGACTTTCTTCAGGGCGAAATAGAAGTAAACAGGCAGAATGAGAGTCATTATGTTCGAGACCGTATTCGACCATTGTGCCCCCCAACTAAATCCGACGAGTAGCGCCATAATGGTGAACACAACAAACGCGAAGGCGTGCGTATGGAGCCCAAATACGAGGTGCTCAGAGTAGTACCATTTCCGACGAACGTACATGATCTTAAGTAGCAAGGCGAATACCGGCAACAGCAAAAACATTACAAGCGGTAGGCGCTCAATAAAACTGCGGCCTAGTTCAGCGAATGCTTCGCTTCTCTCTTTGCTTGTTCGCGCATCAGTTAGACGCTGTACACTGGAACTACGCGGAATCCAGTCTGGCATGCTGATATTTATGTCCGAATCCATGTCGGGGAATCGCACCTCGGCCTCGTCCTTCAGGTCAGTAGGTAAGATGGTGCTATCCCCCGGATAGCCTTCGAGCACGTTAGTCTGCCATTCAAATCGAGAACGTCTTAATTCATTGTGTTCACGCAAAGAAGAAAGGTCTCTTTGCTCTTCCTCGACGTCACCCCGCACCTTAACCAACTCCTCCTCTCGGTCGTCTAGAAGAGAATCAGGAATAGCGGCGGCTACCGAGTCGACTTCGAATGCAGTGAGCAGGCTATCAAAACGGGTCGTCAGCGAGTCCAGCAGTACGATCTGTGCGCTAAGCTGCTCGCCGTCGTCTTCAATGAGTTCTGCGATCCTCGCTTGCCGCTGTGCAACTGTCATGGTCGTGTCATCCTGAGCAAAGCCACCGTCCAACGTTCGCCGCAAGCGCTCGGCAGGATCCAAGACAGTCAGAAGGAAAAAGAACAAGATGGTTGCGGAGAGATAAATCCGCAATGGACGCAGATACCGTGCTCGACGACCCTCCAAATACTCAACCGTGAGCTTGCCAGGCCTGAACAATAGCAGCTTTAGCGTTTGCCACAACCGACCGTCAAGGCCGAAATACTCGGTAAAGGCATCACCAATAAATCTTCGCAGCGGTTCACGAAGGGATCCCACCTTTTGGCCACACGCTGCACAATATGCTCCGGAAAGCAAACTGCCGCAATTCGGACAAGCACCACCTTCATCGGATCCGCCGGAAGTGCGAGTCTCTTTGGGAGGGGGTTCTCGTTGCAGAGGAGAGTTAGCCATTCGATTGAAGCGAACTGAAGGACGGCAAGCTACTGGACAGGCATCAATCTCCGAATGACTCACACAGGGCACAATAGCGCGCTGGCTGTATTGCCGTTAGCAACATCACTATAGCACTCAACCTGAAGGCTGTGAAACGTTTCTTCCCTCTACTTGCCCTCCTTCTTATTTCACTTCCATTACAAACAAGCGCTCAAGGCTCCGGTGGAATCTCTTCCGGTGACTTGGGAAGTGGCCGCTTTGCTGATTTTGAGCCTGTTGATCTGTTCACGGTGAACGCCGATCAGATGACCTACGTGGCATCGGAAGACGAGTTAGTAGCGATTTTCATCAAACAGGGCGAAAATGGGCTATCGGCAGCAAGGGGTTATGCGCTTTACGCCAACCAACGAGAGGCGGATTGCAGCGACTCGCGGGTTCACTGCATTGTCATCCATCATGAAGAGCAGTGGTTGGTATTCCCTTTCGGATTTGCAAGCGCCGGTGGATTGGGTTCCACCCGTGTTGTCAATTACAACCCAACGCGAGAAGTACGTGTTGACGAGGCACAGCTTGCTTCGATTCCAGTCGACAGAGAGCTTAATCAACTTGTCGAGGTTTCTGATGGGAACAGGTTAACAGCCCGTAATGGAGCCACATTGATTTCGACCAACGGCGATGACGCTGACTGCAGTTAACTCCGCATAAACTGTGGCGTTGTCTTCGAGGTTGAAACGACACTTAGGCTTTTCAGGCTTTGAGGACAACGATTCCTTTAGCCGTTTGAACGCTGGAACTTTGTGGTCCGGGCACACTGAAACTGGAGCGAGTCGCTGTCAAACCGTCGCTCTTCAATTTGGAATCGGCCCGCTTCAACAGTAATCCAGTTGTAGATGTTGATGGCCAATTGCTCGCCGCGGCCACGAGAGCTCGTCGCCGTGCCAGCACTCGCTACGACAATGTTTCTCCCGTTTTCTGTGGCATGGGTGGTCACGTTCGAAATGTGGTAATGGCCGCAGAGGATGAGATCGATACCTAATGCAATAACCGCATCAATGGCTTTGTTTGCGCCGATCGCGATGTCCGTTCTGCCAAAGGCTTCCTCGTTCTTGAAGAGATGATGGTGTTCAACAAGAATGCGGAAATCATTTCCGGGCCGCGAGGTGAAATAGCTAACCATTTCTTCCAATGCATCTCGCCGAACAAATCCACCCTTGACGGTCAAGCCGTGTGCTGTGTTCATCCCAAACACCGAGAGGCCATCCATTGAAAAGTGGGGCGTGAGGTCATCCGTTATGTATCGCCTGAATCGGGCCGTCGAGTTCACAACGCGCTCAATTGGGTTGTGCCAGAATTGTCGTACATCGTGGTTGCCCGGCACGACAAGAACCGGCGCATCAAAGGCGTCCAGCATTGCTTTCGCATCTCGATACTGATCGTCCGTAGCTCGCTGCGTAAGGTCGCCTGAGACGACGACGAGATCCATGCCCACTTCGTTGACTTCCTGGACCAATGCCTCAACAATCGTCGGATAGATGATCTTCCCGAAATGCACGTCTGAAAGATGAGCAATGCGGATATCAGTCTGTGGTTTGCGATCGGTGTTCAGTCGTTCTTCAGATTGTTGGACCATGCTCAACTACCAACAGCTAACCACTTCCAAGGGCTACACAAACATCCGAACTGGATCCTCAAGAAAACGTTTTAAGTCCCTAAGGAAAGCAGAGCCTGTGGCGCCGTCCACTACTCGGTGGTCACACGAGAGCGTAACTCTCATCCTCTTGCCAGGCACAACCGCACCATCCTTTACTACAGGCACATCCATAATGCCACCGATAGCAAGGATGCAGGCGTTTGGTGGATTGATAATAGCAGTGAATTCTTCGATCCCAAACATGCCGAGGTTGCTCGTTGTAAACGTCGACCCTTCCCAATCTTCCGGCTGCAGCGTGCGGTCGCGCGCTCGTCCAGCTAACTCTTTCGTTTCCGAAGCAATCTGTGTGAGCGATTTCAGATCTGCATCGCGGATGACAGGCGTAACCAGTCCTTCATCGATTGCAACTGCAATGGCTACGTTCACGCGGTTGTGACGGAAGATGGCTCCTTCGGATTCCATCCACGAACTGTTCACTGCCGGATGCATTTTGAGCGCCATCGCACATGCCTTCGTAATCAGATCGTTGAATGACACTTTGCCGTCGCCACGTGCTTCCGCAACTTCATTTATGGATGCACGAGCACTCACCGCGTTTTCCATGTCCATCTCCATCGTGAGATAGAAATGCGGTGCAGTAAATTTGCTTTCCGAAAGGCGACGCGCGATCGTTTTCCGCATTTGCGAAAGCGGCAGCGAATCGTACTCTTTGCCCGAAAACGTCGGCTGGGGTACGGTGGCAGGTCGTGGCGGTGGCACAGATGTAGCTGGCTTCTTTGTTGTCGGAACAAAGATTGGAGCTGCGCCACCTAGCGCTGCTTCAATATCCCGCTTCACAATCCGCCCTTCTGGACCTGAGCCTGCAAGCGCGCCAATGTCTAGTCCAGCATCCTGCGCCATTTTGCGTGCAAGTGGAGACGCTTTGATATCTCCATTGGCATGCGTCGCAATAGCTTCAACGGGTTCGGCTGACGCACCGTCGCCAGAGATCTTCGAGGTCTCAAGTTCAGATTCCTTCGGATCCTCCGTTGCGACTGCCGCACCATCGTCGGAGTAGCGACCAAGAATGTCCTCTGGGCTCTCGCCTTCTTTTCCAAGAACGGCGATGAGTCCCCCGATAGGCACACTCGCTCCCTCCGCAACAACTTTCTTCAGGAGCACACCATCGTCGTAGACTTCCAGGTCCATGGTAGCCTTGTCCGTTTCGACCTGAGCAATCACGTCTCCGGCAGAGACAGTATCGCCTTCCTCGGCAAGCCACGAAACGAGGACGCCTTCCTCCATCGTATCGCTCATTTTGGGCATTTCAACGGCAATGGCCATGCTGCAAACGGGTCTAGGATGAAATGAGCTTAGTTGACGTAGAGAACGCGTTTGGATGCCTCGATGACTTCGTCAACTGAAGGCATCCAGGCCTCGATAAGGTTCTTGGAATACGGCGCAGGTGTGTCCTTCGTCGTCACACGGGCAACTGGAGCATCGAGATAGTCAAAGCAGCGGCTTTGAA
>JAHEJB010000226.1 GCA_024639085.1 Rubricoccaceae bacterium | reverse complement strand
CCCGACACGGCCTTTCGGAATGGATTTCACCGACACGATTGTTGCATTGGCTACGGCCCGCGGTCGGGCAGCGCTGGCAATCATTCGGCTCTCAGGTCCGGACGCTATTTCAATTGTAGCGCGTAGGTTTTCGAAGGCCGCTTTGGTTGATTCACCTAGCCACTCAGCGCATTTTGGGTATGTGTTGGATGCCGAGGGCGGGCAGCTGGATCAGGTTGTTGTGACGTTGTTTCGCGGACCGAATTCTGCGACGGGCGAAGACATTGTGGAAGTGACCTGCCACGGTGGTGATCTCGCGCCGCAGCTCGTACTGAAGAGTTTGTTGGAAGCCGGGGCGCGACTTGCTGAGCCCGGCGAGTTCACAAAGCGGGCCTTCTTGAACGGCAAGATGGATCTCACGCAGGCCGAGGCCGTCGCAGATCTGATTCATGCGCATTCGAGTCTGGCGCATGAGGTGTCGCTAAAGCACTTGGATGGTCGCGTAGCCCAGTCCGTCGAGTCAATCCGAACCTCCCTCATCCAGACCACAGCGCTCATTGAACTGGAGCTGGATTTCGTTGAGGAAGACGTTGAATTCGCGGACCGCAGCGAGCTTGAGCGGCTTCTCAATGAAGTCGACCAGCTTCTTTCAGAGCTACTCGGCTCCTACAGGCTTGGGGCGATGGTTCGCGACGGCGTCCGCGTCGTCATTGGCGGACGACCCAATGCTGGGAAATCAACACTACTAAATGCCCTGGTTGAGCGCGACCGAGCCATCGTAAGCGACATCCCCGGCACCACGCGAGACGAAGTGGAATCCGAGAAGGAGATCGGCGGATTGCTCTTCCGGTTCATCGACACGGCAGGCCTCCGTGATACGACTGACCAGATTGAGGCCGAGGGTGTTCGACGCACCCGAAAGGCTATAGACAACGCGGATGCTCTGCTCTACCTTTTTGATACAATGGAAGGACTATCGGACGAAGAAGTGGGCTTCCTGGATTATCTGGCCACAACACGGCCCGACTTTCCCTTGCTTCGGATTGCCAACAAAGTGGATCTCCAAGAGACGGAAAACAACGAAGTACTAGCCATCTCTGCAAAGCAGGCAATGGCGGATCCTTCACATTTGAATGATTTGCGAGACAAGCTGATTGCGGCCATTACAGCAAACGCGGCAGCAGCCGAAGGTTCTACCATTGTGGTCAACCAGAGGCACTATCAACATCTCGGCGCAGCTCGGGATGCAGTTCATCGTGCACAGCGGGCAATGCAATCCAATAGTGGCGGCGATACGCTGGCGCTTGACCTCCGCGCGGCCCTTCACGAGTTAGGCGCTATCACAGGAGCGATAACCAACGAAGACGTGCTGGACGCCATCTTTTCGCAGTTCTGCATTGGGAAGTGACGTCCACGGTAAGGCTGCGTTGTATGCTCTATTTATCAGGGATCCAACGTGCTAACGCGGATGTTTGCCTATCCTTTGCCGCAAGTAATTGATTCCAGGGCGTGCAACTAGCTTCCAATTCCTTTGATGTCATCGTTGTCGGTGGCGGCCATGCCGGTGCTGAGGCCGCGCATGCGTCGGCCCGGATGGGAGCGAGGACGTTGCTCATCACGATGAGCCTGCAGGCCATCGGGCAGATGTCGTGTAATCCTGCGATTGGCGGCATCGGCAAGGGGCAGATCGTCCGCGAGATTGACGCTCTTGGCGGATTGATGGGCAAGGTCGCGGACCGCACAGGAATTCAGTTCCGGATGCTTAACCGACGGAAGGGCCCGGCGGTTTGGAGTCCACGTTGCCAAAGCGATCGCATGGCGTACGCCGCTGCTCTTCGAGAGGAGTTGGAAGCCATCCCCAATCTGTTCTTCCGCCAGGACATGGCCACGGAAGTGCTCTCAGAGAACGGGCGGATTACTGGAGTCCGCACGCAGACAGAGCAAACATTCCTTGCCCCAAGCGTCGTACTTACCAACGGGACCTTCCTTAATGGCACCATCCATATAGGCAACCGAACGTATGGTGGTGGTCGCGCAGGAGAACGTGCGGCTGTAGGAATCACGGCAAGTCTGGAAAAGCTCGGGTTTGAAGTGGGGCGGTTGAAGACTGGCACCCCACCTCGCATCGACGGACGAACGATTGACTACAGTTTGTGCGAAGAACAACCAGGCGACGACGCGCCGCGCCCGTTTTCATTCATGACGGATGCACTCCCCACTGATACGATTTCATGTTGGTTGACCTACACAAACGACGCCGTCCACGACACGCTGAGAACAGGGTTTGACGACAGCCCCATGTTTGCAGGGCGGATTCAGGGACAAGGCCCGCGCTACTGCCCTTCCATTGAGGACAAGATAGACCGCTTTGCCGACAAGGATCGGCACCAGCTTTTCCTCGAACCCGAAGGTCTGAACACATACGAGGTGTATGTCAACGGTTTCTCGACGTCGCTGATGGAGGAAGTTCAGCTTGCGGCGTTGCGCCAAATTGATGGACTTGAGAATGTCCACCTTTTGCGTCCAGGCTATGCCATCGAGTATGACTACTTCCCTCCGTATCAGGTCAAATACTCCCTCGAAACGAAGAACGTAGAAGGTCTCTTTTTTGCAGGGCAGATTAACGGGACAACTGGATATGAAGAGGCCGCGGCGCAAGGCCTGATGGCCGGCATCAACGCGGTTATGAAGTTGCGAGATGAGGAGCCGCTCATCCTCGGACGCGATCAGGCTTACATCGGCGTGCTGATTGACGACCTCGTTGCCAAAGGCACGGACGAGCCGTATCGCATGTTCACGTCGCGCGCTGAGCATCGCCTCCTCCTCCGCCAGGACACAGCCGACCAGCGACTTACGCGAATCGGGCACGAAATCGGGCTCGCGACGAATAAGCGGCTGGAGCGACTGAACGCAAAAGAAGAAGCGCTTAACGAGACTCTTTCTC
>JAHEJB010000225.1 GCA_024639085.1 Rubricoccaceae bacterium | reverse complement strand
TTTCGTTTGAATTCAACTTTGCACGGAATGTGAGCAGGGAGCCGCCGAGTACGGCTACCATTACGAAGAGTAGAGTGAGCTTTCCCATGGTTGGATCCTATGATGTTTGGTGTGCTGTGCCTTGCAATGAGTAGGCAGATGAGCTGTTCTGGCAGATTTCGTCAACGCTAGGCGATCTGGTGCCGCGTCTAGATGCCTTCACCGGGAGGCGGAGGCGGTGGTGGAGGAGGTGGCGGAGGAGGAGGTGGTGGTGGTGGTGGTGGTGGTGGTGGAATGGGATCGCCGCCGCCTTGTGTTTCTGGGTCTTCCTCCTCTTCTCCAACAGGACCGTCACCGGGCTCTTCTCCGGGCTCGCCGCCATCGTCGGGCTCACCATCGCTATCGGGAGGCTCGGGTGGTGGCTCCGGAAGGTTAGGAAGACTAGACCAGGGCGTTGGTATGCTTACGGACGGATCAAGGGGTTCAGAGGAATCGACTGCAAGGCCCGGGGGGCGGAACATGAAAGCCTGCCTCGTCTGTTTGGCCCGAGACCTGTTTTCCTGATCGCCAGCCAGTTGCGTTACTGTGCCGTCGGCCGCTTCGAGCTCAATACGGACCACTTTAAAGTCAGACGGTTCGAACCCGTTTGTGACACTGGAAGTACCGTCGCCGGATATCAATGCGGCGTTGAAGCCGACGAGCGACTCAGCTGATCCTCCATCGTATACATATCCAGAGCCGTCGTTCACATAGCGTGCCAGCCGATATCGTGTAGTTGGCAAGCCATTCACGAATACCTCACCGTAGGTGTCTTCCAGCCGATAGGCCACGGCGACAAGATCAGACATCTCTCCTAAAGAGGGGTCAGCGGGTGTCAGGAAGCGCATTTCGTTAGTGTTGTCGCCATCGCTCCAGACTCGCATTCGGCTTCCGGTCTGCTCGGAATTGCGGACGTTCTCAATATCCCGCTCGAGCGTCTCCATTATCGAAAATGACTGTGTCTGCACAACGTGGTGAAGCGTCGTCTCGACGGCACTTTGTTCTCCGCGCTGCTGGACGAATAGAAGTACGCCTAACAACGTAGTGCCAACAACAATGGCCGTAAGGTGATCTAAGAGTATGTGCATAGCTGGGACCGGAGGAAATCCTGGTGGCCTGTAGAGCCAAGGATAGGATTAGGAATTACTAACTATGTATGAGGGACCAAGCAGGAGTAAGGACCTGGTGAAGGCGGACAGTGACCTGCTCACGGCCGGCTGGATCCGCGTTCACTTCAGAGACGATTACAACCACCTCTTTTGCAAGAGTTGGATTGGTGGAAGTGTTGCTCGGTGTTGCAGGGTCTACGTATCTGACCTCAGACCTGGCCGTGAAATCAAGAGCGGAACCGTGCCAGTCGACGGAGAAGTTCTGCTCATGACCATGGAAGTCGTCCAGGTCATCATACTGACTGCTCGACGACTCGCCTGAATCGGGGCCAATAGCTGAGAGCCCCGTTTCATCCGTACGCAGTGCCGTGCTACCGACATCTGCTTCGTCATACGCCAAACTGGTTATTGCAATCAGCTGCTCTCGTGCAACTTCGGTAGCTGCAAGTTCTACTTCGCTTCCAATCGCGACCTGTTCGAGGCGCTTATTGGATTCGTGCTGCTGAAGTGCGAAGATGGAGAAGACCAGGATCGCAACAACGGTAAGAAGGACCTGTGGCATGGAGGTGGATTAGAGTGGAGTAACTGTTCGCCTGTAGCCGGCGAGATCTGTGCCTTCACCCGTGCCACATCATATAACTTTGACGAATGCAACCATTTTAGAAAGGCCATCCTTTGGCTTCTTTTTTACCCTCGGTGCAAGCAACTCGCTTTGTCCAATCTCGCGCTGTAGAAGAAAATCCTTAAGAAACGGATTGTATCAAACCGAGACGATTCTCCCTATGAGATCGGTCTCACTGAAACTCGCAGGCCGTCATTCTCCGTTTGAGACGGGGGCGGAGTTTTTCAATACTGATTGATAGGCCTTCACAGCGGCTGCCAAACCCATATGCAGCGCATCCGAAATTAGAGCTTGTCCGATAGATACTTCCAGGACGTTGGGGACGGCCTCAAGAAACGTCTGTAGGTTTTCCAAACTGAGGTCGTGGCCAGCATTCACGCCGAGCCCGAGGACCTGCGCGACACGTGCCGCATCAGCATATCGACTAAGCTCCTGTTCTGCTTCACCGGATTCAAACGCCCTGGCGTACATCTCGGTGTACAACTCAATACGATCCACGCCCAGATCTGCTGCCCTCTTGATGGCGTTTGGATCGGGGTCCATGAAAAGACTCACGCGGCATCCGAGTTCTTGAAGCTCAGCGACAAACGGCATGAGGCGTTGAACTTCATTGTTGTCCAGCGTCCACCCATGGTCTGATGTTTTTTGATTCGTCGCATCAGGCACCAGCGTCGCCTGGGTTGGCCGCGTTTGCCGGAGGATTTCCATGAATCCTGGAAAGGCGTAACCGTCCGTCTTAGAAGGGCCTTCAAATGGATTGCCCTCGACATTGAGCTCAACAGGTAGCCATTCTTTCAGATCGATTACGTCCTGTGCCAGCGCATGGCGCCCATCTGGTCGCGGATGCAATGTGATCCCGTCTGTACCAGCCGATACGCAAGCTTTTGCTGCACGAAGCACGTTGGGGCGGCCACCGCCACGGGCGTTTCGCATCAGAGCAACTTTGTTGAGGTTGACGCTGAGTTTGGTCATAAGTCGTCAAAGACTGAGTGGTCTCTACGCAGTGGCAGGGTGCAAAGCTATCGCTTTGGGTTCACTTTCAATGCAGCAACATCCACCTCGGTTGCTTGTCTTACACGTTGGAAGGGTCGCTTACGTCGCCTTGCATTTTCGAGCACCGCACGGTTATACTTTTCGGCCTTCTTGCGCGGGTCGTGCCAATGAGTATCGGGGCAC
>JAHEJB010000224.1:2500-2928 GCA_024639085.1 Rubricoccaceae bacterium | reverse complement strand
TGGCTCGGATGGGTACTGCGCAGGCGTGGTAGTGAGTGTCGGCTATGGGTGCGCCGCAAAGGTTCCAACCATAGCGCAGGCCTTATGGGGTCGTGCCCATGTGAGCGCATTTGCGCGTGTTCGGAACTACTCCTCGCCTACCGTTTCTCGGTCTAGATGAGCGAGAAACACCACAGCCAATCATGACGGCTGCACAAATGGCAGCTGAAGCGCCCTCATTTTGCTCGCCACGCTTTGCGGCGGCATACATGCGGACGAGCGGGCGCAGCCGAGCGGAATGAACAAGCTTAGTCAGCGCACGCGCGGCTCGATAAGCTGGTTTGGGTGCATCCATGCCAATTTGGCAACCTGCAAACAAAGAAGCTCCTGCTTGCGTCGAAATTGTTGAACGAGAACAACCTCGTGCTGATCGTCGATCCCGTGAATTT
>JAHEJB010000224.1:0-2490 GCA_024639085.1 Rubricoccaceae bacterium | reverse complement strand
GGCGTGAAGCAGCATTTGGCCGGTTCTCCCGAGCGATGCGCGTTGGAACGGTCCACCTATGCCAAATGACACGCGCAACGCGGGCATCGACCACGCCACCAAAGGCACTAACGCTTGGCCAGAGTGCATCGAGCCAAATTCACATGTGCCTGATTACCCCTCGTCCTACGCAAGCCTGATATCTGCATGAGTTCTTGGTCTGGCACCGGCGGCTGCGGCTAGCAGGCTGCTGAAGAGACGCGGCAGGTCATGACGTCGATTGAAGCGGAACTGGAACTCGGCGAAGTAGCGTCCGACATACGGGCGCCAGATTGCCTTGTGGGTTCCGGCGATGGCGGTCTTTAGATTGCCGAGCACGGTATTCACCCATTTGAGCGCCGGGATCTTTTCGGGCTGTTCGGGTGCGCGAGACGAGACGATCGGCGTGTGCGTTGCGCCCGCCCGCGTGACCGCGCGAAAGCAACCGAGGCCATCTGAGACGACGTGGGTCCCTGCCGTCAATTTCTCATGGGCCATCGCTTCGATCGATTTGCCGTCATGTCGTTCGACGGGATGGAGAAGGACGCGGCGAGGTCGGCCTTCGGCGGTAGTCTCGACCGCGACGACGAAAGGGACCTTGTTTGCGCCTCCGCGCACACGCTTGCCGCCCTCTGCTTCGCTCTTCTCGCCGCCGAGAACCGCGTCGTCCATCTCGATGCGGCCCTTAAACGAACGCCTGGCTTCGACCTCGGCCATCACCGAGGCGAGTTTCTGGCGCAAGCGCCAGGCCGTGTCCCACTTGACGCCGATCTGGCGTGACAACTCCAGCGTCGAGATCGAGTTCTTCGATTGCGTGATCAGCCAAGTCGCCTGGAACCACTTGGTCAACGGCACCAACGAGTTCTCAAGCACCGTACCAGCGATGACCGACGTCTGCTTGCGGCAGCCATGGCACAGATAGAGACGTCGCTTGCCAACGATCGCATGATCATGGCCACCACACGCCGGGCACATGAAGCCATTCGGCCAGCGCCAGGCGACAACGACCTGACGGCATTGCTCCTCCGTACCATAGCGCTCTTGGAATGCCGAAAGGCTCAGCCTCTTGCCGAACTGGATCCGATTGCGTGCCACGTTCGCCTCCTCGTCACCTTCGATTCGGTCAATGATCTATGACGCTTGCGTCAGATCAGCGGCAACCGTGTGGAGGAAGCTGGGTAATCAGGCACATGTGCAACCGCCCATGCTAGGCGCATGGCCGCCTGTGGTCATTCTGACTTTGCATGTAAGTCGCTGAGCTCTCTACACAGCAAACCCCCACGGAAAGTCAGAATCTCGATTGATTTAATTTGTTTTTCCGTAGACTACGAATCTGGGGGTCGGGAGTTCGAATCTTCCCCGGTGCGCCAGTGATTTCAGAGGGTTATAGGTTTTCCGAACAGCGCAGCTCTGTCGCCGGGACCTGCTGGGGACACAATATATTCACGGCATTGCCCGCAGCAAGTGGTTCTATTGCAGCCCGCAACGGCCGGACTTGCGCTTGCTCGAGCGAACGCCCCGTCGTCTTGAGTGTGCGCGGCTAAATTGCTGGGGATGTGGTCTGAGGGCGTTTTGGTCGCTGCGTCAACGACTAGCAACAGTTGCAGCTGGCTAGCGGCATGCTTGCAGCTTGTTGAAAACTGGCGCGAGAACGTTATTCCGTTTCGGCCCAGCCGAAGAATCACACACACTCTAAGTGGTGACGTATGGCGCGCTGCAAGGCCTGTCATGCAACGGAGGTGGGGATGGAATTGCAGATATACCAAAGAGCGCAGGAGCGGATGGAACAGCTACGCTTCGAACTGGATCGGTTGCAGGCATTCCTGGCCACGTATGACGAGCTTTCCGGTCGAAAGACAACGACCCATGAGGCAGATGATGACAGCAGTCGCGAGGTCACTTGCTCAGACCACCATGTCGCGGCCGAAACGAGCTTCGAAAGTCACTCTATGAAAAAGGCGACGCCCCAGGCCGAACTAGAACGAATAGTTGTCCAGGTGATTGAAGCAAACGGCGCGCCGTTGCAGCGAACGGAACTTTATCGTCGGGTGACAGCGCTTGGAATTGTTGTCGGCGGGAACAACGAGATTACAAACTTCGGATCAAAGCTCAGCCGGGCTAAATGCCTCGTAAACCTGCGCAGGCTTGGCTACTGGCCGAAGAACCAGCCCTACGAGGCGGGAGGATACAAGCCTAACCAAGCTAGTTACGTCGCAAATTTGGGTGACAGATAGCCGGTTAGGTGGGGAGTGCGCGTGCTATGACGGATACGACAGGAATTGGCAAAGCGGCCCACACGCAGGCAGCGCGACTCGCTGCTTGAATTGCCCCGCGTTCGCGCGAACTTTACTCACGCGGCGCAATGTCGAATCTGGTCTCCGCAAGCTGCAACAGCGTATTGGCTCGGTCTGGATCCTGTAGTTGTCACGCCCGATAGCGCGGATCTCCTCCAGGCCGATTCCAAGAAGGCGC
>JAHEJB010000094.1 GCA_024639085.1 Rubricoccaceae bacterium | reverse complement strand
CCAAGCCTGAGTTGGAGATCTATGCAGACGACGTAAAATGCTCCCACGGATCTACGACTGGGGAAATTGACCCAGAAGCACTGTTCTATTGTCGTGCGCGTGGTATTTCTTTGGATGACGCGCGATCAATCCTGCTATACGCCTTCGCGCACGATGTAGTGGAGCAGGTGAAACTGGAGTCTCTTCGCGAATGGCTAGACGCAAAGATTGACGAGCGGCTAGACTAGGTCTAACGCGCGATCCCGGGGATCCTAGAAACCCTCAAGGTGGCGCAGTGAATCAGCCTCGGAACTTCTACCTCGGCTGTCCAGAAACTCAACATAGTGCCTGATGGCATGGCGGGTCCACCCGTGGTTATCGCCTGCTTGGGCGCGCATCTCAGGAAGGTGTTCTCGCATTAGTTGCTCCCCTTCTGCATCCCGTCGCTGACCGAAAAGCGCTGCGGCTAGTTCTGTTCCGGCGATATGCTTAGCCCACCATCGCGGCAATTGCTCTTCAAAAACCTCTTTGACGTGCCTAAGAACCCGCTCTGCCTCAACGTAATGCCCTTTCTCGATGAGTATCCCGGCAACCATGCCGCGTGTTTGAGCAAGATTCGGGTGATCGTGGGGAAGACGACCTTCCTGAATCTCGAGCGCCCGCTCAACAAGAGATGCTGATTGATCTGACTTGCCAAGGAACCACGACAGTGCGGCCCAACTCGACAGGGTTGCAGCTAGCGTGGGATGGTCTGCTAGCTCGATATCTGGCGCGATTTCGACAGCCTGTGAATACAGGGAATCGGCACCGGGCCAGTCTCCGACCGTATGTCGCTGCACAGCAAACGCATTCAGCACCTCAAACGCTTCTATAGATCGTGGCCCACTAGCCTCTCGTACAATCGCGAGTGCCTCGGTGAACAACGGATCGGCCTCAGCCGATGAGAGCGTTGATCCGAGGCGCGCAAGTGCGCTGGCATATTCGAGGCTTCGGTTGCCGTACCGCTCACGGCGCAGTGTGACCACACGGTTCTGAAGCGAATCGAATAGCGCAATGTTGTCGACATCGTAGGCGAGATTGGCAAGGTCCTCCATGCTTTGAATTACCTGCGGGTGGAGATATTCGTCATAGTTCTCCATGGCAAGTCGAAGTGCCCTGTCGAGGTGGGGTTTAGCCTCGTTGAACAAACCAAGGTTGTGGAAAGTCAGGCCAATGGTTCTATGTACGGATGCCAGCACATCGGGCTGTTCGGCTAAGTCAATGTCGACCGTAGCTGCGGCCTGCCTCAGCATGAACGCAACCGTGAGACTTTCCGGAACCGCTCCGGCGTCATCCAAAAAGGGGTCGACGGAAGACAGCATGGACAACAAAAACGCATTGACTTCTTCTGCCTTCGTTGCCTCAGTCTGTGCCTGATCAAGGGCGGCACGGAGCCTTACGGTGTAGATCGTAGTCAGCGCTGTGACCAACAGCAACACCGCCGCTGCTGCCCCGACGCCTACTTTGTGCCGCTCAACAAACTTGCGAACGCGATAGCCGGTCGTCGCGGGCCGCGCTTCAATGGGCAAGCCGTTAAGATGCCGCCGAAGGTCGGCCGCGAGTGCCTCGGCAGACGCGTAGCGACGCTCTGGCTCCTTCGCTAGCGCCTTCATCACGATCGTGTCCAAATCACCTCGAAGCACACGCTGCTGTGACGGAGCCGCAACGCTAGGGGAAGCAGGCATCATGTCGATGACCGTTCGTTCTACCTCGGCAGCTGTTTTGGCGGACAGATCGTACGGCCGCTGCAGGGTCAGCAACTCGTAGAGCACTACTCCAAGTGAATACACGTCCGTGGCGGTCGTGACTGGTTCCCCTCTGATTTGCTCGGGCGCAGCGTAGGAAGGTGTAAGTGCGTGCGGCTCCGTGAAACCCGTGGGGTCACCTCCCGCCTTTGCTTCCAGCAGGGCGGATACGCCAAAATCGAGAAGCTTGACGCCCGGCTCGCCGTCAGCGTTGTTTTTCACGACGAGGACGTGAGCAGGCTTGAGATCCCTGTGGACGACGAGGCTGCGGTGCGCGTACGCTACGGCGTCACAAGCACGCGCGAAAAGCTTCACCCGCTCCGCAGTGCCAAGCTCGTGAGCATTGCAGTAGTCGGTGATAGGCTCGCCGTCAATTAGTTCAAGAGCCAGATACGGCAATCCGTCCTCGGTTACCCCACCGTCATACAAACGCGCAATGCCATCGTGCTCAAGGTGGGCGAGGATATGCCGCTCCGCTGCGAGACGCCTGGCCAATTGCTCTCCAGATGCCAGGGCCACATTCGGTGCGATGAGCTTGAGAGCGACGGTTCTCTCGTACAATCCATCTGCTCTGGAGGCGCGGTAGACCACACCCATCCCTCCTGCGCCGATTTGCTCCTCAATCTCCCACGGGCCGATCCGCTTTCCACCAACGTGGAGATCGGCGGACTCGCCTCGTTTCACGATCGGGTCGTCCAACAACCCCGCTTCTTCGTGCCGTTTGAGGAGCCGCTCAACATGTGCTCGAACCCCTGCGTCGTCACACGCTTTGGAAAGCCACTCCTCCCTCTTCTCCTCAGGAAGATCGATAGCCTTGCCGAAGAGCGTGAAGGCTGCGGTTGAATCGGAGCCGCTCATGCCGCATCTCCTATTGCATCGTGTAGCCACGCGCGGGCTGTCGACCAATCGCGCTTGATAGTCGCTGTAGACCGCTGAAGAACGTCCGCTGTCTCTGAGATCGTCAAGCCCACGAAGTAGCGTAGTTCGACGGTTTCCGCCAACCGCTCATCAAGCACCGAAAGTTGACTCAGCGCCTCATCCAGAGCAAGGAGCGGGCCCGCCTTTTCCGTAGGAACGTATCGCTCGGCCTCCAGAGGAAGCGGCTTTTGGTTGCCGCCGCGCTTCACAGTCTGTTGCGCACGCGCATAATCCACTAACACCTGCCGCATGGCCTTGGCGGCGACTCTGAAGAAGTGCGAGCGATTCTCCCAGTCGGCCTCGCCGCCAGCAAACTTCTCGTAGGCCTCGTGTACGAGTGCCGTGGTGTTAATCGTCTCCGAGCCTCCTCGCTGCTTCCGAACGTTGTGGGCGAGCGCCCGCAGTTCATCGTAGACGAGTGGCAGAAGCTCGCCCAACGCACCCTGCTCGCCCTCGCGCACGCGCGAAAGCAACCGCGTCACGTCCTGTTGGGATTCTGAAGGCATAGGCTAGAAAGAACGCTACCACGGAGTTATTGCGCAATGGATGAGCCAATCCGGCAGGAAATCTCGTAGTGAGCATGATTCCTCTTCGAAAACCCTCTATCTCGACTCGCTATGCGGTTTACAGTCCTTCTAGCTCTCGGCATCCTCCTTCTCGTTCACCAGTCTGGCTGTGTGGCATTAGCCATCATTCAAGCGCAAAATGCCAAGATTGCAGCTGCGGCCGGAATGGACTCCGATACCGACGCTATCGGTGCCGGCGTTGAGCTAAACATGACCCTGGCAAATCCCAACTCCCTGCAGCCAATGGAAACACTTCGTGGACAGGCGAGGCTTAATCCGGCTGCAGGAGTCACCATCGCTCCGGGCATCTTTTACGGCCGTGGCTCACAGGATTTCGGAGACGTCGACCCGATGACCGGCGAGCCACTCAGCTACTCTGTTTTGCAGCTTGGAGTCCACGCCCAGTATCCCATCCCACTGTCTAGCAACGGCATGCTCGCAGCTTACCCGCTCGCCGGCCCAGCCTACTACCGATTCTCCTACTCGGACTGCCCGTTCGCTGATGCCTGCACCGAAAACATCTTCTTGGTGAATGTCGGTGGCGGCGTGCAGTACGGCAACTTTGGGCTGGAGGCCTTCACTGGGCTGGGCGGTCCCAATCTTCGTTTCCGGGCGAAGTATATGGTCGCTCTTTGAGAAACGTGATATCACGGCAGATGAGCCAATCCAGTTGAGTTTCCCGTATTGAAGAGGAAAGGCTGTGCTCTGCGCGGCCCGTGTTCTAACCCTTTGAGGTCATACTCATGACTGTTCTGTTCCGTCGTCACTTACTATTACCAGCCACCCCCGAAGGGCATTTGCTCATGCTGGCACTGCTATGTGCCATCCCCGGGATTAGCTGTGACAGTTATATCATACAGAATGGAGTTTTTACACCTTGTCCCTTAAGCTATAATCTCACAGGTACAACACCCGATTCCAGGCTCATAACCCTTGACGATGGCAACTATCTTTATGAAATCATCGGGCCAGAACCCGTCACATTTGGAACGCTTCCGAGTTGGTTGCACGCGACATCCTCGTTGAGCCCAGGGTCTAACGTGCATGCAGTCACAACCCTGTCCGCCGATGCAGATGCACCTTTGGGAACACACTCAGTAGGACCGTTTACTATCTTCTCAAGTCAGATCGCTTATAGTGACGCATGCGAGGATGTAACTGTCACGGTAACAGCGAATGGATCTGCTGATTTCTCTATCGCAGCATCCGGAGACGTAGAAATTGGTGATGGGGACCAAGGAGAAGTAACGGTGACAATTACACGCCTCTCCGGCTTCGACGGCGCGGTTGACTTAAGCCTCAACAATCTGCCGGCCGGTATCTCGGGCGTGTTCGTTCCCACTACGATTCAATCGGGTGCGACGGAAAGTATCCTGACACTCATGAACAACGGAGCCGTCCCAGGTGGCTACCAAATCCAGATCGTTGGCACGGCCAACAATGGTAGCGTGGCCACGGAAGACTACGCGATCATGGCCACGAAGGCAGTCTCCGCCGGTTGGCATGTCGTACAAGAAGTTTCCGATGTCGGCCAATTCGTCGACCTGGATTGCCCGTCGTCCTCCGTGTGCTATGCCGTGGGATCAGCTTCGGGGGGAGGACCCGCTGCATACATGACCACGAATGGCGGCCAGTCGTGGACCAGTCTGTCGAACCTCGGAGTTACGAGCGAAGCTTACGCTGTGCAGTTTCTCGATGAGATGACCGGCTACATCGGCGGGTTCGACTTGGCATCGGAAACAAACGGCTACCTTCTGAAAACGACCAACGGCGGCACCTCGTGGACCAACGTGGGCGCAAACATGCCGACAAACCTGGCAGTGCGGGCGCTCCACTTCTTCGACGCGAACTCCGGCTATGCGGCCGGAGGAGCCAATGCACCCTCGGACACCACCAAGGTGATGTATACCGCAGATGGCGGAGCCAATTGGACAGGGCTGCCCTGGACTGGCTTTTCCAGTCATGTTGTCTTGCGCCTGTACTTTTGGTCAATCAACGAGGGCTACGTGAACGTTGATACAAACTCCGGCCAGTCACCGACTTTTCACACGACGGATGGGGGCCAGAACTGGATCTTGAGTACCGGCTTTAGCGGTTGGTTCACGGACGTGAGCGGTGGACTTGGCGTGGCCGGTACCAACACTCTCTTTAGCGCTTCGAGCCCGGGCGCAAACTGGTCCACGGAGGCGATTCCCGGCGGCACGGCGTTCGGCGTCACGACGCTCGGCAACAGAACATGGGTGGCCGGCAGAAGCGGAGGTGCGTTCGTCGCCTTCAAGGAGGGGGGCGCCTGGACGACGGACTGGAATCCAGGAAATGGTAGCGGCATAAACGAGCTCGTTGACATAGAGATGTTCAGCAACACCGAGGGGGTGGCGATTGGGCGCAACTTCATGGCACGGCGGATACCGGAGTGACACTATGACTGAGGCCACGTCAAATACGACAAGAGAGAGCCAAGTCGTCATCAACGGCCAACCGCTGGACGAGGAGCGCCTCCGCGCGCTCGAGACGCTGTACGGTAGAAGTGTCCCTGATGGCCGCTACTGGTACGATGCCGCCTGCGGGGCGTGGGGGCTCGAAGGCGGCCCGACAATAGGGCTGATGATTCCAGGTCTAGACCTGCCCGGCCCCATGCCGGAGAACATATCAGGCGGCCGCACAGGTACGTGGATCAACGGGCGAGAGATTCATCCCGACGATCGTGCAGCGTTCATGGCGGCCTTTGGAATGTGCTGGTCCGGTCGCTTCCAGCTGGATGCGATGGGCAACCTTGGCCCGGAGGGTGGCCCAATGATCACGAATCTGGTCGTCGCTGCTCGGCAAGTCCAGGCCAATTCGGGGGGCGGCAGTGGTGGCGGGCTCATTTCCACCAAGTTTGGCACGGTCTCCCCGGATGGCGGATTCTTCAGCCGCAACGTCGGAGGAGGGTACACGAGCTATCCAGGGTAGGGATGCTTCGGCGCGCCGTCCCTACCGAGCCTCGACAAACGCCTCACCCACTCTCACCGCCCACTCCTGGGCAGCCGTGAGGTGCCTCGGCTTCGGCGTCCCGTCGATGTCAAGGATCTCAATTACCGGCGCGGCTCCGAACTCTTCCAGCGTCTCAGCAAGTTTGTAGTTCGCCGTGAGGTAATACGGGTCGTAATCGTGGTCGCCGAGGCCAATCATTCCATACGATAACCGTGAAAGGTCGGGTTTGACTGATATGAGCGCATCGTAAAACTCAACCGTGTTGTCCGGGAAAGTGCCCTCGGCCCATGTGCACATCACCACGACAAGCTGGTGATAATCGGCTAACATCTCGGGGTAGGCCTCTGCCATGTCCACGATGTGGCAGGTAAATCCCACGTCGCCTAGTTGCTCGGCGACGACCTCGGCTACGGACTCAGAATTGCCCGTCTGTGTGCCAACAAGCAGCAAAATGTCTGGGTGGGAGATCATAAAGCGTAACACGTACTGCGTAAGGGTGGCGAGCACATCGTTCTTACGAAATACGTGTTACGATCTATCAAATCAATCTTCTGGATCCAGAATATCTGCAATGCGGACCAGCGCATCCTCAAGGTGCAGGCGGGTTGTCCGCTGGTTACGGTAGCGAGGCAGCGCACGTGTGATGGCAATCTGTAGATCCTGCAACTCACCTCGTACTAGCGGCCGAATATCCGACTGGCTCACGTCAATATCTGTGATGCCTATGTAGTAGCGGAAAAAGCCGGTAGCCGTATTGGAAGGCTCTTCTTTCATCAGCCATTCGAGACGCTCGATGTGGCCGCGTTGGAGATTTCGGCGGAACGGCCCGATCTCGCTGCCGCTGGAGAGTTCGCTCCATACACCGTTACGCGTCGTGGACAATAGCTCCGAAGCCGAGAACGCATCATCACTATCTACCGATTCGGCCTCCAGCAAGCGAGCAATGCGGCTAGGGTCGAGCAGGCGATTCAATACCGACACCTGCCGCGAGCGGATTCGGTCCAGAGTGCCCGCTGCTTCGATTCGGCGCAGGACGTCCTGATTGAGAAGCCATCCCGGCTTCTGCATCCCCTCCTCCATTACGAATTCGAGCGCTCGCCGCTGGCGTTCAGGCTCCACAACCGCGTAGACTGGGCCGGTTTCGTCGGCAGTCTTGTAGTCTATGTAAACGCCGCCAACGTTGTCGCCCGCGTGGTTCAAATAGCGCACCCACTGACCCACAACATTGTTGTAGAGTTCCTGAAGGTCGTCGTAAGGTTCTAGGTCCTCGGTACCCCACGTAACCAGCCGTTCGACGACGCGCTCAAGATTCGCGAGGCCATACTGCCCCGCCAATACGGCGTCGTCTCCCAGGTCTTCGCGTTGAGCGCGAGGATCCGTGGCGTTGCCCGCCTCCATCACAAATCGTAACCGTGGATCGTCAACGGCGCGTCGTGCAACCTCGCCCGTAAGTGGCTTCTCGGAATCGGTATCTGTGCCCGGAAAGCGACGATAGCCCCATTCGATGGCGTGGACATCGTACTCGCCGATGTCTGGCGTGAAGCGACGGACGCCGTCTCCCGGCTGCGCGATATAATTGAACCGCGCATAATCCATGATGGACGGCGCGGTGCCGTGTGTGTCCGTGTACGTCCGCGAACGAAGCGAATCGACGGGCACGGAGCTGGACGAATAGAAATTGTGCCGAAGGCCGATGGTGTGGCCAACCTCGTGCGCAGAAACGAATCGGATGAGCTCGCCCATCACGTGCTCGTCGAACTCGACGCCGCGAGCATCTGGGTTGGCAGCGGCGGTCTGGATGAAGTACCAGTTCCGCAGCAGGTTCATAATGTTGTGGTACCAGTTGATGTCGCTTTCGAGGATTTCGCCACTGCGTGGATCATTCACGTGCGGTCCACTCGCATTCTGAATCGGCGAGGCGAAGTAGCGGATCACCGAGTAGCGGATGTCCTCCGGACTGAACTCGGGATCTTCTTCCGGCGTCGGCGCATCGCGCGCGATTATCGCGTTGCTGAATCCCGCTGCTTCAAATGCAGGTTGCCAGTCTTCGACTCCTTGCTTGAGGTAGGATATCCAGCGCTCCGGCGTCGCCGGGTCGATGTAGTAGACGATGGGCTCAACCGGATCGACGACTTCGCCTCTCGCATACGCCTCGGGATCGCTGGGTTCGAGGCGCCAACGCGTTACGTATGTGCGATTCTCAGCCTCCTGAGCGTCCGTGCCGTAGTCGGTTTGCGAGACCGCGAAGAATCCGACCCGTTGATCGAACAGACGCGGCTGCATCGGTTCTTCGGGAAGCAGAATCATCGAGTGGTTCATCTCGACAGAGATCGTGCCCGTTGAACTGTTAGAGGGAGGCTCCGCGGCTTCGTAGGTCTGCACTGCGCGAACTTCGATATTCTCAGGATAACTTGCCGCACGCACGATGAACGAGCGGTCTGTATCCATCCGCCGAACCTTGAAGCGCTCGCGAGCCGACTGAGGCATTCCCAGCAGCGGCGTATCCTTGGCGTACAGGTCCGTTACGTTAATTACGACGCCCGTGGTATCGGTTGCCGTGCCCGTCGTGTCCTCCGCGTAGGCCTGGATGTCAAAGCTCGCGATGATGGGCTCAAACGACGAGTTGCGGACGGCCTGATAGACGGGCAGTGAGTCGCTGGCAACTGTGTTATAACTGACCGTTCGGAGCAGGATGGTCTTAGCATGGCGTTCCCAGCGAACCATTTGGGTGTTCGCCTTCTGGCCTCCATAGCCTAAATTCTCTGCCGTTCTGGCGATCCTCGAAACGAGAAGCATTTCTCGCCCAAGCAGTGAATCGGGGATCTCAAACAGGACCTTTGCCCCGTCGTCGAACCAGTGGACATCGAACAGACCTTCGTCGGTTTCGGCTTCGTCGGTTACGACTTCGCTGTACTGTTTGATGTCGTCATCGCCGTTGCTTGATGAACGTCCATTTCCATTTTCCGATGGTGGTGTTGTCGTTTGCTGCGAACCCGAGCAGGCTGAGAGGACGAGCAGCAGCGAAAGGCCGAGCGGGGCCAGCGTCCGTGGCGAATACATTCAACAGGGTGATGGGTGAAAGGTGACTGCAGTTACGGCAGCGGTTCGAATGTCCAACTGAGCAAGTACGCCGTCTCCGTCGGGCGTGCTAAAATAGCAGCAGTGGCATTACCGCCGCCAAGCCTTGCTACTTCTTCTAGAACGACCTCTCCATCAAACAAGACTGTGATGGAACCCGGCTCGTAGTGGATGCCAATACGATGAGCGTAGTCATCGGGCGAGAACGACGGGAGATCTACCCAGCCAAGATTGCTCGGATCGGCCCCTTCATCCCCCAGTTCAATGGCAACGCCGCTTGCTGCGTCCGGACCTTCTAACGACATCAAAACACGAAGCATCGAAGGCATCCGCCGACCGGGTTGGGTTGGCTCGCCAACTATCTCGAATGCAATGTCTCCTCCGGCATTCTGAAAGCGGATAACAAACTCCGTCTCGAAACTGGTTCCCAAGTCTGTTCCGGTATCGAACCCGATCACACCTTGTGAGTTGTCACTGACCATATGAACAACACGAACCGGATCGCCGAGGTAGGCACCAGAGTTCAGCGCTCGTTCGGCGGCTTCAATTTGTTGCGGCGTCGTCGCTTGCAGCATCATCACGTCGGCCACAGGTAGCTCCACAAAAGATGCAGCGCCGTCCAGCGTGATTCCTCCCGCGCGGATCAAATCGGTCGGCATATCTGACACTCCCGGGGTTACTACCGAATCACGACCAACCGTCGGGTCGGAATCGGACTGTGATGAAACCTGCTTGGGGGTACAGCCCGCGCCAAGGCTAAGGCTACCGGTAGCAATCAGGACGAAGGCGGTTACGAGGCGATTCATAGCGTGAGAGAGTTGATATTGCAGGATAACGTACCGCGTAGGATTGTCGTGTACGTCTCTTCAGTCACTGAGCTACGGCACTGCGGAACGCGACCAAACGATCCGTCAGCCTCGTCGGATCGAATACGTAGACCAGCGCCGTGTAGAGATTCTGCTGCAACGAGAGATTTGTCTCCGGGCGGGCCGCCGGATCATCAACGTAGTAGCGGTACAGGTAGAGGCCTTGTTTGAGGAGCAACGTCCCTTCGTACCGCCCTGCATCGGGCACCCACGACAACGTGTTCTCTGGATCAATCTGCCAATTGTTGAATGCACCGGATACGATCACGGCGCCGCGTGCCTGCTGCTCGTTCTCCGGCACATAGCGAAACGTCACATCCACATACTCGGCTTCCGTTTCGGCGCGACCACCATCGACGTATACTTCGTCAATCACGGGTTGACCGGTGAGAGAAGCCCTATTGATCTCGCTTCCGAAGCGCGCATAATCAAGGTCCAACTCAGCTGCGTAGGGTGATGTTGAGAAATCCACATTCGCAATCTGCGGCCCAACCTGAAGCCTCCCGAGATCGAGTTCGTACAACTGCTCTTCGGTCGAGAACGCTTGATCTCGCGGCAAATAGAACTGCATCAAAGCGAGATCGATAATGGAGGGTTCTGGAGCACACCGCGTCTGCTCAACGCGGCCATTCCGAACAAAACAGGCAGCATAATCAAACGCCTGTACATCCTCCAATCTGGATCCGGGCCGGAGTTGGATGACCGGCTGGAGGATGGATCCTCCAAGCGAGAATCCGGA
>JAHEJB010000011.1 GCA_024639085.1 Rubricoccaceae bacterium | reverse complement strand
GCCTCTCAAGCGCGTGCTTCAGCGGACCATTGCCAACCAGCTTGCCGAGCAGATCCTCGCCGGCTTCGTCCGCGACGGCGACACGGTGCTGATCGACGCGGCCCGCGGCGGCGGCGTTACGTTGACGACCGAGGCCTCACCCGAAGAGGCCGCCGCGACGAACGGAACTGTGATGGCTGAGGGTGGGGAGGCGTGAATAACCCCGACGTCGAACTACGGGATTATCTAAAGCTCCTCATAGGTCGTGTTCTAGCTATCAAGAGCACGTCTCAAGAGTTGCGTTCCTCGCTCGAGTGGCGCAAAGGTGAGAAGCTTGAGACTTACAGACTCGGGTCATATTTCCTTGACCTTGCTGCATACAGCATGTCTCGAACCATGCTTGTCGAGTTGGCGGCAATGTTGTCTTCTACCGAGGACCGCTCACTCGTCGACTTTTTGATTAAGGCTCGAGAACATGCTAAACAGCTAAATCCCACTCGGGAGAATCGGACAACTAAGCAACGGGAAACTGTTGCAGTCGTCGAGTTTCAATCGATCATCGACGATCAGCTCGAAGCATTGCGACAGTTGGATCCGATTGTGAATCGAATAAAAGCGCGTCGCGACAAATCCATCGTCCATTTCGAAAAGCGCTACTTCGATGACTCAAAGCAGTTGTACGCAGATTTCCCGCTAGACAACTCTGACATCGATTCCGTATTGGAGACTATCGACATCGTTTTAAAAAGCCATCATTCGTTATTGCTCGCCGCTGGCATTTCCATGAATGTCGTGAGTGTTCATACGCTCAAGACGCTTCTGAAATTCGCTAGGGCCTTTCAGAGGGCAAGGAAAGATCGAGATCTGATTGACAAAGGATTTCGCCCCGCTGACTATTTGGGTGACTAGTACAAAGCTTGGTCCCGATCATCTGAGAACTATCTTCGAAGTTGTCCCAAACTCAATGCAAGCAACTTCGTGCGACATCTCTTAATCGGGTCTCTTCTTCTTATTGCGTCAGATGTGCTAGTAGCTCAAACCACCCCCGTCCACGAAGGCCCCGCCGAAGACATAACCGCCATTCTCGACCAATCGCGAGCGCTATCGGAGGCCTACATGGCGGGAGACATTGAAGCGCTGGTGGCCGTCTATGCGGAAGACGGGATAGCCGCGCCGGGCGGTCGGGATTTCGTCCGCGGGTATGACGCGCTGTATGACCTGTGGGAGCTACCTGAGGGCCGCGTGGTCACCTACCATCATGCAACGCCCGAGGAGCTAAAGGTCCACGGAGACTTTGCCTACGACTGGGGTTACTACGGGGGCACGGTTGTGCAGGACGGTGGGGAACCTGTTTCTTTCCGGGGCAAGTACCTAGTCGTCTGGCAGCGCGACGCGGATGGCGTCTGGCGCATCGCCCACGACATGTGGAACTCGTTGCCGGCTGAGGATTAGGCTCCCAGCAGCGTAAACAGCACGAACAGCAGGAAAATGCCGACAAGCAGCAGGCCCGCAATGCGGCCTAGACGCTTGTCGGGCAGATGCCCCGGTCCGTCCGGGAAGCCCTCGTAGGGTTCAGGCATATGTGGACTTCTCGTACTCATGAAGTGGCAGGTTTTGGAAAAGAGGACGAATGTCCTCTGGCATCGCACGGCGGACCTGGTTCCACTCGCCCTCGCTAATGCGACTGGCGAGCACTGCAAGAACAGCTCGTGTAGCATCCAGCGTGTTGGCGGGCCGGACCATGTTGATTTCAAGTGCTACACGTTCCAGGAACGCGTCCCGGTCCATTTTCTCAGGCTTACCGGCAAGCCGGTAGCCTTCGAAAAAGATGCCGCGAACGAGGAGTGGAAGCTGCGCGGATAAATCGAGGGCTTCATCAGGTGGAAGACGATCACGCAGTGCGAACAGCGTACCGCGAAGAGCGTGGTAGGCAACCTTGATATCAGGGTGGCCCAATTCGCTCGAAATTTCGTTCAGAAGGCGATTTGTATCCTGAACAGCATGTTCAAATGTGGCATTTGGAGTAGAAGACATGATGGTTGGGGTATGGGTGGTGTCCATTGAGGACAGTTTTAAGGTCATCATTTTCAGTCAGGTAAGGAAGCCGGAAGTCCCGGTATCCTGTGTGGGGTCTGCCATTGCTTTTGCGCTAGCACCGGCCCCCATTTCGCTCTTCAACTTTGTCCTTCCCGGTGATCCGGCATAGACTTAATGTCTGGCGCATCGCTCACGATTTGTGGAACTCGCTGCCTGCAGAAGACAGAACCAGAGGTGCTATATTCTTAGCACACCATTCTGGTTCAAAATGCTCGCTCGTCTTTCCTTACTATTTTTCCTTCTGGTGGCGGGCTGTGTCTCTCAGCCGGAACAGAACACTACAATTTCAAACCCGGACGCCACCTCTCCTCTAGTTGGTGCGTGGGTCGCCGAAGCCTTCGGGGGTGAGATCCACGAGCGATGGGAAATGGACAGTCACGGGGTGCTCCTGAAACAGGAAGGCTACTTCGTTGCCGACGGCGACACCTCCTACTCGGAGACGGTAGCTATCGGCGCTGTCGGCGAGACGACCTATCTGATCGCGCATCCGTCAACGGGTGGCGTACTGGTATGGGAGCAGACTGACGTGTCCGAAACGGGCATGACGTTCGAGAATCCGAACAACGAAAACCCCTCCCGGATTGTCTATTCGTTCAGTGGTAGCGGGGCATTCACTCGAGTGCTTCATGGAATGGAGGACGGCGAGGAAGTCGTAAACGAATTGAACTTTACGGCCCGCTAGCGGGGTAATTGATCTAGCGATAGAAAGCGCCTATCAA
The DNA here is from genome assembly GCA_024639085.1 of Rubricoccaceae bacterium. GTDB lineage: Bacteria > Bacteroidota > Rhodothermia > Rhodothermales > Rubricoccaceae > JAHEJB01. The sequence goes on along the minus strand of JAHEJB010000011.1, from coordinate 34,110 downwards.
TTTGGGCCATGGAGTACGTCAAGTGGAACTCGCTTCCGGCTGAGGACTAGCATCATTCCGTCCAGCTGAAGCCCGTGTGACGTCAGAAGTAGAAAGAAACCAGCGCCGCCAGTTTCTGGCATTTGCCTGCCTTTCTTTAGGCACACTTGGTCTGACGGTCGTAGTAGATGTAGCGTGGCCCGGCCACTTTGCAAAGTACTTCGGGAGCGCTAATCCGCTGGTGGTGGTTATCGCAGCTATTGGACTAGGCGGCATAGCATTGAGAGTGCTCCAGTCGCAAGGCTGGTTTGAAGTTTTCAGTGCCCGGACGCTTCGGGGTGTCGCCGTGTCCACGGGCCTTGCAACCTTGCTCGCCGTTGCGATCATCATCGCCGATGTCGTGCTCCGCTATCCGGAGGACATCAACGTACCGCTGCCGGAGGCTCTTTTGTTCTATCCCGCTGTGGGCTACGTGGCGGAGATGGTCTTTCACGTGATTCCGCTCACGGTGCTTCTGTTGATACTGGCACCGGTTGGGAAACGTATCGGCGTCGAAAGGCTGATTGGACTTTGCCTGCTCCTCACTGCGACGCTTGAACCAACCTTCCAACTTCTGTTTGAGGAGAATCCTCTCTCGTGGATCGGCGCCTATACCTGGGTGCACGTTTATGCAATCGCTTTCCTTCAGCTTCACGTATTCCGGCGCTACGGTTTCGTAGCGATGTACTTATTCAGGCTCATTTACTACGCGTACTGGCATATTGCCTGGGGCGCGATAAGGTTAGACGTGCTGTTTTAGCTCTGGGTTGTCAACTTTATGAACCCACTGCCTGCCGAAGACCGACGGCCAGTGGCTCGCTGCCGGTCGAAACCCAGTTCGCTTGCATCCGAATAGTGGCAGGACCCAAGCATATTGGTCCGCAATCCTATTTTGCCAATCCAGCTTCTGCCTATCGCGATGCCGCGCCCTCTCTCACTTCTGTCTGTCCTCATCCTCTCAGCATCTGCGCTGTTTCAGCCTGTCCTTGCGCAAGACACCTTCGCGTATCGCGTCGATTTGTCGAATCCGGCCGACGATCTCTTTCATGTTCAACTTCGCCCGGCACCACTCGGTCAGGCCGACAGCATCTACAGCTTTACGGCGTTTGCCCCCGGCGTACATCAGGTGCTCGACTTCGGGCGGTTCGTTACGTCGTTTCAAGCGCTGGACGCCTCTGGGGTCGAAATCCCCACAGCCCGCCGATCGACGAACGACTGGTACATCGCGGATCCAACTCGCGTCGCTGAACTCCGCTACGACATGGAGGACACCTTCGACGCGGAGGTTGAATCCCACGTCGTCTACCCGATGAGCGGGACCGGCATCGAGCCGGACTACGTGGCCATCAACACGCACGGCCTGTTTGGCTACTTCGTCCACCATCGTTCGACCCCAACGACCGTCGAGTTGCTGTACACGGACGGCTGGACTCTTGGAACGGCCCTAGGCATTGATGCGGCTGGACGCTACGCGGCAGATTCGTACTACCACCTCGCCGATTCCCCGATCCTGATCGGCGACCTGAGCGTCGCCTCGCGTCAACTTGGCGGCATTAGCGTAGAGGCGTACGTGTTCTCGCCGAATCCAGCGATCACGGCCGATACCGTTCTGGCCGTGGCCGATGACATTCTCCAGGCCGCCTACGAATTTGTGGGCTATTCGCCGGTGGATAGGTACGCCTTCCTGATGTACTTCAGCGACACGGACGCGCAAGCTCGAAATTCGTCCTTTACTTCTGGAGGTGCGCTTGAGCACTCGTACAGTTCGACATACGCGCTACCTGCACGGCCCGAGTTTCTACCTCTCCTTGGCGATATCGTAGCGCACGAATTCATGCACATCATGACGCCCCTGCACCTGCGCAGCGAGGTTATTGCTGAGTGGGATTATTCGCAGCCTACTGGGGATGACCAGCACCTCTGGTTATACGAGGGCGTCACGGAGTGGATGGCGCATATGCTTCAGCTCCGCGGCGGGCTGGTCTCTGTGGACGATTTTCTCAACAAAATGAGCGGGAAGATGAGGGCGAGCGAGCGAATCGGAAGCGACTGGAGCCTGGCCCGCCTGAGTGCCGAGTGGTTTACGGATGACGGCCGAGGTCTGTATGGTGACATCTATCAACTTGGGCCGCTGACGGCCATGTGCCTGGATCTGCGGCTGCTTGAGATCTCCGAAGGCGAGCGCGGCTTGCGCGACGTGCTTGTCGATCTAATGGAGCAGTATGGCACCGACCGGCCCTTCGACAACGCTACGTTCTTCGACACGTTCGTAGCGGCGACCTATCCCGAGGTGGAGGAGTTCATTGAGCACCATATCCGGCAAAGGCAATCGCTTGACTTCGAGGCGTTCTTTGCGCCCGTAGGAATTGGCTATCTAACCCAGGGTGGCGAAGGGGAGGACCGAGTCCTGGAAGTAGATCCGAACCCGACGCCGGAGCAGCGCCGTCTACGCGAGATCTGGCAGACCAACCGAGCGGAGTAGGTGGAAGGCGTTTGGCGTACTACAGGTGTCGGCCATTGTGAAGCCGCTCAGGAGAGCACTTCGTCGCCTTCGGTGCTTTTCAGCTGGCCGCACACGAGCAGGCAAAGACCTGGTACACTGGGATCCGTTACTTCGTAGTGCGCGAACGCCCCTTCTCGGCGGCAATCCACAAGTCCTCCCTGTGCAAGCGAACGAAGGTGCTTTGATGTATTCTGGTGGCTTTGGCTGGTGGCCTCCGCCAGCTCCTGAACAGTCGCTTCTCCGCGTTGAAGCAATGCGTTGAGAATCTGAAGCCGGACAGGATCGCCGAGCAACCGGAATCGGGCCGCTGCGTCCTCAAGAAAGCTGGCTGGAATGGGAGGCTTCACAACTACAATATACAACTATTGGGTATTAGGCCATAATGCCAAGTAGGTTCGCAGATCTATTTGTGACTCTAAAACAGTAAGAGACGCGTCTTCACAGTTCCTTTGTCGTCGTCAGTCGAAACAATACAACTGGAAGGTTGTATCTTTGCGCCTTCAACCAACACGCCCTCACGAATGGAGCTCCTCTTACAACCTTGGCCCTGGTATGTCGTCGGTCCTTTGATCGGCCTCGTCGTACCCGCACTTCTCGTCTTCGGCGGGAAAGTGTTCGGCCTCTCTGCGAACCTTCGGCACGCTTGTGCGGCCCTTCCCATGCCTTCAGGAAGGAAACCTCGCTTCCTGCTCTACGACTGGCGTTCGATGGGCTTGTGGAACCTCACATTTTTTGTGGGCATCGCCGCCGGCGGATTTGTGGGAATGCGGCTGTTATCTGACCCGGGTGCTTCCACAATTGTCTCACCGGCTACGGTCGCTGCACTAAGTGATCTTGGGATTACGAGTTTTGTGGGCCTTATACCTGTCCAGTTCTTTTCGTGGAGTGCGCTAGCTACGCCAGTCGGCGCTCTCATGGTGCTCGGCGGTGGGTTCCTGGTAGGCTTTGGAGCACGTTGGGCTGGTGGTTGCACGAGTGGCCACGCCATCAGCGGTCTCGCCGACCTCCAGATACCGTCGCTTATCGCGGTGATCGGATTTTTCATCGGGGGCTTGCTCGTTACCCATCTGCTTCTCCCTGCACTTCTAGGATAGCCGTCGATCATGATTCCTGATATCGATATACCAACCTATCAATCCACACCTCCACCCGCCGAGTGCATCGACACCGAACAAGTCGTACCCGAGTTTCGGGCTCGCGCGCTGGCGGAGGGAAACGAACCGCTTGCTTTGGTGGTCTATGGAATTCTTGGTGCGCTGCTCGGCGTCGTGTTCACCAAAGGTGAGGTCATTTCCTGGTTCCGGATCTACGAGATGTTCCGCTTCGAGAGTTTCCACATGTACGGTATCATCGGGAGTGCCGTTGCCACGGCGGCCCTTTCGATATGGCTGATCAGAAAGTTCAATTTGACTACGCTCCACGGCGAGCCGATTCGGCTCAGTCCCAAAGATTGGGGAATGTCGCGAGTTCCAGCTGCGCGGTACTGGATGGGCGGAATCACGTTCGGGTTTGGCTGGGCGCTCCTCGGCGCCTGCCCGGGCCCGTTACTCGCTCTCATTGGAGGGGGCGTGTCTGTCATGATAGCCGCCCTTGTCGCCGCGCTCGGCGGTACGTGGACGTACGCCCTTCTTCGCGATCGACTTCCGCACTAGCCACACTTGATCATATCATCAACTTCTAGACTAACACAAACAGCCATGTTATTCCGTCAGTACTTCGAACCAAAGCTCGCCCAATACGCCTACCTTGTGGGCTGCCAGAAATCGGGTGAAGCGTTGCTGATCGATCCGCTTCGTGACATTGACCAGTACGTGGAGGCCGCGGAAGCCGAGGGGCTTTCGATTGTGGCCGTCGCCGAAACCCATATCCATGCCGACTTCCTTTCGGGTGTCCGCGAGTTCGCGGAGCGTTATGGAACCAAGGTCTATCTCTCCGCAGAAGGGGAAAGTGAGGGCTGGGGTTCGAATTGGGCGAAGGATTCCAAATACGATGTCACGTTTCTGAAGGATGGCGTCTCGTTCATGATCGGCAACATCGAGATGACGGCGATCTACACACCTGGACACACGCCCGAGCACATAAGTTACGTAGTGGTCGACAAAGGCTCGGGCGCCACGACTCCAATCGGTATTGCTACCGGCGACTTCGTATTCGTCGGAGACCTTGGTCGGCCCGACCTTTTGGAGCAGGCGGCGGGCATTCACGGTGTTCAGGAAGAATCCGCCAGAACTCTCTTCCACTCACTACCCAAATTCCGTGATCTGCAGGACTACGTGCAGGTATGGCCGGCACACGGTGCGGGTTCGACGTGCGGCAAGGCTCTTGGTGCCGTTCCAACAACAACGGTTGGCTACGAAAAACTTTATAACGCATCCCTTGGTGCCGCAGATGAGGGAGAGAACGCATTCGTGGATGCAATTCTTGCAGGCCAACCAGAGCCGCAAATGTATTTCGCGCGGATGAAGCGGGACAATCGGGACGGTGTGCCGATTCTGGGGACGCTTCCACATCCACGGAAACTCACGGTCAAAGAGCTTTCGACTATGGGAGATGACGATGCGACTTTGCTTATTGACACACGCCTCGACCGGAGCGGCTACATGTCTAAGCACATCCCGGGCTCGCTCTATGCGCCCATGAATAAGAGCTTCAATGCGGTCGTCGGTTCGCTCGTCCTGGACGAGGCGACGCCGATCGTCCTTCTGATTGATGAAAGCGAGGTAGAAGAGGCGGTGCGCGACCTCGTACGTATTGGTTACGACAACGTCGTGGCCTTTGCGACGCCTGCGACGCTAGAGGAACACTTCGAAGCTGGCGGGCAACACACCTCGATTGAGGAAATCACGTTTGACCAGCTTGCCCTGCTTCAGGGCGATTCAGCAACGGCAGTTGTGGACGTACGTTTCGCCAGCGAGTTTGCCGAGGGCCAAGTTCCCGGTGCCATCAACGCGTCCTATACGCGGTTGCCGAACTACCTCGAAAGTCGCATTCCTCTGAACAAAACGCTTCTTGTTTATTGCGCGTCAGGGGCGCGATCGGCGGTGGCAAGTGCTTTCCTGGCCCGAGCAGGCTACGACGTGAAGTATGTCGCCGATGCATTCATCAGGTATGCTGAATCGGAAGCGGTTGAGATAGCCGATTCCTCCCTTGCTCTGGCGTAGCACTCTCAACATGGATTGGGTTGCTCACTGACAGCCTTCTGGTTCCTCTCCGATCTTCCGAACGATATGCTCTTTGCCCTCCTTGGGGCCGTAGCCATTGGCCTCGTATTAGGTCTTCTTGGTTCCGGCGGCTCAATTCTAACTGTTCCTGTTCTAGTCTACCTCGCCGGGCAACCAGACAAAGTGGCGATTGCAGAAAGCTTGGCAATCGTAGGAGCCATTGCGGCTGTGGGTGCTGTGCCCTACGCCAGACAGAAACTGGTTGATTGGCACAGTGTGCTTTACTTCGGAATTCCCGGCATCCTGGGTACCTATGGAGGTGCAGCTCTTTCAGCTTTTGTACCCGGAAGCGTGCAATTGTTGCTATTCGCGGTCGTTATGATCATTGCAGCGGTTATGATGTTTCGGGGCAAGAGCAGTCTGCAGGAAAAAGGCGATGCGCCCCACAAGCGGCAACCGTTGTGGCTCATTGCACTTGAAGGGCTCCTCGTCGGCATCCTGACCGGGCTCGTCGGAGTGGGCGGAGGATTTCTCATAGTCCCGGCGCTTGTTCTCCTTGGCGGCCTTTCGATGAGACTCGCCGTTGGTACGAGCCTCCTCATTATCGCAGCCAAGAGTGCAGCCGGATTCTACAAATACATCGCTGTCCTTGCGTCAGCGGGCCTCCAAGTAGACTGGGAGTTAATCGCAGTATTCGTAGCGATTGGGGCGGTGGGCTCTATTGTCGGCAATGCGCTGAGCCAACGAGTTCCACAAGCCCGTCTCCGTCGCGGCTTTGCTGTTTTCCTGGTTGTGATGGGCGTGTTCATCCTTTTCAAGGAAGGGCCGACCGCATTCGGTGGAGCTGCAACGCAGGAACGTTCTCATTCCGTAGCCTCCTATGCCAGTCCCTGAATTCTTCCAGACAGAAGTGCTCGATAAGAGCCACGAGAAACCTGTAGTTGTCGACTTCTGGGCTCCCTGGTGTGGTCCGTGTCGCGTTCTCGGCCCAACGATCGAAAGATTGGCCCGCGAAAAGGGGGTCGGATGGCGTCTCGTAAAAGTCAACTCTGATCGCAATCCCGATCTGTCCAGACGCTACGAAATCCGTGGCATTCCGGCAGTGAAGTTGTTCGTCGACGGCGTGGTGAAGGCTGAGTTCACGGGCGCATTGCCCGAGCCTGCCATCCGCGAATGGCTCGCAGCTAATCTTCCTCCTTCACAATCCTAACTCAACATCTATGTCATTCTTATCACGACTCCTTGGCGGTCCTGCCGCGTATTCCATGTCAGAAGTCGAATTTGCACAAGAGAACCGTGATGGCGCGCCAGTACTAGATGTCCGCACGGCGCAAGAATTCTCGACAGGTCACGTTGAGGGCGCTATGAACGTCGACGTGCACGCCCACGACTTCCAAGAACAGATTGAAGAACTTGCAAGCAACGGTGTCATCGCGAAAGCGCAGCCTGTGTTCCTTTATTGTCGCAGTGGCGCCAGAAGTGGGCAAGCCGCCAGGACGCTCCACCAGATCGGCTTTACGGAAGCAATGAACATCGGAGGATACCAGAAGCTGAAGGCCGCCGGCGTCCCCGTCAGCGTGTGAGCGCAGAAGCAGTTCGGAAGTCCGCGATATGATGGCAATGCACTTCCGCTTCCCAATTGATTCAACGTTGATTGGCAGGCCGACCGGATTCCCTTGGGCACACAAGCAATCCGCGACTACGCATGCGCTCTAAGCGATTGCGGCCAGAAACATCCGCCCGCCAGAGACGACTAATTTGTCTCTTGGCAATGCGACCCGGTTGGCGCTTGGCGTAACACTCGCAAAACATGGAACGAGCTTCGGGAAGAACATTAGTGTGAGGAGTCGTACGCTACCTTGACACGCTGAGTAGTTCGAACGCACGACCGATAGGACGATACGGACGGGCCATCACGCCCTCGCATCCAAGGTCGATTCGGCTTTGAGGATCGTTGTTGGGGAAGCAGTTGCCAGATACCACGGTCGTCGGAATATGGCGTGCGAGATCTGGATCGTAAAGCGCTCTCTCCAGGAACATCGTGAGGTCGTCGATTTCTCCTTCGCTGAGGTCTAGTGGCTCAAAAAGAGAGTCCAGGCGGTCCACCGGAACATTCGTCGTCTGCCGGATGGCCGCGTTCTTGTACGCGACTACCTCGCGAACAGACGTGAAAGTGGATCCGTGGCCGAGAAACATGTCATCGGCAACGTTATAAAGCTGGGGCACTTTGAATTGGTAGCTGTCCTCGTCGCGTTGCGTGAAACTGGCTCTGCCAAGATGGACGGGGTCCTTTGGGTTGAAGTCGCTGAAGACACCAGGCCCAAGAAGTTCACCCATACCAAGGGCATGGAAAGACATGTTGGCCAGGTTTGGCCCGCTATGGCAGGATGAACAGTTCGCTCGACCGAAGAACAGTAGGGCCCCTCGCTTTTGCGCGTCGGTCATGGCGTTGGCATCGCCGCGAAGCCACAACTGAAATGGAGCCTGGTTGGAAAGCACCGTTCGCCACCAACTAGCTATGGCGAGGCCGGCCATCTCCACTTCAATCGGAACCAGATCGGGGCGTGTGGCCTGAAATCCCGGAAATGCAGCACTGAACATGGTCGCATATTCAGGGTAGTTGGCAATGAGCGATGCCGGTCCATCGTGCATGCGATGGACGGTCAGCCCCGCGATGGCCTGCGTCTCAAGCCCCTCATAACCCAACAGATTCGTTTCTAGAGGCGTTCCAGGGGTCCACTCCGATTCCGTCCCCGCGTTAACGCCCGTTGCGCCAAACTGGCCGTTCCAGAGATTGTTGGGCTGGTAGGCCCCATTCATCGGCGATGGTACCCGGATGGGTTGTCTGTCGATCTCTTCTGTCACATAATCGGGATTCGGAACACGCCGCTCGCCGAATCGCCCAAAGCCGATGCCACCATCTGCCAGTCCCTGGGGAAGCATTGCCCGGAATCCGGCTTGAGGAAAGTGACAGGATGAACATGCATACGTCCCGTTCGATTCTGGATGCATCGGGTTGACTGCCAGTGCCGTTTCGTGTACCAGCAACCGTCCAAGTGCCACTTTCTCAGGCGTGAGCGGGTTTCGCGGATCTGCGGGGATGGACGCGAGATCGTCGCTGTCGGGCAGGATAAAGTAAGAAACCTGTCCGTTCTCGGCGGCGGCCTCGAGAGCAGTTGTCAACTGCGTATCCAGATCTGCGCTGACGAGACTTGGCAAGTCACTATCGCATCCCCCAATGGAGATGAGCAGTGTGATCCCAATCAACAGAGCCGAGGCGCCAGATAGATTGAGAGGAATGACAGTCTTCATGAGGCAATGATCAGTGCCGGGGGAGAAAATTCGAAAGGTCGAACGATGGAGAAGAAAAGCTTGGTAGAAGCGCTATTTTTGTTCAGAATATTACACAAACGTACGCTGTTTCCTGCAACCTAGCCACTTCAGCTGATACGTTTGCTTCAAATCGCGTTTCCGGGACGACTACGTTCTAGCGCCATTAAACCGAACCGGGGAACCAAATGCAACAGGCCGCAGGGAACTTTGTATACCTTGCCACGTGGCACAACCAGAATGCCAGATGACACATCATGCCTGAACCAGCCAGACAACCTGAACGCAGCAGTCCCACCTCTATCCCGGCCAATGTGCTGGGTTGGTCTATTGGCTTGCGAGCAGCAACTCCCGCCGACATGATTGGCCGTGTCCAGCAAGGCTTTTCGACGGCTGCATTGGAACGGCTTCGGAAACGCCTCGGTCTATCTGCCGAACAACTCGCCAAAGCTGTGGGCACGTCACCCCGCACGCTTGCCCGGCGGAAGAAATCCGGCAGGCTGGAAGTTGATGAGTCAGATCGCGTGTACCGTCTGGCGCGGTTGTTTGAGCGCGCCGTGGTTGTTTTCGGAGGAGGGAAGGAAGGCGAGGACGATGCCCGGCGCTGGTTTCACCTCCCGCTCTGGTCGCTTGGAGAAAAAACGCCGCTCGATTACGCCCGCACAGATCCCGGGGCGCGTGAGATCGAGGCCGTGCTCGACCGCATCGACTATGGTGTACTCGGTTAAGAGACGCAGCCGTGCTTGAAGCCTACCGCGTTGTCAAGGCTGCCTACGCAACCACTGCATTCGACGGCGAAGGTGCGCGGCGATCTGGCGGGCGATTCAACAGTCCGGGTACACGTGTCGTGTATTGTTCGGATTCGCTGGCGCTGGCGTTGCTGGAAGTGGCTGTACACCTCCCGTCGTACCGCGGCCTTAGAGGACGCGTCTCGTTCCAACTCTCGTTTCCAGAGCGAATCGTTGAGAAGATGGAAGAAACCGACCTTCCCAAGGATTGGCGCTCAACGCCACCATCGCGCTCTTCGCAGAATGTCGGAGATATCTGGATCGCAGAAGGCCGATCAGCCATTCTGAGCGTGCCGTCCGTGCTTCTCCCAAACGCTCGCAACTATATCCTCAACCCGCTGCACCCCCATTTCGCAAAGATCACCATTGCAGAGCCAGAGCCGATTCCGATTGATTCGAGGCTTGAGAAGTAGAGCGAATCACTAGCGAACCAGGGATAGTCTTGCTGTAGCTCTTCCGGCATTCGAATCCAATCGTACGAGATAGGAGCCCGGATAGAAGGAAATACGGAGTATGTTCTCGAGCCCAACGCCCGCGCGGCGGCAAAGGTTATCAGGATGCGATCAAAGCAGACACCATCCCCGCCACGGCTCTGTTTTCGGACGACATCCAGGCGGAATACGAGCAGCTGAAAGCGAAAGGCGTGAGATTCACCCCAGAGCCAAAGATGAAGGCCCCGTGATGATTGCCGAGTTTGACGATACGTGCGGCAACCTATTCCAGCTCGTGCAGGAGAAGTAGGCGGACAGGTCTTAGCGATTGCCCGGCGGGCGATGGTCGGTCGAACGCGTTGGGTTCTCGCGATCACGTTGCCCTTCATTCACCATCCGTTCGGTGGTGTGTTCTCCGCGAAGCATGGCCGTTTCGTGGCGTAAGGGCTTCGCGGCATGTCTGCCCTGCCAGAGTTGCGCTTGTCGGAAGAGCGCTCCATGTAGCACGGCCACAACCTCATCTGGTCCCGGTCCAGTGGCATCAGCCTGTATGACGCCGCCCGGCAGTTTAATGGTGGCCTCGGCCCTATGGAGATCTGAGGATGGTTGCGCTGGCCCTTTGATGGTGACTTCAACGGGCGTTGTTGGGGGCGCGTTGAGCACATCCAACGCACGGAGAGCAGCCTCGTCGAGGGCGAGACGCATTTCATCAGTAAAGTCGACACGTTTGCAATGGACGAATACATTCATGGCTGGGATACAATGGTTTTGTCGAAGACGGAAATCGCCCATGTCAACTTCTTGCCCGTCTGCCCGTTGTGCTGACCGTTCGCTCCCACGTCCGTCGCGGGCAATCCGCCCGACTGGACGCCGGGGTGCGCCCCACAGTGGATAGTGAACAGAACGACTTTCTGCCAGTCGTTCTGGAGCTTTCTGCAAACTCGAATAGAAGTCGGAAACTCCACAGTGGCTTTCTCGTGCACCACACTCTGCATCACCATATCCATTCACATCTTTGTCTGCCCCAAAGAGCGTTATTGCCATTCTCGGAAGCGCCCGGAACGACGGGAATGCCGCCCAATTATTTAATGCGGTGTTGGCTGGCTGCCCGGCAACGCGATTTAACCTGAGCGACCTGAACATCCGCGACTACGAGTACGGTCGCCAGCCCGACGACGACGACTTTCTGATATTGGCGAACGCAATAGCCGAAGCCGATACAATTCTGCTGGTCACCCCAGTCTACTGGTACACGATGAGCGGGGTGATGAAGCGGTTCATGGATCGGCTGACTGACCTAACTACTGTCATGAAACCGTTAGGGCGGAAACTGGCAGGCCGGACGATCTTTGTGGCAGCGTGCGGCTCGGCCAAAAATCTGCCGGAGGGCTACGAAGTGCCTTTCAGAAACACGGCCGGGTATCTCAACATGAACTACGGAGGCATCTACTACAGGGGAATGCAGGATGACGAAATCCTGTCCAATGATGCCCGGACGGAGGCAGCGCAATTTGGAGCACGAGTTCTCAGATCGGTAGATCTGTGAAGAAGCGGCATTGCGGAGGCAAGCAAGCCCGTTTTGTGGAAAACAAGCCTGAAAGAGACATGGTCAACGGAAGTATCTTCCAACCACTTCTCACGCCCCCGCCTCCCGTCAAATGTATCTAAGCAAGCTCGAGCTGCACGGCTTCAAGAGCTTCGCTCAGAAGACTGCTGTCCACTTCGACCCAGGTGTGACAGCGATTGTTGGGCCAAACGGTTGTGGCAAGAGCAATGTGATTGACGCGGTTCGGTGGGTGTTGGGCGAACAACGGGCAAGGTTGCTTCGCTCCGACCGCATGGAGAACGTCATCTTCAACGGAACGGCGCAGAAACGTGCGCTCGGGCTGGCGGAGGTTGCATTGACTATCGAGAACACACGTGGCGTTCTACCGACCGAATACTCTGAAGTAACCATTGCGCGGCGACTCTACCGCTCGGGAGAAAGCGAATACATTCTCAACGGCTCTACGTGCCGCCTGAAGGACATCCTCGACCTGTTTATGGATACGGGGATGGGCGCTGGCGCGTATTCGGTCATCGAACTGAAGATGATCGAAGACATTCTGAGCGACAACGCGGATGACAGGCGGCGGCTGTTCGAAGAGGCCGCTGGCGTTACGAAATACAAGCGCCGCCGCAAACAAGCGCTTAACAAGCTGGGCAGCACACAGTCGGACCTGACGAGATTGACCGATCTTGTCGACGAGATTGAACGCAATGTCCGGTCCCTGAAGCGCCAGGCACAGAAAGCAGCGCAGTATCAACTCGTCTCCGATCGATTACACACGCTGGAGCTGGCGCTGGCAGCGTGGGATTTTGAACAACTGGGAGAAGAACATCGCAAGCTTGATCACGAGACGCGCAACGTTCGTGCCCAGGTGGAAGGGCTTTCTGCGCAGGTGAGCACGGGCGAGGCTACGCTGGAAATCCAACGAACAGCGCTTATTGCGCGCGAGAAAGAACTTGGCACGCGTCAACAGACACTGAATGCACACGTAGATACCGTTCGAAGGCTTGAAGCTGAGGTTCGCGTAGGTGAGGAGCGTCGTGCCTCTGATCAACGCGCGATGGAACGGCTTGATCGTGAAGCAGAAGCCGACGGAATCCGAAGGACGGAGCTTGAGGATGAACGGGAAGGCCTTCAAGGCAAGCTTGCAGATGCTGAGCAATCAACGTTAGCTGTGGAGGCCTCGGAGAAGGAAGTTCGTGCGGCCAGGGACGTAGCTTCCGAAGAAGCCGAAGCTGCGCGGACGGTCCTTTCTAATGCGCGTTTGGAAGCTGCCCGGCAGACAAAACTATCGACGGATGCTCTTGCTGCGCTGGCTCGCCTTCGAGATAGACGTGCGATGGGAGAACAGGAACGGGAGCGCATTTCAGAGGAATTGGTCGTCCTCGTGGAACGTGCACGCGAAGCCCAGAAAGCAAATCACAGTGCGGCAGAGCAGCTCGCGGCTGCAGAAGAAGCCCTCACGTTGGCTGAACGGGTGCTCGGTCAGACACGCGCGGATGCGGAAGCTCGCCGAAACGATGTGGAATCCGCCGAGGAGGCTACCCGACGAGCTCTCGTTGCCCGCGACACAGCATCTGCAGAAATATCTCTACTGCGAAGCCTAGTGGCTGAAGGCGATGGTTCGGGTTCCGCCGTAGTTTTCTTGGCCAATCACGAGGACTGGAATTCGGAAACCATCACGGTTGCCGACCTTATCGCTTGCGACGATGAGGATCGGATGGCCTTTGACGTCGCTCTTGGTGAGTGGGCAGACTGTCTGGTTGTCGACACGGAGGCAGAGGCAAACGAAGCCATTTCGCGCCTCCGAGTTGCCGAACAGGGTAGAGCAACCTTTGTTGTGCTGGACCGCCTCCCCTCGCAGGCGCATCGAACACGATCGGGGATACCGGCAGGTTCTACGCCTGCTATGCGTGCCGCTCGGGTCCCCGATTCGAAGTACGAGCCGTTGCTTCGCCTTCTTCTTCAAAACGTGTTCATCCTCGACACGCTTGATGAAGCCCGCACCCTGCGGGACGACTATCCGGAGGCTACTCTCGTTACCCGCGATGGCGAATGGACCACAGCGCGTGGGTTCGTTTCCGGCGGAAAGGGAAGCGCCCGAGCGACAGCGGGAAGGCTGGGACGAAAGGAGCAACTGGCACGAGCATTAACGACGCTGGAGGAAGCGGAGAAAGAGCTGCTTGCAGTTCAAAGCAAGCTCGAACAATCGAAAGCAGCACTGGACGGTGTAGGTGTCATCGCTGCCGAGGAAGCCGTTGAACAATCGCGTCTATCGCGCGATGAAGTGCGCGCCGCGGTAACGCGAGTGGCCATCAAGCAACAGGGGTTGGACGAATTGCGGGAGCGCCTCGTGGTGCGCCGCGACTTTCTCGTTGGCATCTGGGATAAGGAGCCAAACCTGGAGGATCTGGAAGCTGCTGCGGAGACCGAACAAACTGCTGAAAAAGAGGCGGCAGATGTGCTTGCACGTGCTGAAAGCATGTTCGACGTTGCAGATGCAAAAAGGAGAGAAGCGAACGACGCGTGGAGCGAAGCCCGGCTGGCGCTCATGCAGGCAAGAAACACGACCGAGAGTTTTCAGCGTGATCTCGAACGCATTGTGCGCGCGTTTGCCGACCTCGACCAGCGCGCCACTCATCGAACGCAGGAATCGGAACGCCTGAGAACATCCATCGATGAAGGAGAAAGCAGCAAAGTGGCGCTTATCTCGCGCCTCGATGAAGAACGCGCTGGCACAGATGTTCTTCAGCAGAGTGTAACGGCAGCTGAACAGGCTCTCCTAGAAAGCCGGGCGCTCATTGCAGATACCGAGAAAACACTCCGCGACATCCGGCACAACCGCGATGCCAGCATTCAACGCCAGAACACAGTGGACCTCCGCCTGACAGAGATCATAACGCGCCAGGATGCCATCTCCGAGCGCCTGGAGGAGGAGCATGGGGTCACGATAGCAGAAGCTTCCGCGAAGATCGACAGCCTCAACGAAGACGATGCGCCGTTCGACCCGCCTGCTGCTCGCGAAGAGCTTCCAGCACTGCGCAATAGGATCAGAGGCCTGGGCGCAGTAAACGCGTTGGCTCTGGAAAGCTTTGAAGAGGAGAAACAGCGCTTGGAATTCCTCAGTGCACAACAGGTCGACTTAAAGGAGGCGGAGCAGACCCTTCTTAGCACGATAGAGGAAATCAATTCAACCGCAGCTGAGCGATTTGAAGCCACATTCGTTCAGGTCCGGGACGCCTTCGAAAAGCTCTTTGCCGATTTGTTCGGAGAGAACGCCACAGCCACAATCACCCTCGACGGTGACGATCCCCTTGAGGCACCCATTGAAGTGAAGGCACGGCCCAAAGGCAAAAAGCCGAGCACGATCAACCAGCTTTCCGGTGGTGAAAAGACGCTCACGGCCATCGCGCTGCTCTTCGCCATCTACCTAGTAAAGCCCTCTCCGTTCTGCATCCTCGATGAGGTGGATGCGCCCCTGGATGATGCCAACATCGGCAGGTTTATGGATCTGATCCGGTCCTTCGCAACTTCCACTCAGTTCATTCTCGTCACGCATAACAAGCTGACGATGGAAGCCGCGGATCGGATGTACGGAATCACGATGCCCGAGCCAGGAGTGAGCCGGTTGGTTGGGGTAAGGTTTGAGGAACCCGTGAGACAAATGGAAGCCGCCGCGTTCGAATAGCCCATATAGTGGAGCCTCCTTCTTCTAGAAATGCTAGGCCAATTTCCTCAAGCCGAGCAAGTCCGATCTTCCCCGGATCTGAACCTGCCCAAGGTCCTGAAAATCTGCGCGATCTACTGTCTGTCGCTCCCAGACTGCTTCCGAGACGAGGATCTGAGCGTCATAGTCCTTGCACAACTGTTCGATTCGAGCCGCGACGTTGACGACATCGCCCGTGATCTTGTACTCTTTGTGCAAACTGGAGCCAACCGTTCCCGCGACGACTTCGCCGGCATGAAGGCCAATTCCGAGGTTGGTGGGCCTCAGTCGTCCGGTGCTGCATTCGGTTTCAATTCGTTGAACGATGTCCAAAGCTGCGTCCACGGCGCGCGTGCAATCGTCTTCATGTGCAATGGGAGCACCAAATACGGCCAAAAAGCCATCTCCTAACAGCTGGTGGATGATGCCTCCGCGGCTCGTGACTGCTTCCGTCGTTTGGGCGAAGAAGGCGTTCAAGTAGTCAACCACTTCTTCTGGTTCAGCCTGCTCGGCAAACGTGGTGAACCCGCGAAGATCAAGAAACATCACACAGACCTCGGCTCGCCTGCTCGGCGGGTCGGAATCGTAGCGCAAGAGTTCCTCAACTACGGTGGGCGACGTGTGTCGGCCAAAAACGTTCAAAACTCGATCTCGCTCTTCCTGAGCGAGCGCGGCTTCGATGATCTGGGCAGATTGCATCCCGAGAATTGTCAAAAGTCGCGAATCAGCTTCCGAAAAGCCGACATCTCCTTTTTTGTTATAAAGCGAAAGCGCGCCTAGGAGTTTGCCGTGGGCCATGAGCGGAATGCACAACACGGAGTTGACCTCCGGGTCCCAGTCGAACCCTCCAAATGTCGCATCAGATAGCGGATCTACCAACCGGATGGGTTTCTGGTGGTGGCTCATCCATGCAAGAAGGGCCTCGTCAGGACGCAGCAAAGCCGCTGTGCCGGTACCAATCACCGTGCGTACGAGTGTAGACGAAGAGGCACCATCGAGCCTTTCAAGAAGGGTTACGACCCCCTGACGCGCTTCGATTATTTCGAGCGATCGCCGAACCAGTGTTCGAATGATGGAATCAAGATCTCGTGCACTGCCGATAGCAACGGCCAGATCGTTGAGCAACGCCAGTTCATCAATCTCCCTGCGCAGGTCCTGGTTTTCCTTCGAAATCCTGGATACGTCGTTGTCGGCCATGTAGTGGGGCTGGTCGGGGAGGGATCAAACTAGAAGCCTGTGATCGCACATGCAACGCAGAACTAGGTTGAACAAAAGCTTGCGTACCCTTGAACGGTACGTGTGCAATATCGACCTTCAAAAAACTAGCGATCGAAACCGATGCCTGAGACAACGACGTCCGTAAAGAGAGCTTTGCTAATTGGGATCAACTCGTATCCCAACCTCACAAAGTTTGAACAGCTCGATGGCTGCGTGAATGACGTCCGGCTGATGAATCAGGCTTTGCAGACGGTATTTGGGTTTTCGAAAGAGCATATTGAGATCCTGACGGACGAAATGGCGACTCGAGAGGGAATTCTTAAGGCAATGCAGTCTTTAGAGCAGCGTGTCGAGAATGACGATATCGTGGTGCTGCATTACTCGGGGCACGGCTCACAGATAACCGACCGCGAAGGAGACGAACCGGATGGCCTTGATGAAACACTAGTTACCTACGACTCCGCGCGCGCCCCGGGTGAGAATCGCGACATTGTGGATGACGAGATTTATGCGTGGCTTCAGCGCGTTACGGCCAAGACACCATACGTCACGCTCATTTTCGACTGTTGCCACTCCGGAACGATGGCTCGTGACGCTTTCGGTGAAAAAGCCCGAACGGTTGCGCCTGACACGAGGCCGGTTGAAGAGCTTCCGCCTTCGCCCGTAACAGGACCAACCACCCGTTCCGCGGGCACCGACGCCGGTCCAAGCGGATGGCTTCCACTTGGCCAGCGCTATGTATTGATGGCAGGATGCAAAGATGATGAGTGCTCGTACGAGTACCGGGACCCAGAGTCCAATCAAAAGCACGGCGCCCTCTCTTTCTTCCTCGGCCGGGAACTTAACAGAGCTAATACCGGCACAACCTATCGTGATGTTTATGACGCAACGCGCGGCTCAGTTCGTTCTAATTCGTCAAAGCAGACAGTTCAAATTGAAGGGTCGCTGGATCGCGAGCTGTTTGGCGTGAGAGACATCCAGCCGATGCGATTTATTTCCGTACTTAGTCGAACCGAGGAGGCTGTTGAACTGGGAGCAGGGGCAGCGCACGGATTAACGTCGGGATCAGAACTCAATGTGTTTCCCACCGATGCAAAAACGGACGACGAATCTTCCTCCATTGGCCGAGTGGTGATATCTCGTGTTGGAGCGACGACGTCGTCAGCATCGATTTTGAAGGAGAGTATTCCAGGGTCAATTTCTGAGGGCGCCAGAGCCGTTGAGCAGGCCCGGTCAATAGGGGAGATGAGGCTGCGTATTGCGATTAAGGGGAACTCAACGGAAGACACTAAACCGCTTGAAGCACTAGTCGAAGAATCGCCACTTCTGCTCTCAGCGCCCGTGGACGAGGCTGAAATATGCATATATCTGCTCTCGGAAAGGGCGAGCGTAACCTCCGGAGACCCTGTTCCCCAACTTGGAATGCTCAGAGTTAACACCTGGGCTTCTGTCGGGAGAGACGGGCGACTGGCAATGCCACCACGCGCGGCAACCGAGCCCCAAGCAACTTCAATAGTATGCGACAACCTGGAGGTGATCGCAAAATTCAATCGAACACTTAATCTTTACAATCCTGATTCGGCTAGTACGCTACAACGCGCGGTCGAAGTGCAACTGAAGCGACAATCGAAGAGTGGCTCTTGGGAATCGGCAGAACCTGATTCTGAGAGTGGAGAGGTTTCATTTACAGAGGGCGAACAACTAGGGCTATCGATTATCAATAACCACTCGGAGGCTGTCTATCTGTACGTCCTCGACTTCGGACTCTCCAATCGCATTGCGCAACTTTACCCCGTTGCTGGAGCCAGCGAGGCGCTCGCGCCGGGTAACACGCTCGACATTGGGATTCGAGATGGCGATGAATTGGTTCTTGGTTTTCCCGACACTTTTCCGTTTGTCGAAGAGCCGGGTGAGGCTACACCCGTGAAAGGAGTCGAGACATTAAAAGTGTTTGTTACGAGCAAACCGGCAGACTTTTCGTCGCTGGTGCAAGAGGGCGTTCGGTCTGCATATGTCGACGACTCTCCTCTCGGCGCGTTGCTCAGTCTCACACAGACCGGCCGTAGCACGCGCGATCTAAGTCGCCCGCAAAAGCCAAAGCCGGACGAAGACTGGGCGGCCATCAACCGGGCATTCACACTCTATCGAAAACGAAGTCATCGAGTCGAGGGCGATGCGGCTTCACTGGACGCAAGTGGGACGGCTCTATCGCTTTCCGGAGTGACACTTAGAACGCCGGGAGTAAATGGAATTGTCCGTGTTATTCCGAGCGAGGAAAGAGTAACGCGCGGCTCCTCGCCCGCCAAAGGTGTTTGGATGGAGTCGCTAGAAAGGGCCGGTATTCAGCGTCAACAAACGGTGGAAATAGAATCCGTCCGAACGCGGAGTCTTTCCGGAGTCGATCCGGCCATAGAGCTTTCTGTTGAAGACCCCGGTCTCGATGTCGCCCAATGCGTCCTCTATACGGATGAAAGCGGCATAGCGACCTGGCAGTTCCAGAATCATGATGAAGTAAAAACTCGAGGAGAACCAACCAGGACGTATTCAATTGATCGTGCCGAGCCAGCGCCAACTTCAGAACCGGCCACTCGTGGCATCGCAGCTACTGTCGGAAAGAAGGTGCTGGAAGTGTTGGCTTTCCCTCTCATGGATCCACTCCTGGGGATGATCACCGAATCATTCGTGAAGCGATGGGAAGTCAAAAATCGCCCTCATCACGTCCGATCATTTACCCCGGGGAATTTTCAGAGCTTCGACCCGCAACCTGACGGAGCGGATGCGCTTGCTCAGCTCTCGAATGGTCGGTCGCTTCTGTTCCTTCACGGCCCGTTCTTTCGTTCCCACTCGACATTCTCGGAGCTGCACCCGGATGTACTAGCCGAATTACATCGAGAGTACGATGGCCGCGTATTCGCATTTGATCATCCCACGCTTGCTCATGATCCTAAAGAAAACGCAAAATGGCTGCTGGAGAACCTTCCCGCCGGTGACAATCTCGATCTGGACTTCATCTGTCACTCACGGGGTGGTCTCGTGGGGCGCGCAATTGCCGAACGGCAATCTGAGTTTTCGCTTGGCTCACGCTCGCTGCGCATTCGAAACATGGCATTCGTTGCCACGCCAAATAGTGGGACCGCACTGGCGGATGCCCAGCATTTGGGAAAGCTTGTCGATACATACACCAACCTCCTCGCGTTCATCCCGGATAATGTGGTTACGGAGGTTTTGGATACGCTGATCGCGGTCGTAAAGCAACTCGCAGTGGGCGCAATCAAAGGGCTTGACGGCCTTCAAGCCATGAAGCCTGGAAGCGACTTTCAGAATTGGATTAACGCTTCTGAAGCTCCAGAGGGGACGAGGTATTTCGCCGTTGCTGCGGAATATTCGGCCAAGGACCCTGGGCTCAAGTCGTGGGCTTCTGGTCGCTTGGCGAAGGCCATTTTTGGAGATCAGAATGACCTCGTCGTTCCTACCGAAGGCGTTTACGAGGCCAATGGCGCTGGCGGTTTCCCAATAGAGGATCGGCTTGTCTACGAGGCAGATGCAGGAATCTCGCATTTTGGATTCTTTTCAAATCGTGATGTCCAACAACAACTTCTTACATGGCTTCAGAAGTAGGAAGTGAGGAGCGATGGGAAAGCAAAACGACTTTAGGCGGAATGTGGCCGTCGTAATAGGCGTCAACGCCTACGGGCAGGGAGTCCCTCCACTCAAGACGGCCGCGAACGATGCCCGTCGCCTTGGTCAACTATTGGCTGACGATCATGCCTATGACGTTCACTTGCTTGTGGATGAGCAGGCGTCGCTCGATAGCATCAACGACCTGTTTCGGAATCGCCTGCAGCAAGACGTCGGGCCAGACGATCGTGTACTCTTCTACTTTGCTGGGCACGGCGTAGCCCTTGAGAGCGAAAGCGGACCAACCGGATATTTACTTCCGCAGGATGCCCGGCACGGTGAGCCGAAGAGCTACCTGCACATGCCGGCCCTGTACGACGCCCTCTGTGCGCTGGAGTGCAGGCACATGCTCGTGATTCTGGATAGTTGCTTCTCCGGAGCGTTCCGCTGGTCCAGTACGCGCGATATTGTCTCGCTGCCCAAGGTGATTCATCAGGAGCGGTATGACCGGTTCATAACCGATCCGGCCTGGCAGGCTATCGCGTCCGCTTCTTTCGACCAAACGGCGCTTGACGAATTCCCGACGCTCGGATCGTTCGGTGAGCGGGGCGAAGACGGGGATCATTCGCCTTTTGCCAGAGCGCTGTTCGAGGCGCTGGCCGGGGCTGGAGATGTCGTGCCCTCCGAAAATGGCGACGGTGTTATTACAGCGAGCGAGCTGTACTTGTACCTCGAAGAACATCTGCAGCCAGCGACCATCGAAGCCGGGCATCGACAGACTCCGCGGCTATGGCCTCTCTCGAAACACGACAAGGGCGAGTTCATTTTCCTTGTGCCCGGCCATGAACTGAATCTGCCGCCGGCCCCACCACTGAACTACGAGAACAACCCGTGGCGCGGCCTGGAGCCCTACGAAGAAGAGCACGCCGAGCTGTTCTTTGGTCGGGATGAGGTGATTGAAGAGTTGGCGGGCCATGTCGAAGATCACCCCCTGACGGTTGTCTTGGGAGCGTCAGGCACGGGCAAGTCGAGTGTCGTGAAAGCAGGGCTGCTGCCAAAACTCAAGCGAAACGTGGCGCGTGAATGGCACGTCCTGCCTGTTGTAAGGCCTGGATCCGATCCCATGTTGGCGCTCCGCCGCGTCGTATCTCAGCTGGACGTCGATTCCGATAGCGGCGTAGAAGAAATGATCGCTACGTGGTGCCAAACGCACCCTGATGGGCGACTTGTCATTGTTGTCGATCAGTTTGAAGAGTTGGTCACCATGACGCCAGAGGGCGAGGAGCGCGAGGCGGTTCTTGACCTACTTCTACGTCTCGTGGAGGCGCATTCCGAGCAACTGCGGCTCCTGCTGACCCTTCGCTCGGACTTTGAGCCGCAGTTCGACCGTTCTGTATTGGAGGCCCGCTGGAAGGAGGCTCGCTATGTGGTGCCACCCATGACGCAGGATGAGGTGCGCGGCGTGATTGAGCAACCGGCCTCGCAGCGCGTGATGTACTTCAAACCGTCGGGGCTCGTCGACGAACTCATCAATGAAGTCATACAGACGCCGGGTGGGTTGCCGCTACTCTCGTTCGCACTCAGCGAGATGTACGTGCACTACATCGGCCGGCGCAGCGACGACCGGGCGTTGGAAACCGTGGACTACGAAACAGTTGGGGGCGTTGTAGGGGCACTGCGCACCCGCGCCGACGCGGAGTACGAGGCACTCGACCCGGCACATCGCGAGACCATGCGGCGGCTGATGCTTCGCATGGTTGTCGTGGAAGGTGGCAACGTGGCTAGGCGCCGTGTGCCCAGATCCGAGTTGAGGTATCCCAACGAGGGAGAGACGGAGCGTGCGCACACCGTCGTCCAGCAACTGACAATCGCCCGACTCGTTGTCGAGGGTCGTGGTGACGATGGCGAACCCTATGTAGAACCCGCGCACGACGCCCTCGTGAACGCGTGGGGTCGTCTAACGAACTGGATGCATACCGAGCAGGATCGTGCGGCCAATCTTCGCTTTCAGCACAACCTTGCGCGGGCCACCCACGAATGGGGGAGGGCAGATGAGACTGCCAAGAACGGCCTGCTCTGGCGCGATTCCGCGCGTGGTGGCGTCCTTGATGGTTTGGTAGGGCGGGAAGACGACGAGCTTGATCCCGATGCGCTGCCGATTGTCGCGCGACTACGTAGACGTGCGCGGATCTTCCGCAGCCGATTTGCGAAGGCCGAGCCTGAACGCCAGCCTGTCTGGATGAATCAGCAAGAGCTTGCCTTCGCCCGCCGCAGCATCCAACGCCGGACACGGATTCGACTCGGCCTCGCTACGCTCGTGGCGCTCATCATCGCGGGCGGGGTGGCTGCAGGGGTTTTTGGTATCGAGGCCGATCGCCAGCGGCAACGGGCCGAAGTGGAACGCGACAACGCCCTGTCGCTCGCGCTCGCGGCCCGTTCTACCAGCGCGATGCAGAGCGGAGATCGCACCCTCGGCACCCTGCTGGCCGTGCAGGGCTACCGAATCGTAGAAACGCCTCAGACTCGGGAGGCGCTACTACAGAGCCTCCAGGCGAATGCCGACTACTACGTGTATCCGCATCCTGTCGACGACCCGGATTACAACGGCCTTGCGGAAAGCTTCCTTTCAAACACGAACGAAGCGGTTAGCCCCGATGGCGCTCTGCGCGCGATTGGCGGCAACTTCAGGGCCGAGATTAGGGAAGCGAGTACAGACTCGCTCATCTGGGGAACCAATGACCATAGCGGGATGGTGATGCGTGTGGGCTTCAGTCCCGACGGCAACCAACTGGCGACCGAAGACCAACTCGGCGGCGTCCGCTTGTGGGATATCGTGAAGGACGAGGCGACGGCCTATTCTGAAATCCGAATCCCCTCGGAGGACTGGACCGGAGAAGGCACTGGCATTCTCACGTTTAACCAGCAGGGAACGCTCGTGGCGCTTCTCAATAAAGGCATCGTGCGGGTGTGGGACGGACGCAGTCAGTCACTTCTCGGCGAAGCAGAAGTCCCGTTCGATCAGGATATCGACATGACGTTTAATCGGGAGGGCACGCAGTTGGTCCTCGTCGAGAACGCTATTGGATATGGGGATCACGTCGGCCAGGACTCAACGCGGCTCCAGGTTTGGGATGTGGAGCAACGCGCCTTCCTCTATCCGGACCGGGTCGAGCACCCGGGCAAAGGCATCCTGAGCCCGGACGGTGCCTGGCTGGCTATCGCCCGAGGCGAAACGATTCAGCTGTGGGACGTCACGGAAGGCGCATTCGAAGGGGACCCCATCCAACTGGCAGATCCCGTGTCGGAGGTGCGCTTCAGCGCGGATGCGGCAAGGTTGGCAATCACGACGGGGGACGATGTTAGAGCGAGCGTAACCGTCTGGGATCTTGAGAACCAGCGCCAGGTGGGCAAGCCCTTCGATGTACCGCCCTACACCATCAGTCCCGTCTATTTCGACGGCCGAAATTTCCGAGGGCTTGCCTTCCCAACGGTGCGAATGTGGGAGTGGACAGGGAATGCGTTTCGCCAGGACTCCATAGCGCTGGCAGATGTGCTACCCGATTTCGCCGCAGGGTATGACGGCCCGGAGCCGGTGCTCAGCCCCGCCGGGAACTTGATGGCCTTCGGGGACTGCTATACGGACTGCATCCACATCAACATCGGTCTGCTGGATCTGGAAAGCCGGGATGCGTTTTGGGGATCGTTCGACTTCGGAGGTGGCATGATGGGCTCGCTTGCCCTCAGCCCAGACAGCCGGTTGTTGGTGATCCAGTACCAGAGCGGCGACCTCCAGCTCTGGGACGTCGCTGGGCGCAAAGAAATCGGAGACCCGCTCCCGCACCCTGCCGAAGTTGATCTGCTTGCGTTTAGCCCCGAGGCCACCCACCTCGCCACGGTTGGATACGATTTTGGGACGCGGGAAGACGGTTCAGACGCAGCGCTGTTCATACGGATGTGGGATCTCCGGCCCGCGTCGTGGGCGGAGCAAGCATGTCGCCTGGTGAACCGCAATCTCAGCGAGCAGGAGTGGACGGCCCTCCTCGGCGACCGACCCTACGCTTGTACGTGCGCCAACCTGCCGCCACATCCCAGCATGGAAATGTTGGAGTGCCCGGAGCCAAAAGTGCCTAGTTAGGCCACTAGCTACGTGCCCGTGAGGGTCAGAGGACAAATCGTTATCGAGATCAGCGCGGTCTTGTAGGCTGCGCAAGCGCTATACTATCGTAATAGATTGATTCGCGCCGAGAAGAAAATGGAATACCTCGATTTTGAACTAGCCATTGGTACGGGAGACGGTCATACGTATCCCGTCAGCGTAATACGTTCGCCGGCCGGTGAGCAGAGGGCGACCACAGAATTCCCGTTTGATGAGCTGGAACTGAAAAACAAATTACAGGGCTTGCAGATCGCCCTGCTTAAATCTGGAGCGACGCGTCGAGACGTAGTTCAGCCCGAAGAGAAGGCATCCATCGAGGATTTTGGAAAGGCACTTTTCGGAACTCTGTTCCCCGAAGAAATACGGAGCTGCTACCGCATGAGCCGGCAGAGAGCGCTGCAGGAAGGCAAGGGGCTTCGGCTGCGCCTTCGGATTGAGGCTCCAGAGCTCGCTTCAATGCCGTGGGAATATCTGTACGACGAATCCGAAGGAGACTTTGTTTGCCTCTCCACGGATACGCCTATAGTGCGATACCTGGAGTTGGATCGGCCGCCGGAACCGCTCACGTTCACACCGCCAATGCGCATTCTTGGTATGGTCGCCAGCCCAGAAGATCGCGCCAAGCTTGATGTATCGCGTGAAAAGCAACGCATTTCGGAGGCACTAGCAGATTTGGAGGCCCGTGGTCTCGTTTCTATGACGTGGATGGAAGGTGCCACGTGGCAGGAATTACAAAAAGCAATGCGGCAGGGGCCTTGGCATGTGTTTCACTTCGTAGGCCACGGTGGTTTCGATGCAACGTCCGGCGAAGGAATGCTGGCGCTATGCGACGAGAACAACCAGACATTCAGGCTGTCAGCTGTGAAACTGGGCAGACTTCTTGCCGATCACCGAGATCTCCGCCTTGTGGTCCTAAATGCCTGCGAGGGTGCCCAAGGCAGCGACACAGACATTTTCTCGAGTACGGCCTCTGTGCTCATTCGGCGAGGCGTTCCGGCCGTGATCGCCATGCAATTTGAGATCACCGACAGGGCCGCCATTCAGTTCGTGCATGTGTTTGTCGAGTCGCTTGCCGAGGGTCTACCTATCGACGCGGCGGTTTCAGAAGCGCGCAAGGCTATCAGTCTTTCTACCTCCAATACGGTTGAGTGGGGCACGCCCGTCCTGCATATGCGATCCCCCGACGGGCTTCTGTTTGTGCTGGATCCAGACGCCCCGCCGATCGAAGCGCCCGCATATCCAAAGCATGTTGGTCAAGCGCCAAGGATGCCGCTGAAGGAAACAGCGGGTTCTGAGGTCGGCCCCAGCCGATCCACGAGATCGGCAAGCAGACTGACTTCGCTGACTGGAAATAAAGCGGCGCTAGCCGGAATCGCAGGAGTAGTAGTAGCGGCCCTTGCCCTCCTTGTATGGTGGATATGGCCGGCTGGTGGCGATGCCGCCACAGATGGTGTTCGCTTCAGTTCGATTGACCAAATCGCTTCAATCGCACTTTTTGCAGACGCAGACGATATCGCTCAGGACTCATTTACAGTAATGAGAGCCGTTGCCCTCGATTCCGAGGGTCGACGCATCCGTACAGAGGACCTCGTGGAGAGGTATCCATTGATCTGGGATCCAGGAGATTCTACTGTTGTCCGAATTATCCCAGGAGAGAATTCGTATTCGATTCGTGTCCAAGGGCTGCGTGGAGGAGAGGCCCTCGTCTGTGTCGCATTTGCTGATTCTACAGAAAACATGGGGAGATTGGTCGGGAAACATCTTATCAGTGTTCACACTGATGACGGCGGGCGTGCCAGGGTATATCGTGAATACAGCTTGGCCCAGGACGCCTTTGCCAATCCGAATATGAGTGACGCGGAGGTTCTGTCCAGCTATCGGCGCCTTTTAGACCAGGGTGGGGCCGTTGGAGTGTTGGAGTCAGAACAACTTGCTCTGCTCGAACGCAGAATTGGTCAGCTTGAGGGGCTAACGACCCAATACGATGACGTAGACGACACAGATAGAGCCAACACCGTGTCTATCGTAGAGGAAAGAACTCTATGGGAGGACTTCGTTGCTGCAGCAGATTCGGTCAGAGATAGCACGGCCAGAACTCGTGCAATTGCCATGGTGGACTCGCTGAAGGCAATAGAGGCTGAGTACGTCACGCTGCAATCTCTTGAATTGTGCCTAACAGGTGGCCTAGACTGCCCAGAGCGTTCTCGAACAAATACGTTCGCGGTCGGTCAGAGGGCCTACTTCTCGGCAAAGGTGAATCTTGCGGGAGCAATCAGGTGGGAGTGGCATGGTCCAGACGGCTCGGTAGTTGACGGCGGGAGTGAAAGTCTTCCAACTGCGGGATACCGAACATATAAATCCTTATCCGATACGGAAGGCCTCGGTTCGTATGAACTCCGGGTGTACAACGGAGCCAACCACTTGATCGGCCGGCGTTCGTTTACGGTTGGGGCTGGCGGCTAGGACTTTGCACTAATAAAGAAAGCGCTCGGGCCGAAGGCCGAGCGCTTGGATTTCGCAGGTGGTGAGGAATCGGCTCAACCAGGTCCGCCACCACCGCCGCCTTTCTTATCCTTATCGCCTCTACACCTTACTTCCAGATCGCCCATCTTTGTTATGTACTTGAAGCCTGAAGCTGGGCTGGACTGAACAAGCAGGCCAACCGTGCTACCAGCGGGGATCTCGAACCGCTCGGATCCAAACACAGACCCTGGATCCACGCAAAGCACCGTATCTGCTTCAGCCTGAAAACAAACGATGTCTCCTTCACTGATTGAAACGTGCGGAGGGGAGGGCGTACCGTCCGCTGAGATTGTTACCGTAATCGTTGCCATTCTGTTTTTCCTCCGTAGTGTGAGAAGGGCCATTCGACAGGCGAAAGTATAGTGATAAGCCGCAAATAATGATGCGCTATCCTTGCATCACCTGATGAGCGCGTTGTAGTCGGGATCTTCGCGGAGTGTATCCAGCCAAGGCGACTCCTCAACGGAGTTTGGCGTCAGTCCGATCGAAAACCCTTCCTCCAAATAGCGCAGGGCCAGATCTCGCTCGCCAAGCTGCTCGGCTATTTCGGCCATGGCAACTTGAATCCACAGCGTTTCCGTGGGGATATCGTCCAATCTGTTGAGTAGCAAACGGCCTCGTTCTGCATTGCCTGTCATCGCAAAGGAAAACGCGAGTCCAATCAGCGCGTTCGCATCGTTCGGGTTCACTTCCAGGCCCTGCGTGTCCAGCTCGATCACCCTTTGCCAGGCTTCTGCTGCTCTAGACGAATCTCCAGCCCAATAGGTAGCGGCGGCGAGAAAGTACCAGAAGTCCGACTCAGCGCTCTCAAGCCGCACGGCGCGCTCGTAAAAGCTGACTGCTTCGGCGAACTCTCTCCGCCGAACGTGTATTTCTCCCAGATTCGCGTAGGCCCATGCGGTTGGTCGAGTAGCGTCTGGATCTGCTTCGGCCGCTTGTTGAAACCAAACCCGAGCGGAATCTGGCATTTCGAGATGTAGATACTGATAGCCCAGGTTGTTGTATCCGGCCGGGCTATCAGGCCGAAAGTCGATCACGCGACGATACATGCGCGCCGCCTCTTCGTGGCGCCCCTGGTTGTTAAACAGATAGCCGAGCGTGTTGTAGAAACCCCAGTAGCCTTGCTTCAACTCGATGGCGCGGAGGTAGTGTGTTTCGGCTCGGTCGAATTCGGACAAGAAGAAGTACGTCGCTGCCAACTGCTGGTGGGCAAACGCGTTTGTTGAGTCGATATCCAGCGCACGAAGGAATTCATTCTCTGCTTCATCGTACCGGCCAGTTCCTTTGTACACGAGGCCAGCAGCAACGTGGACGGGTGCCAAATTCGGATTTAGCTCTACGGCTCTCTCGCTGCTCTTGGCAGCTCTCTCCATCCAAACGGGGTCTCCTGATGCGTCGAACTTGCGCCAGTATGCTCCACCAAGGCCAGCGTGTGCTAGTACATATCGTGGATCGGCCTCGATTGCCTGCTCAAAATGTTGGATGGCGAGATCAATGTTGCGCTCATCTTCGTAGTTGAGGAGAAAACCCTGCGCCCGCGTATAGTTGTCAAATGCCTCTGGGCTAGACGTGCCGCCAGCACTGAGCGTTTCCTGGTCAGAGGCGCTTAGCTCGATATCAAGCAATCCGGCCAGCATCTGCGCCACACTGTCTTGCAAGGCCAGCATGTTTGTCGATTCGTTGTCAAGGATGGCACTGCGAGTCTGGCTGTCGATGTGAGCGTCGTAGAGGTTGAGGGTTAAACGCACACGATTATCAGCGCGCTGCACACTTCCTGTAACTAGAACATCTGCATTGAGCGATTCTGCAGCCTCTCGCGGAGTCAGCGTTTCCACCTCGTCTACATCAGCGGGAAGTACCGACAGCCGGTCTTCAAACTGCTCCATCTCCGTAAGCGTCGCAGACACGGTGTAGCCAAGTCCATCAATAAATGCCTGGTCTGTCGAATCTCCACTAACGTTGATGAAAGGAAGGACGGCGACTTGAATGACCCCCTGTGCAGCGATGTCGCCCGGCGAGAGGAGACTTCGGCCAAAGAGGGTTGCGAGCACGATGGAAACCAGTACCAATGCTGCCATGGCAGTTTTCCTAATGCGACCTTTGGTGGTTGTCTTTGGCAGTCTTACTTGGCGTTCCGGCGCATCACCCCGCCGAACAGCCTCCAAGTCTTTCAGTAGTGCATCGGTGTCTGGATAACGCAATGCCAGATCCTTTTGCAGACAACGGTCAATCACTGCCCCAATTTCATCTGGAAGCTCCGGACGAATGGTTTTTGCAGGCTTTGGCTCTTCATGCAGAATCGCGTAAACCACGGCCTGATCGTAATTCCCCCTAAACGGACGGACGCCAGTCACAGCCTCGTAAAGAACTACTCCCAGCGCCCAGATATCCGCCCGTCCATCGACCTCATCGCCACGTGTTTGCTCAGGACTCATATAACCCGTGGTTCCAACGGTGGCGCCTGTCTGCGTAAGGTTTGCCTCTCCAACGCGGGCAATCCCGAAGTCAACGATTTTCACCACTTCGTCGGTGGTTACAACAAGGTTTGCCGGCTTGATGTCGCGGTGGACGATGCCTGAATTATGGGCAGCTTGTAGCCCTTTCGCCACCTGAATTCCGAAGTTCAGCGCGTCATCCAACTCCAGCGGACCTCGCTCAAACCTGCCTCGCAGCGATTCCCCGGCGTAGTACGCCATCGCAATAAACAGTTGGCCCGCATCTGTCTCTCCAAACTCGTGAACCGTGCAAATGTTGGGGTGATCGAGCGCTGACGCAGCCTGAGCCTCTGCCAAAAAACGATCCTTCGAATGGGAATCCTGGCTGAGGGCTGGAGGAAGGAACTTGAGGGCAACTGGACGTTGCAGACGTGTGTCCTCTGCTTGGTAAACAACGCCCATGCCACCGCCACCAAGAACCTCCCGGACGGCATAATGGGAAACGGTTTTCCCACTCAGTTTGTAGGGATCGTTTTGAACCGGCTTATCGGCGTCCGCCATGCTGTATTGTCGTAACCAGAACAAACAGGGCACCCGCGTTTCGCGTGGAAACCTCCTCGTCCGCAAGTGGTGGTGGGCGAATGTACCGAACGCATGCCAATCCGCGTTCTCGCGGTGACCGAACAACGTCACGAACAGCGCATCCCGCTGGCTGATGCTCGGCGTTAGTTTGCACGAACAATTCAGCAGCCCATGCTAGACGTCACCGCCGAGGCACTCGCCAACCATCTACTAACGATCCTGCCTGCCGGTCAATCACACCCCAGGGCGGACCTGAGTACGCTACCCCTGCCGGTAGCTCACTACCTCGGAAGCGTGTTGGATCGGCGGTCTGATCAGAAAGCGGCCGCCCCAGAATCTCCATGGCTGGATTCGGATCACGAGCTGATCCAAACGGCTCGAAAGGTCTGGAAGACCGCAGCGAGGGAAGCGGCCCAGTTTCCCGAGGGAGCCTGGACAAAAGCAGTCCGGACGGCTTCTCGACAGGTTCTGAGCTTCCTCGTCGAACCGGTAGAGGCGCTGGTTTCGTTTACGTTTGCGGACGCAACGACGGTGTTGCAATTGGACGCCTTGCAAGAGCGCATGGCTTCGTTTTCGCCCTACCCTTACTTCCGCGAAGTTGCCGAGGGTTATGTAGAAAGAAA
Organism: Rubricoccaceae bacterium; assembly: GCA_024639085.1. Taxonomy (GTDB): domain Bacteria; phylum Bacteroidota; class Rhodothermia; order Rhodothermales; family Rubricoccaceae; genus JAHEJB01. Next base: position 3,469 of record JAHEJB010000011.1, on the reverse strand, counting down.
GGGCCTTGATGGTGTAGAAAAGGAGGAGTTTGAAAAGCTGCTGAATCGCATTGACACGCGGATGGTTGCAAAGTTTGAAACGGCTGATTGGATGATGCTGCTCGAACCGCTCTTCGCACTCGTGAAATCAATTCCTGATTACGAGGAGGGTGTTCCAGCGGGTTTGCTCAGGAAGTTTTTTGAGGCGAAAGGAATGAGTACGGTAGCATCCAAGCTGATAGGCGTCGAGACGTACAGCGAGGATCAATTGCGCGACGTTCTGAATGCGAGCGCTCAGCCCGCATTACCCAAGCTGACCAGTAAGCAGGCCGAAGAACCGGAGGCAAAAGAAAAGGCTGATGATTTGCTAGCGGTCGTTGCCGATGAAAGCAAGGCGGGGAGTAGCTCGGAGCCGTTGTGGCAGCGCCTAGCTCGAGACAAAGCCGCGGCGGCGGCCTCCGCCGCTGTAGCGGCGGGGAATCAAGACGACGCGTTCGCCAATACCGATGATCCTGACGATGCCATGGAAGTAGACGACGTTGACGCGGCAATTCGGTCAGACGACGTAGAGAATGCCCTGAACGAGGAAGAGGAAATTGACGAAGAGATCAAGGAAGAGGTGGATGCTGAAGAGGACGCCGAAGAATTACCCGAAGAGGGGCCAGAGGTGGCATCCGAAACTGAAGCGGATGAAGGGGTAGAAGACGACGTTCAGAAAGAAGACGATGTTGAGGACGTGGCCGACGATGTAGAGGATGAGGAAAACACGTCGGACGAGACCGGGGAAGTGGATATTGTCGATGCCGATTTCGAAGACGTAGAAGTTTCTGAAGACGATGATCGTGTCCAGGCAGAGCCACTTTGGATGAAGCTTTCCAGCAAAGGCGCAGCTGCGGTGAGTGAATCTGGAAACAGCCCTCCCGCGTCGGAACAACGTGGAACAAGTGACGATTCCCGTCACGAGCCACTGGTTTCTCTTGAAACACGTGTGCTTGGTGCATCCGCTACAGAGCGGCGGGACTGGTACGCACAACAGCTGACCAGAGGTTCAGAGCTCGCCTATCGAGACATTCTTGAAGCGCTTGACGAAGCAGAGAGCTGGAACGACGCCTGGCCGATTCTCAAGGACTCCTATCAGGCGAACAAGGTTGAGATCTACAGCGACGCAATCGTTGCGTTTACAGACGCCGTTGAAGGCCGCTATCGCTCATAGCGCTGATTGGACGACATGGGCATGCGATTGGTCATCCGCGGATCGCGTAGTTTTGAGCGTCCAGCCAATTATTAGGAATGACGACCTCAACGACACAAGGATCAGAGCCTTCCTCCAAATCGCCCTTGGATGATTTAGAAAGACGTCGAGCCGAAGCGCAGCTCGGAGGCGGTGAAACTCGAATCGCTCGCCAGCATGAAAAAGGCAAACTGACAGCGCGGGAACGCCTCGACCTCCTCTTAGATAAAGGCTCGTTTCAAGAGCTAGGTGCGTTTGTCCGGCATCAGGTGAAAGGCTTTGGGCTAGAGAACAACCGCCCGTACGGCGATGGCGTTGTCACGGGCTTTGGCACAATTGATGGCCGTCTCATGTACGTATTCTCGCAGGACTTCACCGTATTCGGTGGATCGCTAGGTCTCGCCCACGCTGAAAAGATTGTTAAAGTCATGCAGCTTGCGCTCGAAAACGGCGCACCCATTATCGGGCTGAATGACTCGGGCGGAGCACGTATTCAGGAAGGCGTTGCAAGTCTAGGGGGCTACGCCGACATCTTTCTCCAGAACACGTTGGCCAGCGGCGTCGTGCCTCAGATTTCGGCTGTGATGGGGCCTTGCGCTGGAGGCGCCGTATACTCGCCGGCTATAACAGATTTCGTGTTCATGGTCAAGAACACGAGCTATATGTTCGTGACCGGCCCCAATGTGGTCAAGACGGTTACCAACGAGGTGGTCACTCAGGAGGAGCTAGGCGGAGCGGATACGCACGCGTCCAAGTCTGGCGTGGCTCACCTTGCGACAGCCAACGAAGCCGATTGCCTGCTGAAGATTCGTGAGCTCCTTAGCTATCTGCCATCCAACTGCGAAGACCCGGCACCACTCGCCCAAACAGGCGATCCAATTGATCGAGCAGATTCCGAGCTTAATTCCATCGTCCCCGAAAACCCGAACAAGCCATACGATATCCACGACGTGATTGAGCGTGTCGTGGATGACGGGAAGTTCTTCGAGATCCATCCCGACTACGCTGCCAATATTGTGGTGGGCTTTGCGCGGCTCGGTGGTAGAAGTGTAGGAATCGTTGCAAATCAGCCTGCGGTGCTTGCCGGTGTGCTCGACATTGACGCGAGTGTAAAGGGTGCGCGCTTCGTGCGCTTCTGCGATGCATTCAATATTCCGCTTGTTGTCTTTGAAGATGTTCCTGGCTTCCTTCCTGGAACCGATCAGGAGTGGCGGGGGATCATTCGCCACGGTGCCAAGCTGCTGTATGCTTTCTGCGAAGCAACTGTGCCAAAGATGACCGTTATCACTCGAAAGGCGTACGGCGGGGCGTATGACGTGATGAACTCAAAGCATATCCGCGGCGACCTAAACCTAGCGTGGCCGACTGCAGAGATCGCTGTGATGGGGCCGAAAGGAGCGGTGGAGATTATCTACAAGAGGCAGATTGCGGATGCTGATGATCCCGCTGCGACCGAGGAACGCTTTATTGAACAGTACCGCGAGAAGTTTGCCAATCCGTACATCGCTGCCGAACGCGGCTACGTAGATGACGTGATCAAGCCCTCAGAAACGCGGCGTGTCTTGATCCGAGGCCTTGAGATGCTACGAAATAAAGTGGCATCCAATCCCCGCAAAAAGCACGGAAACGTTCCACTCTAGCAGATCAAGAGAGCGCTTTCTGGCATATTGGAGGCGATTTTGGTAGTCACAACAAGGATGTTCACGAAAAGTGTGTTTTGCGTTTGGAGCCGCTACCTTCAAGTAATAGTTTAGGCTCCCGTCTTTATCCCCAACTAAACCCACCGTTACCACGATGCCACGAGCCCTAACGGCTGCACTGGCCTCCTTGTTCTTCGTCGCACCAGTACTTGGCCAGTCCGCCACGACAGACGCCGCCCTCGAGAGCCGCCCTACGGAAACGCTTCCGTCACAAGTAAACGCTCCCGCACTCGACGCCGTCGCGACCGACTCGCCGACAGACGAACAACTGGCCCGCCGCATAGCCCGCCTTTATGCACGCCAGGCCGAGCTTCTCGAAGCCGAAGCTTCTGGTAATCCTGCCGAATACGAGTCAATTTTGGACGATCTCGTAAGAGATGTTCAGTTGTTGTCAGAGCAGGAAGGGGTGATTCAAAACCCGCGTTTCCGTGAGGTTTTCAGTTCAATTCTGACAGAGCACGAGCAGTTCTACGGTGAGCCCGCGCTTGATAGGGGTGAGATTTTTCCATTCCTGGAACGCGCGTTCGCAGAAATGCACGCTGTCGACGGCCCGTTGATT
>JAHEJB010000093.1:4751-10931 GCA_024639085.1 Rubricoccaceae bacterium | reverse complement strand
CGGATGGCGATGAACTCCATCTCGGGCGTGATCTCGCCGCGCCGCGCGTAGTGCATCTGGGTAACTGTCTTACCAGGCTTGGCTCTAAGCGGCGTCTGGACGTGCTCGAAGCGCAGATGCTCTGTACTTTCGTCGAGCGCACGTTCCCTTCCGAACGCGCTGGTTAGACTGCCGAGTTGCTCCGTGTCTCCGCGCTCTTCAATCCACCCGCCTCTTACACCCGGGAGCCCGGCACGGAGATCGATTGTCGCCTCGGGGTTTGTGTACGGCCCGGATGTGTCGTAAACGGGGATAGCGGGGTTCTCCTCCTCCCCAAAACTAGCACCAGTTGCAGACTGTTCGATGAGTCGCATTGGGACTTGAAGATCCGAGCGGCTTCCCTGAACAAAAATCTTGCGGGAGCCGGGGAAAGGTCGACGAACCTCGTCGGAAAGTTCAGTGAGCCGGTCTCGCGTGCGTTCGTCAGCGCTACGTTTTGCAGCGGCGGTTGTGGTATGGAGTTCCATGACAGCTTCCGAATGGGGAGGGATTGGTCGGAAGCCGGAGCACAACACCCCGATGCTTTGGGGCTGCGAAACCGAAGAAGCCTCCCTACGCCGGTGTTAACCGGATCAGGTGCTGAGGGTTTTTCTCAGCCACGATATGGTCGCGGCACCCCTGGCTTCCGTGGTTGTAAAGTACAACGTGTTCTGATGATCGGCACGGGCTGGTACATCAATTCGCCAGTCTCTCCGAGTGCATATGCGCGTGTCCTTGGAACAGATGGTTACCAACCTTTCGTTATCACGCGAGTCTCAGTGAATGTCTCACCCTGAACGCGAACGACGTATGTGCCTGGAGCCATCCGCTGCCCGTCAAAGGAAAGGTCCAGAGTCGCCGAGACTTCACCACTGAAAAGCACGGTGACGAGCCGGCCGAGCGTATCGAAAACCGCTACGTGGATAACCTGCGGGGCTGGTGCCGTAAGCCGAATGCTCGAGGAAACCGAGAAGGGATTTGGATTTACGGTGATCGACTGCTCCAAAAGTGCTGGAGCCTCAGAACTTGTAAAAACCCCGTCAAGTGGTTCAATCATAAAGAGTCCTCGAGATCGATCGCTAACGAGAAGCGGTCCAAGGTTGTCGAAAAGAGGACTTCCGAAAAATGGAAAAACGCTCCAAGCCCCCTCAAAACCTGCATCATCGTTCTCAGGATAGGTATCGAAGAATGCAATCGGTGAGAGCTCTCGACCGGGCCCCTCTAACTCCTGTAGGATTCGCAAACCTGAGGCATTGTTCGATAGAAAGATTAGCGGCCAGAACGTGTAAAGGTTGTGATCGGTGGCGTCTGTGCCGTGAAAGAACTCATCAAGGAGTGAGGGCGCGTCAAGATCAGTGACGTCGAATCGAAGGGTGCGCGTGCTGGGAACAGACCCGTTCAGCTCATCGGCTTCGTCGTCGCCATACAGCAGATCATATCCATCGTACCACCCTTGGTGCGTGTAGCCCACATTCGGATAGGTTACGGTCGAAATCAGCGCAGGCGAAGCCTTATCGGTCACATCTACTATCGAGACGTGGTCCTCGTTAAATGCAAAACAGATCTCGTGTCCGAGATAGTCGGTGTCGGACCCATTGTAGACGAGGCAATGGGCATCATGCGTGTAGCCTTGATCCGAAAAGCATCCGGCGAATGTAGGCGACGTGGGAGTACGTATGTCGACAATGTGCAAGCCCCCATTACAGTCATTTGTCCCCAGGAGGAAAGCAAACCTCGATACCTCGTCGATGGCGATGTTGTGGATGCTTCCAGTCATGTGGCCGGATTCACCGTGATAGACGACGTCCGCGTCGAAGAGCCGGTTTGGGTCGTGGGTCAGTCCGCGCAGGCGGGCCAGATCGAACACCTGCATCCCGTGGTCATCGGTACCATCTGCCACTATGAAGGCATGATCGGCGTAAACTTTAATGTCGCGCCATGTCGTGGCGATGGTCTCGGTGGGAAGACCTCCGAGGGAAAGCGGAACGGCAGGATCCGTGACATCAACGAAATAGGTACCGGAGCGATTGCCTACAAGTGCGTATCGACGGTCTGTGTCTAGGTCAGTCCAGCCCCAGATGTCGTTGCCCCTGTAGGGGAGACCCGAACCGGGGTCAATCGGCACCCCCATGTCGGTGAGCGGAACCCGATTCATGAGGCCAATACCTTCGCACGCATATGGGGTGCCATCGATCGGGTCGATTGCAAAGCCGTTTTCGCACGGTGCAGCGGTTTGAGATGGGGCGGGCGTCGCGGACAGAGCTACGCCAATAGCGATCAGAATTAGATAATGAAGACGCATTTGCTCAATGTAGGACTCCTTTCAGATTCTTTCATTTGCGAGCGACTTCTGTTTCGACAGCTAAACAGCAATTCTAGTCCTCAGTCCGAACATCGGCTCGCAGTGCTTGAAGTTTGCTTTTTTCATCTTGATGCTCATTGCCATTTGAACTCGGCTGCATGACAATCACATCGTGTGAGCCAACCATTTGCAAACTGTGTTCGTGGAGACGCGAAAGTACAATGAACAGCGACTCTTCGCGGGTCTCGAGGAACTCCGTCCAGCCGTTGTATTTCGTAATCGCTCTGATTGAGACGCTAAGTCCCAGGTCTTCAAACCCCGTCATGAACACTTCGACGGAATCAGCCCTGACCTGTTTGTGCTCTGAGAGTCCCGACCGGACGTCGTTCAAGAAAGAGTGCAAGCGTCCCGGACTATCAGGAGGAGCGACCCTGAAGGTAAAATGGATAACCCGGCCTTGACGCTCTGAGTAGTTCGTAATAAACGAGCCCGTGAAAGTCTGGTTGGGCACACACACAATTGAAGAATCATCCTGCCGGATTCGCGTCGTGCGGAAGCCAACTTCCTCTACAGTTCCACTGACCCCGTTGACCTCAACGTAATCCTGAACTTGAAAAGGCGCGTCCGTAAACAGAACCAGCGAGCCGAAAAAATTGGACACGGAGTCCTGTGCAGCGAGCGCCAAGGCCAACCCGCCAATGCCGAGGCCCGTGATCACGCTAAGGACGGAGAAGCCGAGATTCTGAATCACGAAAATGCCGCCAAGGACGCCCAGGAATACTTTAAGCGTTTTTCTTAGGAGAGGAACGGCCTGGTCATCTATACGAGTTTCCGTGCCCTCTGCCAGCCGATTGGCGACCGACGCTAGAACATCTACAACTCTGAACAGGACCCACACCACGCCAACCATTAGGGCGCCTTCCAGCCCTTTCGCCACGATTTCTCGCGTATTAACGGGCTCTATTGGCAAAAGCATGATGGCTGCAGCGACCCTCCAGAGGAGGATCTGCGCAACGACGGCGAGTGGCTTGGCCAATAACCGAGTTGCCTCGTCATCCCACTGCACTTTCGTTCCGGATGCCTTGCGGCCGAGGCGCGTGAAAATGGCTCCGATGATCTTGCGACTCGCAAAGCCAAAAAAGATGATGACTAGGGCTGCGCCCAGCCGCCACGAAGCCACGCCCCACAGAACCTCGCCGCCGATTATGTCCAGCTGTTGAAAAAAGTCATTCATGTTCGTCCCGCCAGTCTAATGTTCAGCCGACAAAAAAAGAGAAGCCCAAAGTGCTATCTATGGGCAGCCGAACCTAACGCGAAGGGTGCTAAACATGCGAGTAGTTCCCCAACCGAGTATTGCTGTCACGCACTGCTAGCGATTAAACGCTACGGTAACGTGCGAGCTCATTGTGGCCGGATGCCCGACAACCGACTGCAATTTGAAGTGCATGGTTCGCACTATTTGTTCTGCGACGATGTCCAGCCCACTCCCGATCGGCTCCGTGACTTCAGTCTGTACAACCCAACCCTCCTCGTCAGTTGAGAAGAGGACTAAAACGTTCCCCGCGGTAGGTGTCATTTGCGCGATTTGGGGAAACTCTACTTCTTCGATGAAACGATGGACTTCCCTAGGATTCTCAAGTCGACTAAAGTCAAATTCGTTCAGGCTGATATTCGGGCCTTCAACTTCGGTAAGCTCGGCGCCTTCCCAAGAAATGGGACGATTTACTGTCCCATCAACGTCTATTGACGCTGTTCGAGTAGTTGGCATCGAGCGTTGAACGGCGGGGGAGTTGTCCGATGTGCCAGCACTTCCCCCAGCCTCGTTTCGGAGGCGCTCGGTTTCGCGATGCAGCGCATCACGCTCGCGTACAACTTGATCGCGGTCTGCCATGAGTCGGAGGCGCTCTTGCATGAGTTGAGCACGCTGCTCTTCAAGATCACGGATTCCAGCTTCCAGCTCTGTCTTTTCGCGGCGCAAGCCAGCGGCAGTTTGAGCATATTCGTCGCGCTCTGCCGCGGCCTCATCACGTGCTGAACGCATCTCTTGGAGACTCGTTCTTTGGTCTGCAATGGCAGCGCTACTTGCCGCCAGGCCATCTCTCGTTTCGGTGAGCCGCTCGCGATTGGAACGAAGAAGGCGAATCTCACTTTCGAGGGCTTCCGTTTCGGATCTCAAAGCAGACAGTTCGGCGACTAGATCTGTACGTCGCGACCTCAAGGTTGAGCGCTCGGATTCGAGACTGGCCTGTGTATTTGATAAATCTGACGCTCCTGATCTGAGGTGATCCATTTCAGATCGGATTCCCGCGATGGCAGATTCTAGACCTCGTTCACGTTGAAGTCTGGCAAGTTCAGCGGCCAGTTGATCGCGTTCAGCCTGCAACGGATGGTCGTGCCCATCCAACTCTTCTACTTCTCGTCGAAGCGTCCGAACCTCTTCCTGAAGCCTCATTCTGTCGGCTTCGATTTCATTTCGTTGCTGCAAAGCAGCGACGCGCCCGGCTTCCAATCGAGCGGTCTCAACGTCCCCTCTACGCTGGGCACTTGCTTCGGCGATACGCCTAGCATCTGCACCGCGCCGAAGCTCCTCGGCTGAAGGACCACTCGCTACCGGACTGTCTTCAGCGCTTGCCTCGCGAACACTGATAGGTGTGGAGGAAATAACGGCCGCGTCACCAACCGAAGCAAGCCCATCATCAAATCGCACGTAGGCATCTACAATGCCATAGGCAGACAGCAGTCGAGACGTCGACCAGATCTGGATCTGGTGGTCAGCAGCGGTGAACTCGAAATACGTGTCATTGAATGTGCCTGCTTTTCGGGCACCTTCGAAGGGATATCCTGCAATCGTGTATGTGCCAACCTCAGGCACACTTAGATAGAAGTAGGTAAAAGGATACTGCGAAAGCGGTGCGCCTTCTACGGCAATATGATTTCCGTCAACAACCAGTGTCGGGTTGTGGAGGCTAAATGTTGTCTGTGCCGAAGCAGACGAGAGCGCCAGAAGAAGGGAGGCAGCTAGGGCGAAGCGGAGAGACGTAGTCATAGATACACACACATTGCGGAAAGAAGTCCGTCCGTCAGGAACGTAGCATTATGCCACGCTTTCGGCATGAGGGCGTTCCCAAAGGACATCGTAGAGCCACGTCCGATTACGGCCGCACGAGGGAAGGATCGGCGTCCACCTTCCAGCTGAGATGCGCGTCTCGCTCGTCTCGTTTGTCTGAATAGAATCGCTTTAATCGGTGTGGCGGCAGGCCGAGGATCCAACCGCACCAAAGAAACGCGTTACGAACCTGTTGTACTAACGCACCATACTGCCTAAACCGGCGAGCCGATGTTTCCACGGCCTCGTCGAGAAAAGCGAACTGACCTTGTTGGCGGATCTGCCTGACTAATTCGAGGTCCTCGAATATCGGTTGGTCAGGAAATCCGCCAAGAGCGTCGAAGGCGGCTCGCCGTATGAAGATGGCGCGGTCACCAAATGCGAAGCGATGCGAATGCATCCATGCATCCCAGGACCAGACACGCATCCAGAAACTGTCGTCATCGAATCCGAGCCTGAAGCATCCGGCAAGGGTCGCAGGGTCCGAAAGCGCCATCTTGATGGCTTTGAAACCGTCTTGCGGAAGCTTCGTGTCTGCGTGGAGGAAGACGAGAATCTCGTTGGAGGCAATCTCAGCTCCGGCGTTCATTTGGGTGGCTCGGCCTTTCGAAGACTCGACAACTCGCACAAATTGCTTGGCAAGCTCGAGAGTGTTGTCGACCGAACCGCCATCAGCGACGATGATTTCAGCAGCCTCAGATTGAGCCAAGATGCTCGCTAACGTGGCTTCGATGTACGCTGCTTCATTCAGCGT